>NZ_JADPIQ010000051.1:0-59590 GCF_023073015.1 Bradyrhizobium sp. 87
TCACACCCCACCCGCACGCCCTCAGGCGCATCATCTCCGCCACGTCATCCGGCGTCTTCATCACCTGCCCCCGTGGATCATTCCACGCCGAGCTTTCAGTGATTCGTTCCCGCTTCATTCACTCTCTCCTCAGCTATCCGAGGAGGGGGCAATTCCTCGTGACGCTGAGGGGGCAGTTTTCCATGGCGCGCGACACTACAAGAAAAGTGAGTGCCATGACGGTATCGCGAAATGCCCGAACCATGTTGCCCCCAACTGATTGGCGAGGGAACTTAGCATTGCAACCATGACGATCAGCGGCGTCGATGGGATATCCGGCGCCGTCTTTCTGCACGGAGTGCGCGCTCGCTGAACCAACCGGCCAGCAGGACCGCAAAGGCGGCAATCTCGCCGGGGCCGCCCATCGGATCAGCGAAGCCCGGTCGTCTGCTGGCATCGCCGCGAGTGCATCAAGTTCGGCGCCCTTGTCCAGCGATGTACCGGCGAGGCGGTCTAGATCGGGGCCTAGCGCCTTGGCGAGGTCGGCGCAAGCGGCAGCCTGATAGGCATCGCCGACGGCGAACCGCCTACTGTTGTGGATCGCCGATGTCGAACGCGCCTAAACGGTAATCTTCGCCCAACGATTGCTCAGTCGTTGGCCCCACAATCAAAGTGAACGTCGCGTTGGGATAGCGCGTCCACACTTCGATGTCGTCTGACGTAACGGTTAGATAGCCGAAGAAGCATTTGTAACGGCCGGGCTCTGTCATGCGGCCGATCTTCTCCCAATTGATCTTGTTAACGCGCACGCCCTAGCTCCACTCGTTTTCGGGGAGCGAGCCGGGCGGCGGTTTGAGTTCTTCTAGGCCGGCTTCGATAGTTGTTATTTCGTCTTGGACGGCCTGAACAGCGTTCGCGGGATCGATGCCGGAGACAGCGTGTAGTTCGCCCAGCATCTTGCGCCGATGCGCGAGCAGGTCCGTCAAGGCACGTCGGTCCCGCACCTTCACGTAGCCGGCGACGATCATTTCCATGGCTGTTGACACTGCGTTGCCTCCACTGCGCCTTTGAGTTATCGTGGCCGGCTAAGCTCCAACAGACCGGCTTCCGTCATACGATATTCGACGCCTTTGCCCGTTGAGCGTCGCTCCATCCATCCGTTTCGTAAAAGAGCGAGCGTCGTTCCGGGGCTGTCGGGAAGCTTTAACGAAGACACCCAATCGCGGTCACGAAGACGATCGAGAAATTGCCGGTGATAGTGCTTAAAAAGCGACCTGCGCTTTTCTTGCCGACGGCTGTCTCGCAGTATCGTTTCAGGCGGGAGTTCGGTTTCCATGCGGTTTGTTGCCATCGCATGGTTTACGATCACTTAACGACCGGGAACAGCCGGCAATCTTTTCTAAATGGTTCATGGTTGTTGTTTTGCGGCATGGGAGGACGCATCTGCTTGGTTCGTGCCACTGTCAGGCGAAGCTATGCTCGCCTGGTCCATCGAGGTTGAATTGCATCCGCTTGTAGCCGATAGCATCAAGTCGACCGATGACCAGCCCGACTGCCAGAAGGGGAGTCTTTGACCTTGCTCAAGGCGGTTTGAGACAAGGGCGCTTAGAACCCAACACGCAGCCGAACGGCGCCGCCATGACGTTGCTGAGGTTGTGGGGCCGGGTTCCTAGGAATACCGGGCCCGCCTTGTTTTACCGGCTCAGGTGGCGGCCGCGATCCGCCGAGAGATGCTCCACATTGGCATTGAACTTCCGTTACGGCGCGCAGGCGCCGCGGTCCCAGCTGGGCGCGTGTTTGGCGTCGGTGCCGGCCCATCCCAAGCCTGCATGTTGGGCTGGCCGGATCAATAACCAGTGTGCAACATGACCGGGCTGTCGAGTGCCGGCAGTCCTACGGCCCCGCGCTGCGGTAGGTGCGGACCCCGAAACGCGGGGGCGATTTGGCTATCCTGTCCAACTTCCCTAGCGACTTGGAAGCGGCCGCGGGCTGCATGGAATGTCGCAGCGGCGCTGCCTCGGTACTCGCCCGGCGCGCTTCACAAGAACGCCGGATGACCAGCCCTACCGCGGGCCGAATTGGGAACGCCGGCGCGCATACCGATCACGTCAACCCGGATCGCGCGGCAAATAAATCAGCCACATTTCGCAGCGGCCTTAGTCCCGTGCCGGCGCCCACCCGGGCGACACAAAGACCGAGAATGGTCCCGGCGCTGCAACCAACGATCGCAAGGAAGCACATGTTTCTATGATGAACAGCACCGCATCACCTATCTCCGCATGCTTGATGCCGATGCGGAAGGCGCTGACTGGCGCGAGGTATCGCGGATCATCTTGCGCATTGACCCGGAACGTGAGCCAGCGCGCGCTCGGCCCGCGTTCGAGAGCCATCTTGAGCGCGCGAAATGGGTCGCTGACAGTGGGTACCGTCAGCTGCTGCGGCAAGGATGGCCTTCGGCTGCTGAAAGGGCTAGGTCACGACAATGGCCGGCGGGCATCGCTGCCGCCGGCCATCGCTTTGCGCTACCTGTGGCTGGGGGGCTGATCGGCAGCGCTGATGGTCAGCCTGCCGAACCCCGATTAACAACCCGTTAACCAATTCGGGCAGGCTCTGGCTATTTCGCGGGCAACAACGCGGCGGTGTGCTGGGACCTGCGTTGAACCAGTTCAATGCTTTCGCAGCGGTATTGCCACATCCACGACCACGCCTCCGCCGTCTCTGGTGAACGCCTGACACCCGACTGCTGCGTTAGGAAGAGCAACGCTAGCTTGTTCGCCGTCGTCCTTGAGTGCGGTTCTCTGGCATCGATGAGCCGCCGCCTGCAGTTTTTTCGGATCGACACCCGTGACCGCGCTTCCTGCCGTCGCGGCGAGGGCAAACCAATCATTTGACGGGAAGCCGCTCGCGTTCACAAACTTTGGATCGCAGATTAAGACCCTGTCCGGCTTCTTGAAAAAGACACTGCCGCCGGAGGCCGAGAAGTGATCGAAATGCGTGTTTCCCGCTCGATGATCCGAGCCGTTATCTCCCTGCATTCCGGCGTCTCGGCGGACCGCTCGCCGGCAATCGCGGCTGTGAGCCGGCATTCCGAGAAAATCATATCCGTGAAGAGCACCGCATTTATGCCAACGAGAAGCCGGAGGCCCATGCCAAACAGACGGTGCACTTCTAATCTCTTGGGCTCACTAACTTTGTATCCGAAGCCGCGCCGACTATTCGCATCTTCTCTATCGGCGCCTCCGTTGTATCGGCAATCTCATACGTTTTATTGCTGCCGGAATATAGAAAACGACGGCTCCCGTCACGTCGGGCAGGTGCAAGAAGTAAGCGGCTTTTTCGACCGCGCTACGTCGAAGGAAGCGCCTCGGAAGGGACTTCCCTGAGGAGGAAACCTTCAAATCAACGATTACCTTCTCCGTAGAGCTCACTCCCGTTGATCGCTCGACGACGATATCAGCCTCTCTATCAGAGAACAGTTGGCTCTGTTTGACCCTAACACCTGGCACGCCGCGCAGCGCACCGACGAGATAGCCCGCAATAGTGCCCACCGTACGAAGATAATGCGGTCTCAATTGATCGCGAGAAACCAAAGGGTCATCTGTATGTCCTTGAGCAAATCTGAGAAGGGCGCTCGTAACTAAGTCAAGCAGCGGTGTGCCTGCCGGGTCGTCGGGGTGGCGGCAGGCGCTCGTGGGTCCGCCGCAGTGTCAAAAGCAAGTTTCCCGTCGATCTGATCGCAAAGAACGATGGCGAAGACCGTGACAGATACGATTGACATCAGGCCTTCGTCCTCGTCGAAATCGAGAGCGTAGTCGTGGGTGGAATGGGTTGCGCCATTCGGTCCGGTAACGCGTAAATTGATCCAACACTTTCTTTCGAAGTAGATCAGCCTGACCGAGGAACTCCTCGATTTTGTGGGGCGCGATACGCGACGGGTCCTTGCCAGCGAGCACTCGGAAAGCTTCCTTAACCCTCAAAAGCTTGATTGCCGCGAAAGACAACATCGGTGAATAGTGTTTGGTCTGGCTCGGATTGTCCTCGCTTGTAGTGCTTGATGGCGGCGTCAATATGCGCCATCACCGCCTTTAGGCCGATTTTATAGGGGCCTGCAGGCAGATCTTTGATTTTCTGATCGAGAATTTTCTGAAGGTCCATCGAGACACTTCTTCTTACCAAGCGATGGCATCTTCGTTGCAATTCTGGTCGTGCTGGCGTGTCGGCTAACGCTCGGGGAGGAAGGTTTCCGTGCTTGGGGGTGGCGTATCCCGTTCTTGCTGTCCGCACTTCTCGTCGTGTTTTCGATCAATCTTCGTCTCAAGCTGAGCGAGTCGCCGGTTTTCGAGCAGATGCGCCAGGCCGGCAAGGTCTCGCGCGCGCCGGTTCGCGAAAGTTTCGGCACGAGACAAGGATTTGGTTATGCGCTGTATGCTCTCTTCGGCGACGGCGGGTCTGGGATGCGTGTGGTACACCGGGCAATTCTACGCGCTGTATTTCCTGCAGAGCGTTCTCAAGGTGGATTTCCTGACGGCGAATGTCTGCGTCGCCATTGCCCTAGCCATCGGTACGCCCCTGGTGGTCGTGAGCGGGGCCTTGTCAGACGGCATCGGACGTCGTCCGCTGATCGTCACCGGACTTCTGCTCGCCGCCGCGCTCTACATTCACATCTACATGGGCGTTGCAAGCGCCACGGCTGCGCACAACTACGTGGCCGTCACCGCGCTATTCCTGGCGCAACTCGTCTTGGTAGTGCTGGTGTATGGGCCGAATGCCGCGTTTCTCGTCGAGCTCTTTCCGGCGCGGCTGCGATATACCTCGCTGTCGCTTCCGTATCCCATCGGCACTGGCATACTCGGCGGCTTCGTTCCGCTGATCAGCCTCTCGCTCGTCAGCTACACCGGCAACCGGCAACATCTACCCCGGCCTGATCTATCCCATCGCGATCGCACCAGCAAAAATGCAGTTACAAGTTGGATAGGCCAGACTCGCCCTATCGACCTCATGAACACTGCCCGACGAATATGGAAGCTGTCATGAGCAACGAAAGTGCTCACGTGAACACCGAGATCGCGTCCGACGCGCCTCTCTACAAGACCTCGATGTGTGCGTTGTGCGGGCTCATTTACAACGAGCGAGACGGATGGCCTGAAGAGGGCATTCCGCCCGGCGCCCGCTGGGAGGACGTGCCCGCAGATTGGATCTGCCCCGACTATCGTGCTGGCAAAAGTGAATTCGAGATGACCGAGGTCTGAACCAAACCGTTGATGCTGCGCGACCCTATGGTGCACGGCGTCCCACAATGCCAAAGGAGTTATCATGTACGTCCCTCCGCACTTCGTTGAGGCTCGCGCCGAGGTATTTCACCATCTCATTGAAAAAAATCCGCTCGGCATCCTCTTTACCAACGGGAAGAGTGGGTTTGACGCGAATCATATTCCCTTCGAGCTGCATGCGCACGAAGGTCAGCAGGGCGTGCTTCATTCGCATGTCGCTCGTACGAGCCCTATTTGTCAGGATCTCGCCACCGGCGATGAGGTTCTGATCGATTTCCGCGCCGCGGATGCCTACATCGCGCCAAACTGGTATCCGAGCAAGGTCGAGTCCAAGAAGCAGGTCCCGTCCTGGAACTACATGGTTGCGCATGTGTACGGACGTGTCACGATCCGCGATGATGAGCGTATGTCCGCGGCATAGTCGCGCGCCTGACGCGCATTCATGAGGCGAAACAGGCCGATCCTCGGAAGATGACCGACAGCCCCAAGGACTACATCGGCGAGATGCTCAAGATGATCGTCGGCGTCGAGATCGAGGTCACACGCCTCATAGGCAAGTCGAAGCTCAGCCAGAACAAAGAGGTCCGAGATATTGTCGGCGCCGGCTATGCCCTAAAGGCACAGGGAACAATGTGATGGGCGAGGCAATGCTGGCCGCAGCCGTCAACACGGAGCAGGCTTCATAGCCAATCAATCAGCTGTGCTACCCTCCACTCGTTGGCAGCAGTGGCAATCATCTTCCGCGAGATCACGCTCACCTCGATCGCTTCAATTCGGCGATGCGTCCTGATCCATGAAGATCAGGCGTGCCGGATGTTGCTTTGCCGCGAACAGCTGATCATTGGTGATGAGCCCGGTCTCGAGGAGGGTGTCCAGAACCAGGTTTGCACGCTCACGCGCATTCGGAAGAGCAACATGCGAAGATAGATCTAGTGGCGCATTTATCAGGCCGGCAAGCAAGGCTGCTTCGCCAAGCTCGATATCCTGAACCTGCTTCTGGAAATAACTCTGCGCAGCTTTACTGACGCCGAAGATGCCGCCTCCGATCTGCACACGGTTTAGGTAGATCTTCAGGATTTCATCCTTGCTGAGCCGCCATTCGAGCCAAATTGCGACAAGCGCCTCCTGAATCCTGACCTCCAAATTTTGTTGATCTGAGGGGAATAGAATTCTCGCAACCTGCTGGGTAATGGACGATCGCACGGCCTGTGTGCCCGGGGCGGCATGCAATGAGAGCGCGATCGCGGTAAGGTCAAAGCCGAAATGGCTATAGAAGCGGCGATCCCCGGTTGCCAATGTCGCCTTGACTAGGACGTCCGGAAGCTCCTTCACTGAAATCGAGCTGTAGGTCGCGCAAGCGCTGGTCAGACCCGTGCGACATTCCGGCAGACAGAGTGTGGGATCGTCGCCCTGGCTCCAATCCTGATCACCTGTTTTCTGAAAAACGGGGTTTGCCACGATCATTAACAGTATGAGGCTGATGAGCCCGAATGTTAAGGCCTCGGAAAGGGGATCGATGATCGTACAGCGCAAGGATCGACGAACAAGCCTTGCACCGCGCATAAGCTCCGTTAGCATGCAGGCAATCGAAGAGACACGCGTGGCTCCAGCCATCATACGATCTGGGATTGGGGTTCTTCTTCGCGGTATCATCTGACTCACTTGCGTTTCAAATTGTTTTGAACTTAGCGCGTCGAAACGCGTGCTGCCTGCGGCACGCCGCTCCGTTCGGACGTCCCCGCCAGACAAAGCATCTGTCGTAGTTCTGGAGCCGCGACACGCCGCAGCACAACGTAAGAACTCGCGCATCAGCTGCACCTTGCCGAGGGTGCCGGCAGCGAATTCTGCAGGTGAGAGGTGAGCCCGTGTGAATTTGTTTAGCCCTCGCGGGCTATTGTCGAGCGCTTCTGGTCCGCAAGATCTGCTTCTGGTTGCCAGCACGCGGGTTGCTCGAGCGAGTTGCGCGACGGCGGATGACTGCTGCAACTCTCTGCGGAGTGGGCCGTAGCCATATGCAGCCGCGCGCGCTCTCGTCGGATGCGAAAGCGCCGAGTACGGACGCCGTAGCCAGCCCCACCGGCGGCGACAATCGAAAGGACAATAAGAGCTGCCACCATCATCTCAAGCACGCCTCGCAGATCCTCAATGTCCCGCGCCTGCACCTTGAGGCCGGAATGTGTCTCGGGTTCGGAGAATCGAACCGGTAGTTAGTACAACTTGACGCTAGGTACGATTCAAGTGGTGTTAAGGTCCAGCTCTCGATTCAGTCAGGTATCGGTTTGAACCGCCCGGGTTTGTCGGACGCTCCAACTCCTGAGAGGATGGAGCCATGACGAGCAAGACGACGGACAAATTGTCACCCGAGGTCCGAACCCGAGCGGTTCGGATGGTTCTGGATCTCTCCGGCGAGCATCCTTCGCGCCGGGCGGCGGTGAGATCGGTTGCGGCAAAGATCGGCGGCACACCGCAAACGCTTCGTGACTGGGTCAAGAAGGCGAGATCGACAGCGGGCAGCGGACCGGCGTTCCGACTGAGATGGCCGAGAAGCTGAAGGCCCCGACGGGAGAACCGCGAGCTCCGGCAGGCTAACAAAATCCTACGGAACGCAAGCGCCTATTTTGCGATGGCGGAGCTCGACCGCGGGTCCAAGCCATGATTGCCTCTTGATGATCCATCGTGGGCGCATGGGGGTGAGCCGACCTGCAAGGTCCTGCCGATGCGCCCCCTCGACCTACCACGCCGATGCGGCCAAGCGGCGCGATCCAGCCAAGCGGCTGCAAAAACAACGCCAACGCGCGAGTTCATAACAAGTGCAATTGTCAACCCACATCAAGATCGTCCCGATTTAACCGATTTGGCGAGGAGCCCACATGCAGCGTCTTTTGTCCGACAAGAAAGTCGCCTGGTGCCGAGTCATTCGATCAGTCCTGGTTAATCCGCCTGCAGCCCGCACCCCGCGCGTCTGGCCCAACCTTTGCTGTAGTGATGGACCCACTGTAGATCTGCATGAAGCTGACCACCGACTTTCAGGAGCGCGGTCCGGCACGGTCTCGCTGTGCGGTTGACCGCGCTTTCGGTGCGGGAGGAGAGCTGCTCTAACGTTGGATATGATGACGAAGAGGGCGTCGATGCAGAGTTCTCGAGTGGTCGCGCCGGAGACGAGTTGCACGTTGTGGGCATTCGCTGCGCATTAAGCGGCGCGATCCCAGATAGGAGAAGTATGGATCGGATCCCTTCGGGTAAAGGCTTGCCAGAGCCCAACACGAAATTGTCTCATCTCGGTCGCGCGCCGGCTGAACACGCCGGGATGGTCAATGTGCCTGTCTATCGAGGTTCCACGATCGTTTCGGAAAGCCTCGAAGAGTGGGATAGGCGCAAGCAGAATCCAGTGACGAACTACGGACGATTCGGCTCACCGCTGTCTCGCGCTCTCGAGGCTGCCATTTGTGAACTGGAAGGCGGGTATCGTTCGATCTTGTTCCCTTCGGGGCTCTCTGCGTGCTCCCACGCGCTTCTCGGGATCCTGAAGGCCGGGGATCATGTTTTGATCTGCGATAACGTCTATGAACCGGTCAGGATATTCGCGAACGAGGTTCTAACTAGGTTTAAGGTCAAAGTGGAGTACTTCCATCCCACACAACCTTCGGATCTACTCGCGAAGATTGGAGCAAAAACGCGAGCTGTGTACCTGGAGTCCCCGGGGTCACTGACGTTTGAGGTACAGGATCTTCCCGCGCTGTGCGCGATCGCGCATCATTCGGGTGCGCTCGTGCTCATGGATAACACTTGGGCGACGCCGCTCTATTTCAAACCCTTTCTCCATGGCGTCGACATTTCGATCCATGCCGCGACCAAGTATATCGTTGGTCATTCCGACGCCCTTCTGGGCATTGCTACTGCTAACAAGGAAGCGTGGCCGCTCCTGCAGCCAAGCGCTCATCATTTCGGGGAGATCGCTGGGCCAGATGACATCTATTTAGCTCTTCGTGGACTGCGGACACTAGCCGTTCGCATGAGGCAGCATTGCGAAAATGGCATCAAGCTGGCTCAAAGCCTGGAAGACCACCCGGCAGTGGGCCGGGTTCTACACCCTGCGCTCCCAAACGATCCCGGCCACAATATTTGGAAGCGGGATTTCTTGGGTGCAAGTGGCCTGTTCGGCGTCGTTCTGAAGGCTATGCCCAAGGCCCAGCTTTCGGTTTTCTTCCAGAAACTGCGCCTTTTTGGAATCGGATTGTCGTGGGGTGGGTACGAAAGCCTTGCGCTGCCTGTCGATGATCCTCCACGAACGGAAGCTAAGGTTTCATTTGATGGACCGTTGATTCGTATTCACGCCGGCATCGAGAGGCCGAGTGATCTCATTGCGGACATGCATCAGGCGCTGCAAGCCGCCTGCGAACACTCCGTGAGCGACGCTGCTTACCAGGATGAGAGCAGAGACGGGTGATTTCAAGGGCAGTATTGATGGTGCGAGGAGGCCGATATGAGCGACGCTTGGGGGCGCTATCGCAACCATGCGTACGGCTTCTGTCCGTCAATGTGCGTGAGCACAACGCCGATGTGTGCGGTCGGTTGGATCTCATTTAAGCCGCAGGCCATTGCCGTATTCGGATGATTCGCTTGCCCAAACATGTCCGGGTGCTTTTGAACACGAGCGCTTGGCAACAGGCGACCGCGCAACCGGGAATCTCCGGCTTTCCGTTCGGTACGGCGCGACCGCAAACGGGTATATCGCAGCGGATGCATGCCATTTCTGCGTCTAATTGCCTCTGTGCCCTATGACGCGGGCGCCGGGTCTACTAGCTCGGCTGGCCCCCGGAGCAGAGGCGCGGAGGCTGACCCAAGGCGTAAACGATCGTTCGCGTACTTGCCGATGCGACATACATTCTTCAGCTAGCACCAACAAGGTTGTCTCTCTTGCGACGAATGTCCGAATTGTAGCAGTGAACGTGGCGCCCAGTTCTCCAACACTCCTGCTTGCGGCAGTGCTCCTGCCGCCTCAGCTGGGACGACATTTGCTGGACGCTTCAGGTCCGCCTCCTCCGGAAGAGGCGCATGCACAATGTTCTCTATCGAGCAGCTACCCGATCTCAGCCAACTCGATTGCAGCTCATGACGAGAAGTATGACTGTCGCGTTCGGTCGAGCACTTCGAAGCAAGAGGAGGCCGAAGTGGCGCAGGGCCCTGCCCAAATCGATCCACTCAAAAGACGCAGCACCGGATTGCCTAAGTCGGTGGCGGGAGGCACCAAATGGACCTATTTTGCTTCATCGAATGCGCAAAACAGAATCGATCTCCCGAGGTGTTGTTCGATCTGCTTGTGAGCTGCTCGAGCGAACAGGGCTTCAGTCAAGTCGCTTACGGGGCGCTGACGGACGCGGAGCCGACCCGCCGGCCAGAGTATCTGCCAGCCGCCGTGACAGTGAACTTTCCTTCCGCGTGGCGCGAGCGCTATGCTGAACGCCGATACAATGCCATCGATCCTGTGGTTCGGCGTACGACGATGCAGTCGGCGCCGTTGCTATGGGATCAACTCGCTCACAAATATCAATTGCAACCCGGCGAAATGCGTGTGTTGAAGGAGGCCAAAGAGGCGGGTCTGAAGCACGGCGTAACCGTACCACTGTTCGGACCATTTGGACAGCTATCAGTCGTATCCTTTGCATCCAGCTTCGACGATGTCGACCCTGAGTATCGCCTCAGTCGTCTCAACGCATTGGCTTGGCAGTCCCATCATACATTTACAGAAATCGCGCCCTCATCGGAGGGCAAATGCCATATGAAAGTGGCCCTATCCGAACGAGAAAAGGATTGCCTCCGCTGGGTGGAAGAGGGGAAATCATCCTGTGAAATCGGAGTCATCCTGAGAGTCAGCGAGAATACGGTGAACTTTCACCTGAAGAACCCGATGCGAAAGCTAGAGACGAACAGCCGTACCCATTGCCTCGCCAAGTCGATTCGCCCCGGTCTAATCTGACGTTTCGGCGCCGCTGCCCCGTACCGACCTATGTCGAAGTCACGAGCGAGCGATCTGACCAGCGTGGCAACACGACAGCGAGGACACGTTCAGCCCAAGGTGCAGAAGATGCTGTCGCCGCGAATAGCTGACAAGCCTGTCGTCTCGTCGTCTTCGGGGGCATAGATGCGTATCCCGCCGAGGGTTGGTCGAGTTTTCGAGGCGGGAGAGGTTCGCACGATCGCCTAAATCCGACGTGGACTGGCCATGACGGTAGACGATTCGGCGTATCGATGACGCGCGTGCGATCACAGTGATCTTCGCAAGCGTGCTTGGTTGTGGATGCCGCCACCCATCAATATGGGAGCGGTTTTCGGGCCTGGGTTGCGGCAACCTAGTCGCCTGGGATAACGGTATCGCTTGATGCAGCAAGCCTGCACTTGCAAAAACAAGCCCCGGCCATGGGCCGGGGCTTTCGATTCCTCGTTCGTACTGCTGATCAATATTTCAGAAGAAGCGGGCCGCCGAACTTATAATTGAGCCGGGCAGTCAGAAGATCGAAATCCTGGCGGACGCGATCGGTTCCGCCTGCGGGCGCGGCGAAGTGCACCGCTCCGGGCTGCATGAATAGGTGGTCGTACTCGAGGCTGACCGACCAGCTCGGCGCGAAACCGTACTCAATCCCAGCTCCCAGCGCACCACCCCAAAGAATGTGGTCGCTCTTCCCAAGCTGCGCGCCCGTGAGGGTCGAGCTAATCTGATAGGTATTGCTCGTCACTGCGGCACCACCTTTGGCGTAGAATAATACGTTGTCTACGGCATAACCGATCTGCCCTGTTACCAGGCCGAACGCATCAATCTTGGTCTGGTTGATATCCGCAAACGCGACGCTGTCATTCGAGCCAGTCAAATCAGCCCAGTTCCCCTGGCCTTCAACACCAAGCACGATCTGGCCCGTCTGCCTTCGATACCCGATCTGGCCACCCACAGTACCGCCGGTCGCATCATGGCAGCCCTCAGGTGTGCCGCCATTGAACTCCCAGCAATTCGCGCTTGAGCCAAAGCCGCCGTTCAAGCCGACGTAGTAGCCGCTCCAGTCATAGATCATAGCCTCAACAAGCTGCGGAGCTTTGCCATAAAGAGGCTGGACGGGCTGCGCAGCCAGATCCGCGCCGAATGCGGGCGCAATCGCGCCGAGCGCCACAGTGCTTGCAGTCGCGAGCAACAAGTTCTTCATTTCTACTCTCATGTCTTGAGTGCCCCGAGCCTCGCGCGTCTTAACAACATCCGCACGGATAGCTGTAGCTGCACCGCAACATTTCGTCGGAAAGGAATGCTTGAACCGAACCCTGCGTCAGGTTGCGGCGTTGCGGATCACGCTTCGCAATGCTCTTTCGCGTGCGAACCAGATTGCGTGGCGTCGGCGAAAAGCGTGCTGCTGATCTCAGCGGATGAAGCGCACCGCAACCCACACGAGGCCCAGCCACACCGCAACCGAAAAGAGCAAAGCGCCTTGCAACGCCCTTGCTCTTATCCTGTGACGCCACCGAAGGAGCTGCGATGAGCAACCGGTGAAGCGCCGACCCCGTACAACAAATATCACGTCATCGTAATCTGCGAACCGGAAGTGAGAGCGATGCTTTCGAATATACGCCAGCCGCTCAGTGGGTGAGAGGCACTGCGCCCACACCTCCGATGCCTCATCATCAAAACACGTGCTGTTCTCCAGGACCTCGGCGAGGCGCTCGTCGGGTTTCATGATGCATCCGCTGTAGTGACTATCGCGGATCGAGTTCTAGGAGGGGAGCCTAACCTTGGAAACCTCTCGGTTTAGGTAGGCGAGTTAATTCGAAGTCGTGCGGTGGCTCTGGATCAGCCTTCTGGCCCAGTGCAGATGGACACGGGCATTGAACCGGAGTAGATGCCGCAGGAGAGTGAAAGGTGCTCCTTGTGGATGGTGTGCACCAGCGCTTGTTAGAATTCGGTCCGGCAATGGCTTCCGCGCATGCTAAGATCACACAAACGTACGTTGCAAGGTCCAGGGCCGGTCGCGAATACACGGCTGCCGATCCGATCATCCGTGAACGGCCGGCTCGCCGTCGTCACCGTCAGTGTCTCGGGTCAAATCGGCCAGCAGTCGCACCTTGCACCGCGCTGTTGGGACTGACTGCACGCGCGTGCCCTCCACGCCGCCTCCCGATTTTGTGCTCGACGAACTGACGGCACCCGGCGTTCGCCCTCTTATGGCAGATCGGCAATTGCCTTGCTTGAGCAAGGCCGAATGCCGCATTAGGAACCACGGCGTGCGGGAACTCGGAGCGGCGGCGGAGCAGAACTGCCGGAAGCCCTGGCTTGCGAGAGACCTCAGGCAGGCGGCAAGCGCGCGCCGGTCCCTCGTTGAAACAGGGCACGATGACATCCACGCTGGGCAAAGCCCGATCTTGACCGGGTCGTACGGCGGCAGTGAGGCGCGCCGATCGCTGGAGCGGGTCCTGCATCAACGCATCTTGGGATGAGCGCTGCAGATACCAACTTCGTTAAAAGGATCCTCAGGGCGGCGCGGTTCACTGGTCATGAACATCTTCATTGCAAAGTCGAGCGACCGGTATGCTCGATCGCGGGCGGCCTGCGGCAAATCAGGAGTTGCGTCAATCGCAGCGCGCGCGTCGCTCATAATCTTATCTTTTGCGGAAAGAAGCTTTGCATCTAGGATTACATGAAGCGTCTCTCGAACTTCAGGTGAGATCGCGCTATCGCCATCGATCAATTCTCGAAATTTCCAAAATATACGCTCGACTGCTACCGTCGACCCGAGGACTGACATTAGCCTTGGTGACATCATTGGCCATCTCCTTCTCCAGCCTGAATCTCGGACTATCCCAGCGAAATTAGACCTGTCCGCGTCGCGCACCGGCGCGCGAGGCGACCCTGAACAGGCGAATGACTGGGATACATGTCGGCGGCTACACCCCAGCCGGCGTGAGACGGACGTTCAAGATATGCTCAGCGGAACTCGCAAGGTGCGATTTGCGAGCAAGGCACTTCTCTTTCCTGTGCTCCAAGCCGTAACGCGGTAGCGCGCGGTGGCTCACGTGCAAAACGGAGGGTATGCGCCGCTTCCCATTTGCCACAACACATGCAGCGGCATCGGAGTTGGACTTCTGCCACGCGCGCGTTTTGTGATTGCCTGGGTGCATCGACATCGAGCCTCCCGATCCCGCGATGGTGTGTTGGTCGTGCGCCACGTTGACCTCGATCATCTCTTGTTTCTCCATTGGTCGCGGGGTCGAGCGCAGAAAGGGCAGCCCCTTAAACGCGCAGATCATTTCCATGTGTTGGATTCCGTATCTCGGATTGGTTCGTTTCGGCTACCATAACTGTCCTCGCCACTGCACGGCTATGCTGTGCAAACCGTGCATTTCACCCACCACCGGCCACCGCGCTTCTCCGCGCGCAGCTTGCCGCGGCGGATCCGAGAGAGCACCCCTTCGGGGCTTATGTGGTTCATCGCTGCGAATCGCTGAACAGTGAGGTAGTCCTCATGCAGAGGCGGAGGGGTGCTAATTCCGTGCGCAGCCAGCAGAATGCGCAGCGAAGCCAACTCCGCCAGCACGATCTCGAGCTTACGCGCGATCTCCTCCATCTGGTCAGAGCGCTGCCGGGACCGCGTCACGACAGGCCCGCCCGTGCGATAAGCCACATCTTGGATTCGTGTGGAATGCGATCGACGAACTGGCGCGCCAAAGCGGGATGAGCGTGAGCCAACTCACCTGGCCAAGCAAACCACTGCGCGGGCAATATCAAGGCATGCAAAATGGGAGGCACGGCGTTTATTGCCCTCGAGACTACACCTTGGTGATGTAGTCGAAAGGGTCTCATGCGCGTAAGAGCCACTTGAGCCATAAGAGCGGCCTGACAAATGCATCCGGCTGCGGTGCTCATGGGCCTCGGTGTTGCCATTTATTGCATGGTCAAGGGCGAACTGCTTGGAATCGGCTCACCATCAGTGCTCTGCCGCCATGAGCTCGGAGTGAATCGCAGTTGCTGTGTTGAGGCAGGCATCCAGTGACAGAGATCCGAAGGCGAGCTGACAAAGGAGATAGTTGGCGCCTGCCTCTTCCACGTGATCGAGAAGAGTTTGGCGCACCGAAGCGCGGGATCCGACAACGCACAGTTCACTCTCAATTGCGGCATCCAAGGTTAGGGGCAGGTTGGATGGAGGCGGGATGTCATTGAGGTCGTACAAGAACTTAAAGCTCTTGAGCCAGGTTTCGTAGGCTGGCGCGGCGAGGGAGCGGGCGGCTGCTTCAGAGCTGGCAATTACGACCATGCGGAGTAATGCGAGAAATGGTGCTGAACCGTTGGTGTCATACTTCGCGTTTCCATGAGCGCGATAGCGATCTGTTACTTTGCGAACGGCAGAAGAGGGTCCCATGCACGCCAGATTAGCGCCATTCGCCGCCGCCCAATGCGCGGACTCTGGCCGATTTGTAGCAATCCATGTCGGGGGACAAGGACGCTGGTGAGGTGAAAGCGTCAAAGGAACGTCGCTCAGCGCAAAATGTTGCCCTTTGTACGAGAGCGGGCCGCCATTCATCGCGTTAACGAAGATTTGGGAAGCTTCCTCGTAACGGCTAGAGGCAACATCGGCTCCAACCCCAAAATAGCTCAGTTCGATCGGGAGGGAGCCGCGACCAAGGCCGACCTCGACTCTGCCGCTGCTCAGGTGATCCAACATGCAGATCTCCTCGAATGCCCGCAACGGGTGGTAGAGGTTGAGCAGCATGACCAACGGACCAACGCGAAGTCGCCGTGTGCGTTGTATGACGCTTGACAGAAACAAGTTCGGCGATGGACCGCGTCCGTGGGGGGTGCAATGATGCTCTGCCAGATGATAGGCATAGAAACCGAGCCGGTCGTAGGCCTCCGCCAGCGCGAGGCGGTCCGCGTATTGCCTGGCGATATCGGGACCGTCCTCGTCAAGATGATCAAAAATGCCGCAGGTCAGGTTTGAGGGAAGAACGTTTCTCACTCAGTTATCTCCTATAGAGAGGACCGGAGTCCGCTAGGTTTTTGGGGTTCAAGAAGCGCTCGCTGGCGTGCATATGCTGCGAAGCCGTTCTCAGCAGCTCGCAATGCGCCGACCGGACAACAACTGACTGAGGCCGGTCGCGAAGCTGCATCATGTGTGGGTCCTGTTCGATGACGAACGGGCATCTGTGACCTGAGTGGAAGGGTTCACTAGCCACGGCATCCCACTTTCTTAAGAATGCTGCCGACAGCCGCAAGAAACGCATCCATCTGGCGCTTTGTACCGATGCTAACCCGAATGCACTCTTCCAGGCCGGGATCCGGAAAGAAGGCAACGAGGACGCTCTGGTCTTGCAACGCCGCCTGCCACCATCTGCCACCCTGGCCTACCGGCACACGGGCGAGGAGGAAGTTCGCGTGGGAAGGCGTTACGGAGAACCCAAATTCCGAGAGGGCGGCCGCTACGCGCTGACGCTCAGACCTGACGTGGCGATGGTTCTCCTCGTAGGCGTCGCGATGCGCAAGGACGCTCATGCCTACGGCATGAGCGACCACATTCATGTTAAAAACATTCTGGATGTTGCGAAGCCGCCCAATCAGCTCGGGATGGCCGAAACCGAAGCCGACGCGAATGCCAGCGGCGGAATGACTCTTGGAAAGCGTGCGCAGGACCAGAAGATTCGAATGGCGCTCAATGAGGCGTAGGCCGTCCTCAGGTGCGAAATCGACATAAGCTTCGTCCAATACGATCAATCGGTCAGACCGTGTAACGAGGCGCTCGATCTCAGCGACCGGAACGAAGGTTCCGGTCGGATTGTTCGGATTGGCCAGCAGAATGAACTTGGCATGTTTAGCCGGACCGAAAAGCAGCTTGTCCATCGGCAAGCAGTCGGGTTCAGACCAGGGAATTTCAATGAACCGAGCCCCTTGCAACATGGCAAGCTTGCGATTGAATGAGAAGCCGGGCGACATCATTGCGATGCTGTCGCCCGGGGCAAGAAAGGCTCTGTAAATGAGACTGAGGAGTTCAGACGATCCATTGCCAGCCATCACGCGATCAGTGGCAAGCCCGTACGCCGCTGCGGCCGCTTGCCTCAAGCTGATATTGTCATCTTCTGGATAGCGGTATTGCACCTCAAGAGCTGCAATTGCGCTTCGCATCACGATGGCTGGCAAAGGAAATGGGTTCTCATTCGTATTCAGTTTCACGGAAGTATTGTCGCGCGTAGGCCGCCCGGACGGCAGAGCATCCAATTCGCGAGCCACCGGCGAGAGCGAGGAAAGCATATTTTGCAGTTTTGTATCCAATTTGATGTTCTCCCTTTCGTCGACGAGAGCAGTTGACGGCCTTCATCGAGCCTACCTGATGCGCGCCCCGTATTCGGAGCCGGGAAGCGCAAGGCGTGCATGAATGTGAGGGTGGGTGCCACAGGCGGGCTCAGATCTAAGCGCCGCACCGGATCAGAGTCCGGCTCAAAGTCCGGCAGCGATCAGTGCGGATCAGGCGGGCGCACGGCGTTATCCCGGCGAATACCTGTTTCAAGAGGGGAGGAAACGCCACGTCCACTCGGCCGAACAACGCTGCTAACGTGGCTTGAACTCGCGTAATCCGCAGACAGACTGCGCACGCCTGACATGTTGCCACAAACGTTCCTTCTAAAGAGGTCCTCGCAGCTCACTCCCGAGAGCGAGGTGCGCATCAGTGTCACTGGGTGGAAGAAGCCACCGATGTTCGTCGGCCTTACGATTGTGGAAGTGATGCTCATTCCAGTGGTACCAGACGAATGGGAACGTACTCTTCGGGCGGCCGTTCGGGCGCGCACGACAGCTCTGATAGCATTGCCGCGAGGGCGAGAAATGCTGCGGGTGCGGCGACTGCGACGCACGTGACCAGCGCGTAATCGCGAGGCCTAGAATGGTTCATCATTCAACGCTCCCTGCGGTGTTGGTGCGGGCGGTCAGGTCTGCGCGACCATTTCGACGGTATTGTCGCGGCGGCGGTAAACGATGGACCCAGGAGCGGCATTGTCTCCCTTGGAGTCGAATCGAACCGTGGCAATGGCCCTTTCGATTGAGCCCGAGGTTCGGCCGCAGCGACCCGCGTGGCATCGACGGTGCCCGCCCGTCTGACCGAGCCTGCCCATGCTTGAACTGGGGCATAAGCGTAGCCTGCAACCTGCAGCAGATTGGCTTGAAGCCTTGAGCTTGGCGACATCGGCTGCCCTGCAGCATTCTTCGTCGAGTGCGGCATGGAGGTAAAGGAGCGTGCCGGAGTCGCCGGCAATGGCCAAAGACGTTCATCCACCGAATTGTTCTCGCCCAGCGCTCTCACCGGGAACTTCCAAAAGGGGTGCAGATCATTGGAGTCTCCATCGGCGTAGCCGGCGCTCTGTAGGTCGCCCCGCCGCTGCGTCGATACTTTTAGAAGGTACAATTTGACGCTACGTACGGATCAAGTACTTCGAAGCGTGCTCGTCGAGGTTGGCAGAGCGAAAGTTCCCAGGGTGTCGACAACGCACATTCGCAGGCGAATTGCTACGGGCCAACGATCCTCAGTCAGACAAGGATCAGCATCAGCTCATTCAGTTAGAGACATTTGAGCAACCGAGTCCGGCAGCCGGGTGCGTCAACTCGTTCCGAGCTGGCTCTCCAGCGCGGCGAGGGCGAGATCCAGGTATCGCATGAGGCTCGCATCCCAGCCGGCGAGATTGTGTGGTTCAGTCAATCGCGTCAGCACCTTCAGTATCATCGAGACAGTCGAATCAACTCCTGCGATCTCAGTCAGCAGCGAACGGGCCTGACGCGCGACCGCATTTGGTCGCTCACCGCATGGCGGCTCGCCCCGATCCATGCAGCTTCGTAGCTCGTCCCGAATCTTGCGCCACCGATCTTCGCGGCTAGCGTTAGAGGCGCATGTGCAGATGGCCGAGGGGGTACGTTCCTGAATCCGCGACATTGCATCTAACGTGGCCGGTAGCTCGTCGACACTAACTTCTGTCTCACCTTGCGTCGTCATATTGCGCAATCGATCCCGTAATAATGTCGCCCGCGCGACTTGAATTTCAATTCGCTCGAGATGGTTGCGCAATAGGTCCGTGAGAGACGACCGTCCCTCGATGGCTTTGCGGATCTCAGGAAGCGAGAAGCCGAGCTCACGTAGCGCCCGTATCTGACAGACGCGTTGTAGGCTTTCACGATCGTACATGCGGTGACCGCCACCGGTACGTTCCGCGACCGTCAACAACCCCGTATGTTCGTAATGATGCAGAGTGCGTACCGTTACGCCGGTCGCCTCTGCAAGTTCTCCAATGCGCCATCGGCGCCGTCGTGGTGTGGCTTTTGTCATGGTCCTCAATTTGCAAGCCTACAACCTGACGTCACGTGAGAATCAAGTGATTTCAATGATCTAGATGATGGTCTCTCGCTGCGAACCCCAGGAGCACTGAGCGCATGCTGTTAATCAATCAGCCGAGACAAGTGCAAGCATCAAGTTCGCCAGCGACGCCAATTCGTCCCTCGCTGCGCGTTGCATCACAAGTCTGGCGATCGCTACGCGATTCTCGCCGGTTCGCATGCATGTCGGTAAAGACGCGATTGCTCGATCAAAAAGGTTTCCCAAGCTCGCGAGATCCTCCGGGTCGTAGACTCCGCTCGGCTTCTCCAACAGTAAGCTCCTTTCATTGCGGCACCTTCGCTGCACGTGGGGAAGCCGTTTGGCTGTGGTAGGGCAAAAAGAAGACGGAGCGGCGACGTGCGCGAAAGAATGTGACAGGTGCGTTCGTGTGGTGCCGTTGTGCAACACGGCGTTTGCTTCCCTTTTGTCCAACACTGCCTGACCGAAACTGTGCAATTTCCGCTGGATGCTGGCGCAGCAGCGGCCATTTGCTGTCTGATCGCCACGCGAAGCGAAAGCAGGTACATGCCACCCCGCTTGCTCTTGAGACACAGCTTCACGAACGGCTGCCCAGACAAAGTACTGATCTGATCAGATGGGTGGCGCGGCCGCCCGCTCGGCACCTAGCAGCGTTTTCGACGCGCTGCTAGTCTGTTGATGGCTTTGTGGCCGCGAAGGCGTTGTTCGCGCATGGCAACATCGGGTTTTGGAATGCCACAAGATGATGGCTGCTCTTCAACGGCGCAAGTCTGCGACGCAAAGCGCCAGTATAATGAGAGAAGGCGGGCCGCAAAACCATTTCCGGCATGTATCTCAACGCGAGCGCACCTCGCGCGGTTGGCGAAACGTTACTCGCGATTGAGGACGGAGCCTCGAAGGATCGCTCCGATATCCGTCGGACGTGGAGGCACACTCAAAACGGGCAACACGCCCCCGGCGCCGCGCGGGCCGCGCCGGGAAACAACGAAGTGCCATAGCTCCTACAGCAATAACTCGCATATCCAGACGTGAGCCGGATCAGTGTTGCGCAGCACAGTCCCTTGCTCGTCCAGAAGCTCACTCACTTTCATCCTCGAACAGTATCGCTTTGGTGTGCGAGCGCTGGACATAGATGCTTTGGGTAAGATTGGCAAATCATGTTGCCGCACCGAAGTAGCTCTTCGAAGTCAGCGGTGACGGGCCGCAACTCGGGACTAACGGCGGCGGCATCCCGCGCGCGACGCGCCACGACACTCTCGAATAACACCACTGTCGCGATCCGAAAGGATGACCTGCACCCACCGATCCGATGTGGTGCTTTGGCATTGCTGCTGCGATCACCGGGACAGTAGACGGCAAGGAGAATGCCCACCGGCAGGTTAAGAGCGGTGTGGGTGCCTGCCAGTGTCCACGTTTGCAGCCTCGATCGCAGGTCTTAGTCTACAACCTGACGCGGTGTACGATTCGAGGGATTTTAGTGCCAAGGCCTGATTTCGTTCATCTGACTGGCCGGATCACTTCGCGAGCTCTGAGCCTCAGCTCATGTAGAACAGTGCGATGCAGCCGTCGTGTCAGGCAAGTCAGGCGGAGCGCCGCCGAACGAGCTGTATGAAGCGCAAGATCGTCACGCCAGCGCGAGATCAAGAGCGCGGCCGACCCGATCAAACTACGCTCAAACGCGCCAATCCGAACACCAGCGAGGACCGGAGCCTCGAGCCTGGCGTAGATCTGGTTAACCGAGATTAGATCGCAAACGGCCGAACAATGCTAGAACGGGCCGTGACATTGGTTGGTCTCGGACGGAGAGACCATCATGGATGCCTCTTGCAAGAACATGTTGCGCATCCAAATGCTTGCAGGATCAGTATTATGAATGGCCGGCCACTGGACGGCCTCGGTGAATGTGAGAAGTCGCAGCGGAGGTTCGATGACCCGCAGGGGCATCGTGTCTGCGAAATGGCTGACCAGTCTTGAGGGCATACTCGCTATACGGTTGGTGCCCAATAACATAGGCGGAATCATACCAAAACCCTGCACTGCGACCTCGGTGCGTATCTTGAAACCATGCTCGAGCAAGAGCCATTCGTGAAAGGAGGGCCTCAGGGAGCCCCCGAACCGGGCTTCCACGTGCCCGATCGACATGTACTTCTCGAACGTAAGTCGCGGCGCCAGCTGCTTGTTCATGGGGCAGCCCACGCAAACGAACGTGTCCTCGAACAGTGCCGCCTTGGGATGCGCACTCGACATGAACATCTCCGGATACATGAGAAAATCGACTTCACCGCGCCGGAGAAGTTCATCGGGTTCCTCTAAGGGCGGCAGCAACTCGAAATTGATCGTCGGAGCTTCCCGCGCGACGCGGTCCACGATTCTTCGAAGAAACACGACAGTCATGAAGTCGGACAGGATGATCCTGAATCGCCGATTCGATTGAGACGGAGTGAAGCCCTCCGGAGAAATGATGGAGAGCTGAATGTGAGCGAGAGCCTCGCGAATTGGGGCTGCGAGCGCTTGAGCCCGCGGCGTTGGGACAAGCTTCCGACCCCTCATCGTGAATAGCTCATCGCGAAAGTAAGTGCGAAGCCGCGCGACGGCAGCACTCATGGCAGGTTGACTGAGGTTGATGCTTCTTGCCGCCGCAGTGAGATTGCCTTGCGTCACCAGGGCGTCGAACGCGACGAGGAGATTCAGATCGAGGCCCTTGAAACGCATAATCTTGAGTGATCCACCGTGTGAATGTGTTCTATCGATACAATCGATTTTACCATTTGTACCGACTGAGGATAGCAAAGGATAGTTTAGCGAGATGCCAGATCTATCAGAATGGTTACAAATCGTAGCGCGTCTCAGCCCAGCGCCAGGGATCGATCAAGACATCTGGACCGTGCGGTCGCAGTTTCGCGCGTGTTGCGCAAGTCCTATCTCGGCGAGCTAGCACGGTGGGGATCCGCAAATGTGCGTGGGCGTATAGGACGAGCAAACCATCGTATGGCTTCGCCAACCCATTCTATACCGGCCGTGTACCGCTGTAGAATTGAGCGAACGCTTAACCTGACCGTAGATTTCCCTCCAGTTGGACCCCTTCGGTTGGGGGTGCCAAATGTGTTTTGGTCGCATCCGATTGCGTCCTTGCTGCGGGGAAATCGTGCCGAACATGCAAGCGAAGCCGTCCTTCGTGAATCTGATGCGAGTTGCGCACACGCTCGACGTCGTATCCATTGTGAATGCAGATCGGTCAGTGCGTGAAGGTCTGACAGATATGGTTTTTTCGGCGGGTTACGTACCCGAACCCTTCGAGAGCGCAGACGAGTTCTTGAAATCGGGCCGCCGTTTGATCACGTCGTGCTTGATCGCGGACATGCAGTCGAGCGTGATGAGTGGCTTTGAGCTTTTCCATCATCTGGCTGCATCCGGAGGCGCGATTCCCACCGTTCTGCTCACAGACAGCTTCGAAAACGATATGAGGCGAGTCCTGCAAACTGGACTCCAGTTTTTGAGCAAGCCTTTCGAGCGCAGCGAACTGCTGGCGTGCGTCAGGAGCCAGATAATGAATAGGAATTACTCTCTATGAAAATGATCGCGCCCGGATCCACACGAGGTGCTTCGGCGCGCCCTCCAGTTCGTTGGAGGCTGTGCTGGGAGAATGAGCTTCAACTTGCTGACCATATTGAGTTGTCCGACTTCTTCCGGAAGACCTATGGTCCGACCGGGGCATTCAATGCAAAGCCCTTTGAAGGTCATCGAAGCTGGGCCGGCGCAAGGCCTGAGATTCGCGCAATCGGCTACGATGATCGTGGTGTTGCGATTCACATCGGCGCACTGCGCCGCTTCATAAAAGTGGGTGAGGTCGATCTGCTTGTGGCTGAACTCGGATTGTACGGGGTGCGCCCGGATCTCGAGGGGCTCGGAATCAGCCACTCCATCCGCGTGATGTATCCCGTATTGCGAGATCTTGGGGTGCCGTTCGGTTTTGGCACGGTCCGATCTGCCCTGCAGAAACATATTACCAGGCTGCTCGGGCGACAGGGATTAGCGACTGTTCTGCCAGCGCTCCGTGTCCGGTCCGCTCGTCCGGATATCTATCTCACTGTGCCTCCGACGCGCGTGGAGGACGTGGTCGGCCTCGTTCTGCCGATTGCGAGGCCAATGAGCGAATGGCCGGCCGGTGAGATGATTGAACGGAACGGGCCAGAACTGTGACGTCTGCAGACGGCGAAATTAAAGCCCGGAGCGACTACGCCGACCCCGGCGGAGAGCACTGCGTCTATCTTACATTTGATGATGGGCCCAACCCGCATTGCACGCCGGCTATCCTAGATGTGCTGGCGCAGCATCGGGCCCCCGCCACCTTCTGCGTGATCGGTGCATATGCAGCGGGTCAGCCGGAGCTGATGCAGCGCATCGTCGCAGAAGGGCACGAAATCGCAAACCACACAATGACGCACCCGGATTTATCCAAATGCAAGCCCGATGAGGTGGAATACGAGATCCTCACAACGAACAAGGTCATCGGAATGGCCTGCCCGCGAGCCTCTGTGCGGCACATGCGTGCGCCGTATGGGACTTGGACCAAGGAGGCCCTCGCCGCGTCGGCGAAGGCCGAACTGGCAGCCCTGCATTGGTCAGTCGACCCGCAAGACTGGTCTCGTCCTGGCGGCGAGGCGATTGTTGCCGCGGTGCTGGCCTCGGTACGCCCGGGGGCGATCGTGCTCCTGCACGACGGGTGCCCTCCCGACGAGTTGGAACGCTGCCCTCACTCTGGTCGGCGCGACCAGACTGTGACGGCGCTCGCCAAGCTCATTCCAGCACTGCATGACCGTGGATTTGCAATCCGGTCGCTTCCTCAAACAAACTGAATAGATCAATTCCCATGAGCCTGCTTGCCACCATCAGCACCGTTGCTGTTGCCTCATACGCGTTGCTCTCCAGCGTCCATAAGAGCGCGCAGGCGCTTTATGCGCTGCGAACCGACGCCTCACTGCCGCCGTACGACTCGGCCGACGCCGGTGCTCTGCCCAGCGTGGACGTCATCGTGCCCTGCTTCAACGAGGACCCGCGCACGCTGGCGGCCTGCCTGAAGTCTCTTGCAAGCCAGGACTACCCAGGGCGATTGCAGGTTTATGTCGTCGATGACGGCTCTGCAAATGTCGCAGCAGTGGCCCCGGTCCATGCGAGCTACGCATATGACCCGAGGTTCAACGTCATTCTGCTGCCAAGCAACGTTGGAAAGCGCAAGGCGCAGATCGCAGCGATACGCCGGTCGTTCGGCGATCTCGTGCTCAACGTCGATTCCGACACGGAAATCGCCAGCGACGTGGTCAGCAAACTCGTACGCAAGATGCAGGATCCAGCCGTCGGCGCGGCCATGGGCCAATTGACGGCCAGCAACCGGAACGACAGCTGGCTGACCCGATTGATCGACATGGAGTACTGGTTGGCTTGCAACGAGGAGCGCGCGGCGCAGACGCGCTTTGGTGCCGTCATGTGCTGCTGCGGGCCGTGTGCCATGTACCGCCGCTCCGCGCTGCTGTTGCTGCTGGACCAGTACGAGACGCAGTTCTTCCGGGGAAAGCCGAGCGACTTCGGTGAGGACCGCCATCTGACGATCCTCATGCTCAAGGCAGGGTTTCGAACCGAGTACGTTCCGGACGCCATCGCCGCCACGGTGGTCCCGGACAGGCTCTTGCCCTATCTGCGGCAACAGCTCCGCTGGGCGCGGAGCACTTACCGCGACACGCTGTTGGGCTTGCACCTGTTGCCCGGCCTGGACCGGTACCTTACGCTCGACGTGCTCGGACAGAACCTCGGGCCGCTGCTGCTCGCCATCTCATCGATTGCCGCGCTCGCTCAGCTCGCGCTCACCGGCACCGTGCCCTGGTGGACCGGTCTGACCATCGTCGCGATGACCATGGTTCGATGCAGCGTGGCGGCCCTCCGTGCCGGCGAGCTTCGATTTATCGGCTTCTCGCTGCACACCCCGATCAACATCTTCCTCCTGCTCCCGATGAAAGCCTATGCGCTCTGTACCTTGAGCAACAGCGACTGGCTCTCGCGCAAAGTAGCGAAATCATCAGACGTCGATGTCTCGATTGAAGACGCGACAAATGGACCAAGCCTTAACCCGGGATCGAAAGCGCCTGGCTCAATTCGCGGGGCAGGTCTTTCGCGCGCTCCCTCGCAGCTGATCGCGTCTGATGGCATTGCCGCCGCGACTGACTGACAGCTTTGTAGGGGATCTAGTGGTGAGCGTGGACAAGACATATCAATCCTTGCAACGGGAGCTGACCAACGATGACCCGTGGCGGCTTGACGACAATCCGTTCGAACGTGAGCGTCACACCCAATTGCTACGGCTATCGCTGTCGAACGGCGCCGTCTCAACCGGCCTCGAGATCGGGTGCGCGGCCGGTGCATTCACAGAGAAGCTTGCTCCTCACTGCAAACGGCTCACGGTCATCGATGTTATGCCGCGAGCGATCGGTCGAACGGTCCAGCGGACCAAGAGGTGGTCGCATATCAGCTGGGCGGCGACCGATATTCTGCAGTTCTCGACCGAAGAGCTGTTCGATCTGATCGTGGTCGCCGAAGTTCTTTACTATCTCGAAGACATGACACGGATGCGTACCGCAATCGACAAGCTGGTGAAGATGCTTGCTCCAGGTGGGCACCTGGTCTTCGGATCTGCACGTGATGCCATCTGCAGGCGATGGGGGCATGTCGCTGGCGCCGAGACAGTCATCACGATGTTGACTGAAGCGCTCATTGAGGTCGAACGCGTGCAGTGCCAGGGGCAGTCGGCTGACGAAGACTGCTTGTTGGTCCGCTTTCGCAATCCGGAGCGATCTTCGATTTGTTCTAACGGCCGAGCTTGAAAGGAGCTACGATGCGCATTTGCGGTATTAAGTTGACGCATGACGGGGCAGTCGCTCTGATCGAGGACGGCCGGGTGGTGTTTTGTGTCGAACAGGAGAAGCTGAACAACAATCCGCGTTATCAAACTATCGACAACCTGGATGCCGTTGTTGGCGCCTTGGCGGAGCACGGGCTGGATCCGAGCGATGTTGATCAGTTCGTCATTGATGGCTGGGATGGAGAGTTCGAGTCACAGTTTGAAGTCCTTAGTGGGACGACGACCATCAAGCTCAAGGGCGCGCCGTATGTCGAACGGCAAGGCGATAGCCCCCTGACGTCCCGCGGTCGGATCGGCCTCATGCTTGATGGGAAGCTATATCCCTATCAAAGCTATCCCCATGTCACCGGGCACGTAGCATCCGCATACTGCGCCAGCTCGTTTGCCAAATCCGGACAATCTGCTTTCTGCTTGGTGTGGGACGGCTGCATTTTTCCGCGCCTCTACTATGTAGAGCCCCACGGCATCCGGTTCATCGAGTGCCTGTTTCCGATAATAGGTCACGCCTATGCGACGGCAGGACACCACTTTGGACCTTACAGGCGGGCAGACCGGACCAGCTGGGATCTCGGTATTGCCGGCAAGCTGATGGCCTATATCGCACTGGGATCGCCCGACGAGGATTGTATTAAGACGTTTCATGAACTTTATGAGGGCCACTTTGCCACGGATGCTGAGGGCGCTTGTCCTGAGCTTGAAGAGATCAACAGCTCACAATCGCCACTTGAAGCTCTGCACGACTTCTTCGATGCGTGCGCAATGCGATTGAAGGAAAAACAGGCCCAAGACGTCCTTGCGTCATTTCACGTGTTTCTAGAGCGTCTGCTGGTTCGCACCATTGCTGATGTGGTGGAGCGGCATTCGAATCTTGCGGGGGCGCGTAACCTCTGCATAGCCGGCGGCTGTGGCCTGAATATTAAGTGGAATAGTGCATTTCGTGCGACAGGCCTGTTCGATTTCGTGTGGGTGCCGCCCTTTCCGAACGACAGCGGCTCAGCCATTGGTGCTGCTTGCTCTGCATTGGCGGCACAGCAAGGCTTTAGAGCTCTGGAATGGTCGGTCTACAGCGGACCGGCCGTGCGTCCCAGCGAAGTCCCGCCCGAATGGGAGGGCGCGCCCTGCACTATGGGCCAACTTGCGGCAATTCTCGCTTGCGACAAGCCCGTGGTCTTCCTTGCCGGGCGTGCCGAGCTCGGGCCGCGAGCCTTGGGTGGCAGAAGCATTCTCGCGGCTGCGAGCTGGGAAGGAATGAAAGATCATCTCAACGACATCAAACTTCGTGAGCATTTCAGGCCGGTAGCGCCGATATGCCTGGAGGATCGTGCCGCGGAGATTTTTAGCCCTGGAATACCTGATCCGTACATGCTGTTCGATCACCAGACGCGACCAGAATGGCGGGACAAAATTCCCGCCGTTGTGCATCTCGATGGATCTGCTCGTCTACAAACCGTTTCTAGAACCTCTCAGCATGAAGTGGCCGAGCTTCTCGTCGAATACGAGAAGCTCACAGCCATTCCGCTGCTTTGCAATACCAGCGCCAATCTGCATGGACGCGGCTTTTTCCCGGATGCTGCCGCCGCGTGCCAGTGGGGACGCGTCGATCACGTATGGTGTGACGGCCTGCTTTGGACAAAAAAGCGCGCAAGCGGGGAAGCGGCGGGAATAACGTCCGTCGCGATGGCGTAAGCAAATGTCAACCGCGGCAGTCGACCTTTTCCAGGTGAGCAAGTTCTACGACGACAGGGTCGTCGTGGACGCTCTTTCGTTTACGGTCTCGCCGGGAGAGTGCTTCGGTCTGCTGGGACCAAACGGCGCGGGTAAAAGCACGCTTGCGCGTTTGATCCTGGGTGTTGCATCGCCCGACGCAGGTAAGATATGCGTGCTCGGCGAGCCAGTGCCGGCGCGGGCGCGTTTGGCGCGCCGGGGGATCGGGGTTGTCCCACAGTTCGATAACCTTGATCTTCAGCTCACGGTACGCGAAAACTTGCTCGTTTTCGGGCGCTACTTCGCCATGAGCGCGGCTGAGGTGGAAGCGGTCACGCCGTCACTGCTCGAATTCGCACGCCTGGAGAACAAGGCGGACGCGCGAGTCGCCGAACTGTCCGGCGGCATGAAGCGACGCCTGACGTTGGCACGGGCCCTCATTAACGATCCGCAGCTCTTGGTCCTTGATGAGCCGACGACCGGCCTCGATCCGCACGGCCGTCACCTGATTTGGGAACGCTTGCGCTCGTTATTAGGGCGCGGCAAAACGATCCTTCTCACCACCCACTTCATGGAAGAGGCGGAGCGATTGTGCGACCGCCTGTGCGTGCTCGAGCACGGCCGTAAGATCGCCGAAGGTCAGCCTCGCGCGCTGATCGAGCAGCAGATCGGCTGCCAAGTGATCGAGATTTACGGCGGTAACCCGCACGAACTGCTGCCGCTGGTTAGACCCCAAGTGCAGCGCGCTGAGGTGAGCGGGGAGACGCTGTTCTGCTATGTCACGGATCCAGAGCAGGTGCGCCTCCGGCTTGTCAACCGCACGGATCTGCGCTTTCTGCAGCGTCCTCCAAATCTGGAGGATGTGTTCTTGCGGCTAACCGGGCGAGAGATAAAGGACTGAACGATGTGGCAACGTTTTGCGCCGGCGCTCCCTGCTAATCCGTGGAACTGGATGGCGGTATGGCGCCGCAATTTTCTGGTTTGGCGGAAAGTTGCTCTGGCATCGGTTCTTGGGAATCTGGCCGAGCCGATGAGCTCTCTGTTCGGTCTCGGTTTTGGCCTTGGAATGATCATAGGTGGTGTTGAGGGCACCTCATATATCTCGTTTCTGGCGGCTGGAATGGTTGCCACAAGCGCGATGGTCTCCGCAACCTTCGAAACGATCTATGCGGCTTACGCTCGCATGCAGACAAATTGCACCTGGGAGGCAGTGCTCTGTACGCCCCTTACGCTCGGCGACATTGTCCTCGGTGAAGTGGCATGGGCAGCGAGCAAGGCCTTGCTCGCCGGGACCGCGATCACGATTGTGGCCGTCGCGCTGGGTTACGCAGAGTGGTCATCCATCCCCTATGCGTTACCAGCCATCGCCCTCACTGGCGTTACTTTCGCGAGCCTCGCAATGGTCGTTTCAGCACTTGCACCGAGCCACGACTATTTCATCTTCTACCAGTCGCTTATTCTTACGCCCATGATGTATTTAAGCGGGACGATCTTCCCAATGAGCCAGTTGCCCGGTTCATTTCAACGCATCGCAGCCTTATTGCCGCTGAGTCATTCGGTCGATCTCATTCGTCCAACAATGCTTGGTCGACCGGTTGACAGCGTCGGATTGCATGTGGGCGCACTTTGCATCTACGCAGCAGTCCCCTTCCTCGTCTCGGCTGTGCTCCTTCGGCAGCGCCTGATGCGGTGAGAGGAATAAGATCTAAAGCGAAGCATCGCGTGTGCGAGATGAGATATCGGGCTTAGCGAACTTCCAATCGCGTGCGACGCTTACATGCGTCTGGTCAGCTAACGGTGCCTGATCGGCCCCGCGGGGCCTACTTCCAAAGCAAGCGATACGAAATGGGCCAACAGGCCTCTCAGGATTAACGGAGAACAAGATGCTGTGTCTAGGATTGAGTGGCGGCCTCGACAGGGTCTATGAAAACCCCCTTGGGCTACCGGGCACGTTTCTGCACGACGGCGCCGCGGTACTTGTCAAGGACGGGCGCGTGATCGCTGCCGTGGAAGAGGAGCGCCTCAACCGGATCAAACATTCAAACAAGCTGCCGAGCAGTGCGATCGAATACTGTCTTGCAGCCGCGGGTGTGGAGCTTCGCGACGTCGATCGTATTGCGTTCTACGCTACTGAAGCCTATTGCAATGCAATGCTCGAACGGTTGTTCATCTCACAACCGGAAATCTCAATTCCCCTAGATGCGAATCTGCTGCTACGGCACCTTCTAGCCTCGGAGTTCGGTACCCAAGTTGATCCTTCCCGGGTGTCATTCGTAGGCCACCATCAGGCCCACGCCGTGAGCGCTCTGGCGATGTCGGGTTTTGAAGATAGCCTGGTCCTCGCGATCGACGGTTGTGGCGACTTCCTGTCGGGTCTCTTGGCTGTCGGGTCAGGCAGCGAAATGACCGAGCTTATGACGTTTCCAGAGAATAACTCTCTCGGACTGTTCTATCTGGAGACGATCCGATATCTCGGCTATGGCCTGTTCGACGAGTATAAGGTTATGGGACTGGCTCCTTACGGAGATCCCGCACGCTATCGCGAGCTCTTTTCGCAATTTTATGAGCTCTCCGCAAACGGTGGCTACCGCGTTCACCTCGAACGTATCGGCCCGGCATTGCTGCGCAATATCGAGGTCCGGCGAAAGGGAATGCCGTTCACCCAACAGCATCGAGATGTGAGCGCATCGTTGCAGGAGGCGCTGGAGCGGATCGTGTTTCACATTCTGCGGCATTACCGTGAGTCGACCGGAATGAAACGGTTGTGCCTGGCTGGCGGGGTGGCCCATAACTGCACGCTGAACGGAAAACTCCTGTATTCAGGCCTGTTCGAAGACATCTTCGTGCAGCCGGCTGCGCATGACGCCGGATGCGCATTGGGCGCGGCGCTGATGGTGTCGAACGAGGCCGGGCAGCCTGCGCCCCGCGAGCGGCTACAGGCGGTTTATTGGGGGCCAGATGTCGGCAGCGACGATAGCATCGAAAAGGAACTGCAGGGATGGGCCGGACACCTCGAGTTTGAACGGACCGCTGACGTCGCAACCAGAGCAGCCGAGTGGATGGTTGATGGCGCCGTGATCGGGTGGGTGCAGGGCCGATCGGAGTTCGGCCCTCGTGCGCTCGGCAACCGTAGTATTCTTGCGGACCCGAGGCCCGCGGCGAACAAGGACCGGATCAATGCGATGGTCAAGAAGCGCGAGAGTTATCGACCATTTGCACCATCGGTTCTGGAGGAGGATGCGGGCGCGTTCTTTGAGTTGCCGGATGGTCGCGCAGAATACCCCTTCATGAATTTCGTCGTTCGCGTGCGGGAATCCAAGCGTGCTTTGCTGGGCGCGATCACGCATATCGATGGTACGGCTCGGCTGCAGACGGTTTCTCGCACGAACAATTCCGCCTATTGGGAACTCATCAATGCGTTCAAGAGCCGGACAGGCGTCCCGATTTTGCTTAACACGTCGTTCAACAACAATGCCGAACCGATCGTAGATTCCGTTGCCGATGCGATTACGGCGTTTTTGTCAACCGAGCTGGATGGCCTTGTAATCGGTTCATTCCTCGTCAAAAAGCGGGCGACAACGCTCGAAAGCTGGACTGCACTCGCTGTATCACTGCCGCCCCATGTATCTCTTTACCGGGTTCGCGCTCATGCGGGCCGAGAACGCCAGGAGACAGTCTGCGAGATCCGCATGGGTCACTCCAGCCAGGAGAGCGTGCGCGTCTCGCATGACCTGTTCGACATGCTGATGCAAATTGAGAAGGAAGCTGTTCTTGCCGATCTTCTCGCCAGGGTCACCTCTGACAGGACTAGGCGAGAAGCTCTCGTGAACGAACTGCGTGGGCTCTGGGATCTGCGCCGTATACGGCTGCATCCGTCACCGACTGCGTGATTGCAAAAGGTGAGCAATGCGGAACAGGGCTCTTTGGAGGCCTCTCGCATGACCTCCCAAACGCGGTGCCGTGGAGGAGGGTTGCAGGTTGATCGCCTTGCGTCCCGGTGACCAGCCGTCCACTGGCGTGGATCGGAATCGCAGATGCTAGGTGCGCCACACAAAGCTGATCTTGCACAACGAGAAGGGTTTGATAACTTGACCAAGGAACGCTTTGTTATTTCTCGGAGGCGTACCGGCTTCGGTGACTGCCTCTGGTCATTGGCGTCGGCCTGGTCGTACGCGCAGCGGACCGGGCGGACGCTCGTCGTTGACTGGCGCGGTTCCTGCTACATCGACCGACCGTTCAGCAACGCCTTTCCGGTGTTCTTCGAGCCAGTTGAGGACATCGCTGGGGTACCGGTGATTTGCGATGACCGGATCAACCAGCTCTCGTTTCCCGGACCGTTCTTCCCGCGGTGGTGGAACAGGCCGTCGATCGACTGCATCAATCGTCCGGATGAGCAGATCTTCCGAGAACGTGACGAACTGACCGAGCTGTTCCAGGCGAGAGAAGATAACGAAGCCAACACCATTGTCTGTGACGCCTGCCTGATGTGGCGTTGTGGCGAGGCAGCCGAACGACTGATCTTTCGGAACATCAAGCTCAGGTCTGAGATTCAAGCGCGGATCGACGCCTTGTATGAGGAACATTTTAGCGGCCATAGCATCATTGGCGTTCATGTTCGGCACGGCAATGGCGAAGATATCATGGAGCATGCGCCGTACTGGGCCGATTCGGAGCTCGCCCTTCGTCAGGTTTGCATGGCAATCCGTAAAGCCAAGGCTTTGCCATATCCAAAGCCTGTAAAGGTCTTCCTGTGCACGGACAGTGCACAGGTGCTCGATCGCCTATCGGGTCTGTTTCCCGATGTCTTCGCCGTACCAAAACGTTTCCAGGCCGATCGGGCAGGGCCGTTGCATAGTGCGGAAATGGGAATTGAAGGTGGAGCTTCCGCTCTCATCGACATGTATCTTCTTGCGCGGTGCGCTACCGTGATCCGCTTTCCCCCCACCAGCGCCTTCACGCGCTATGCCCGTCTGCTCGTGCCACGGATTATTGAATTCGACCAGAGCAATCCGGAGCGCTTGACCCTGATCGATAATCCATACGAGCATTTCGCGGCTTCCTGAAGCGCCAGAATGTGGGCCTGAACAATGACGGGCTAGATCATCGGTCTGATACTGCTGGCTTCGACACGGTCGAGTTTCGCAACGTGTCGCAGGAACGTTGGATGGCGACTTCCGTCCCGCAAGCGACGGCTGACCGGCGCACTACCATGGATGCGGTGCGGTGGGAGGGCGAACGCCTGAGAAGCGTAAGGCGGATGCCAGCGAGGGCCGGCGGTCTTGCCCGGCAACACTTCGGGCCCTCCGGTGCAAGTCGAGTCGCGCGGAAAGCTTACAGTTCTGTCATCCTCCAGCCAAGTCCGCCGCCGCTGGCCAGACGGTGAAAAGCACGGCAATGGCGGTCCGGGTCGGCGAGGAAATCTGACGTAACAGACAGTCACGACAGAATGTCCCAGCAGCAAGGAGGCGCGTCCGGTAGATGGATCGCCTTTGCTGGGCAGGGCTTTCGTTTTCTGGACGACGGCCTTTGTTCATGCTCCGCTCGCGGAGTCCTTTCGGACGGAGGTGTGATGAACCGCGCGGCCGGCGGCCCATCGGTATTGCTCAAGAGCCGTATGTGCGGCCGCGCGTAACCGGGCCGAGAGCAACTTGGACGAACCGGCCATTAAATCCTGATCTCCGCCCGCAGCTAATCTATCTCGTCTAGCGCGCATGACCCACAGACCACTCGTGGAGTGGTGACGCAGTCAGCTCGCCATGGAAACCCCAGCCTCTGGCTCGAGGCGTAGCGCACGCAGTGGGCAGCACCCGGGAGCTCGACGACAGCCATTGCTGCGGCGCTGCCGGTGTCGCAAAGCAAACAGGCCAGATGTTCGGAACCTGCCATTTGCGTCGTAAAAGCGCGCCACCTGTGCCCTGCTTCGCTCTGGCCCGGATCCTGCACCAGGTGCACGGGCGAGGGGAGCGGAAGGGAGTCGCGTGTGAATCTAGGTCTACCAGATGACAACGCGGTCGCAGCTAAATCGTCGGAAACGGACCCTCGTGGTCCAATTCACGCCGATGGAGCGGGCCGTCCGCTGCGTGAGCGGAAGACGCTGGTATTGACCGGGGCATCGCGCGGTATCGGTCGCGCCACGGGAAGATTGTTTTCGGAAGCCGGTTGGCGCATCATTTCTTGCGCGCGCCAACCATTCGACGCGGTGCGCTGCCCATGGGACTCAGAGGGGGATAGCTATATCGAAGTCGACCTGAGCGATCATCGGACGCTACCGCGCGTGATTGCCCAGATAAAGGAGCGCCTTGCCGGCGCACCGCTGCAGGGACTGATAAACAATGCCGGAAACTCACCAAAAACGCCAAACGGTGCCCGGCTCACGTCGCTGGCGACCTCAGTCGATACCTGGATGAGCGTGTTCCACCTCAATCTGGTGGCGCCGATCCTGCTCGCTCAAGGTCTGTTCGATGAGCTAAAAGCGGCGTCAGGCTCGATCGTCAATGTGACTTCGATCGCCGGAGCGCGGGTGCATCCATTTGCAGGCACGGCATATGCCACGTCGAAAGCTGCGCTCGCTTGTCTCACGCGCGAAATGGCGCACGACTACGCCTCACATGGCATTCGCGTCAATGCGATCGCGCCCGGCGAAATCAAGACGGACATTTTGTCGCCTGATACGGAAGCGCATCTTGTGCCAAAGATCCCACTACGCCGGGTGGGTACACCCGAAGAGGTCGCCAAGGTCATTTTCTTCCTATGTTCAGATGCGGCAAGTTATGTCACGGGTGCCGAAGTGCCGATCAATGGCGGGCAACACTTGTGAGTGAATCCGTCCCTGGCGAACCCGACTAACTCAGCTTCATCGATCGAAGCCATGTTGGCCAGGCGAATCCGCGCAGCGAGTTGGAAAGAATAAAGCGCAAAATCTAGTCACTGTAAGTGCTGCCGCCGTGCCATGAAGAGCCGTCATCTCTCGCCCCCGGCCTGAGAACTGGATGTCAGATCGAGGCAGGCATGCAACACGAGTCTAACAAGTCCGATCGAGGTGATGGGGAGGATCAAGAAAGGAACGGAGAAGTCACTATGCTGGACAGCGTTTCCCTGAGCGAAACACCAAACTCAACCTCCGGCGCGGACCCTTCCGCTTCTATTCCGCCGTCGCAAGAGAAATCGCTAAGCACGATCTTTGAAATAGCGCACACGCTCACTGGCCTATCCCGGCTCGAAGCCAAGCTGGCGAGCGTCATCGAGCGCCTGCCATCGCTCGTGCAGATGCGGCGCGGCATCGTATGTCTGTTCGAACATGACGGGCTGCCCGAGATCATCGTAGACGACGGCCGGAGCGAAGGGCGCGACGCGCGTTGCGGGGGGCGCTTGCCGCAAGGAGCAATTGATCAAATTGTGGCGACGGGGCGGCCGCTCATCGTCGAGAACGTAGCGCTGCATTCGATCTTCAGTTTTTCGGAAGTCGAGATGATGCTAGACGCCGCCCGTAATACGTGTGTTGCCTTCATCGGCGTTCCCATAGAGATCGACGAGAAAGTTGTGGGTACGCTGAGCATCGACCGCATCGCAGACCACGGGACGCATGCGCAGCTCGAGGACGACCTCCGCCTGCTGACGATGGTCGCAAGCCTTCTGGGCCAGACGGCAAAGCTGCATTGCACCTTTGTGCGCGACCGCGGGCGGCTTATGGACGAGGAGTTCCGGCTGCAGACGCAGCCGTCGTCCGAGCTCAAGCCTCATGGCCGGGAGCGTAAGAAGGTCCAAGTCGAGGGAATTATCGGCGACAGTCCGGCGCTGCGCGCGATGCTTGAGAAGATCGAGCTGATCGCAAAATCGAATAGCACCGTTCTGTTGCGTGGCGAATCGGGTACCGGCAAAGAGCTGGTCGCGAAGGCTATTCACGAGCGTTCAGCGCGCGCCAAACGCCCCTTTATCAAGCTGAATTGCGCAGCCCTTACCGAGACGGTGCTGGAATCCGAATTGTTCGGTCACGAGAAGGGGGCGTTTACGGGCGCATTCAACGCGCGCAAGGGTCGCTTCGAACTCGCGGACAAGGGAACGTTGTTTCTGGATGAGATTGGCGAGATCTCGGCGTCGTTCCAGGCGAAACTCCTGCGCGTGCTTCAGGAGCAGGAGTTCGAGCGGGTGGGCGGCAATCAGACGATCAAAGTCGACGTCCGCGTGATTGCTGCCACGAACAAGAATCTTGAAGAGGCGGTGGCAAGGAAGGAGTTTCGTGCCGATCTCTATTATCGCATTAGCGTGGTTCCTCTGCTACTGCCGCCGCTGCGCGAAAGACGCACTGATATTCCGCTTCTCGCCGCTCGATTCTTGAAGAACTTCAACAATGAGAACGGCCGTGCTCTGGTCTTCGAGTCAAGTGCGATAGACGTTCTTATGAATTGCGGATTTCCCGGTAATGTCCGTGAGCTGGAGAACTGTGTGCAGCGGACCGCGACCCTGGCGCACGGATCGTCGATCGTAAGAGACGATTTTGCCTGCTGCCACGGGCAATGCCTGTCGGCCACTCTATGGAAGTGCGGGCTGGAGCAAGTGGCACGACAGCCGAGCCCGATAATCTCACTTCCCGCGAGGCTGAGCATGCCGCCGACACAAGCTGTGGCACACGTTCAGCCGGTCGGTAGCGAACTGACGCCGCTAGAGCCACCCGGCCGACCCAACATAGGTGCCGCCAAGGTCACAGATCGCGAGCGCGTAGTCGCCGCGATGGAAACGTCCGGGTGGGTACAGGCCAAGGCGGCGCGCTTGCTTGGACTGACGCCGCGCCAGATTGGCTATGCCTTGAGAAGGCACGGTATCGAGATCAAGCGCTTCTGAATAAAAAGTCGGCTCGCGTCTCTCTCGATCGCCGGGCGCGGTAGGAGAGCGTGCGCAAGAGGCGGTACTCTGGTCCATGAAGCGGATACGAAACCGATGTGCTCTGCTTGGGGGGCCATGCCGGGAGCGTAAGCCATCTTCGCGTCAGCCGCGTGCTGGTCATCGTCTGCTTGCAATGTATTCGCCCTATGAGAAATGATTAGGTGTCGAACCAGCGCAAGATCGCGGCCGGGCCGTTTATGGCGCGACTCAGATGAGAGAGATCACGTCCGCTTTACGCAACTCGTCGCAGTCCCAACGGTCTCACCGTCAGTCGCCAGCCGTTGCATTCGTCTCTCATCGGCGAAGTGCCTGGGGTGGTATGACAGTTGCTATTCGTGGGGAGCCTGCTCAACATCTTAGGAGAAGCATATGCACAGCATCGTCTGCATCAAACAGGTCCCCGACTCCGCACAAATCCGCGTGCATCCTATCACGAATACGATCATGCGGCAGGGCGTGCCGACGATCATCAACCCATATGATCTGTTCGCACTGGAAGCTGCGCTCGAGCTACGAGACAAGTTCGGCGGCGAAATCACTGTTCTGACAATGGGGCCGCCGTCGGCCGAAGAATCTCTCCGAAAGGCGCTGACATTTGGTGCCGATCGTGCTGTCCTGCTCACCGATCGTAGTTTCGCAGGCTCTGATACGCTGGCGACGAGTTACGCTCTGGCGTGCGCGATTCGCAATATCGGGAAGGAATATGGCCCACCAGACGTCATATTCACTGGCAAGCAGACTATCGACGGCGATACGGCGCAGGTGGGACCTGGCATTGCAAAGAGGCTCGGGGTCCAGCAGCTTACGTATGTTTCAACAATCAAAGCGTTGGACTTCAAAGCACGCACGATCGATGCGGAACGGCGCTGCGAAGGAGGAGTCCAAGTGCTGCGTTCCAAGCTTCCTTGTCTCGTCAGCATGTTAGAGGCAAGCAATCAAATTCGCCGCGGTGCAATGATCGACGCCTTGCGTGCGGCCCGTGCCTCCGTCGTAAAATGGAGCGCTCAAACTGCCGGCGTGGATGACATGGCCAAATGCGGTCTGAGGGGGTCGCCGACGGTCGTCAAGCGTGTCTTCGCGCCCTCCGCACGAGCGGAGAAGGCGACGTGGGTGGAAGCGGCCGAGCAGCCGGCGCAAGCGTTGATCGACGCCATGTTCAAGCGCAACCCTACGCTCGAGACGGAGCTCGCACAGCTTGCGCGCGGTACCTCATCCGCCCAAACTAGCGGTGCGTGAAGTCGCCGCTGATCGAGCGGAGCCAGCGACGGCCCGGGTCGTGGTCATGCTGGCCCGACGCGCGGCGCACCAGGCACGATTCAAGCTTTTCGACCGCTAGCTGAGAATTGGCGAGCTGCGATACACCTTCTTCCTATGCAATGTCGAGCTGTATCGGGACGAGCCGTCGCTGATGCTGAGTCGGAATGGCTGAGCACTAACGCAACGCTCGATGCGTTGTGTGGTCGAGCGGCGCGACTCGCACTTTTCGGTTAGGTGAAAAACGAGCAGAGCTCGCGCGAGGGAGATACATCCCTCGCGCGAGCTCCACGTGCGCTGCCATGCAAACTTAACGGGCACGTCTTGAGGCTGCATGAATTCCGCAGTGGCCCGCGGCCCGCCGAGTGGCACGCGGACTACCGAGATCACCGCAAGGACCGCCACGCACCCCGCTCAGTTCAGTCTTGGACGTGAAGGTCCCCCGTGGGCGCGCTGCTAACGTGTGGTAAATTGCGCGCTTACGGCCCCGTTAGACCCCTCGGGTCGCGACAGCTTCGCAACTCTGTTGGTGTTTCCTGGATAAATCCTGAGCGCGGCGATAATGCCGAGCAAAGCTGCAAACATCAACCAGAAACCCGGCGAAGCCTTGTCGTCGGTCCGATCGATCAGCCAAGTCGATGCCAGCGGCGTAAAGGTACCAAAGAGAGCTGCGGCGAGTGCGAAGGCTAAAGAAAAGCAGGTTGTGCGAACGTGCTTCGGCACGATTTCGACCAAAGCGCCCAACATGGCGCCGCTGTAGGTGCCAAAATAGAACGAGAACATCATCTCCACGACCACCATCTTGCCAAAGCTTGGGTCGGTCACAAGCCAGGACAACGCCGGATATACAGTCACCAAGGCAAGGCCAGCAATGGTCAGCAAGACCGGCTTCCGACCGATTCTATCAGAGATCGCGCCGCCGATTGGGTTCCAGATGAAGTTCGTCACGGCGACCAAAAGCGTCACCAAGAGCGTGGTCTGCGAGGACAGCTGCAATACGTGCTTGCCGAACGTAGGCGTGTACACTGTGACGAAATAGAAGGTCGTGGTCGTCAGCATTGCGATCATCATGCCAAGAATGACAATGCGCCAGTTCGCAACTGTGGAGGCAAAGACCTCGCGGGCCGTTGGGTGGGTCTTCATGACCAGAAACTCCGGAGTTTCCTCCAGCGTCCGGCGCAGGAAGAAGATAAGCGGAACGATCAGGCAGCCAAGGAAGAATGGGATCCGCCAGCCCCAGGCGGCAACCATTTCGGCCGGAAGTGCTTCGCTCAAAAAATATCCGATAAGAGCCGCGACAAAGATCGCAACCTGCTGGCTCGAGGACTGAAACGATGTGTAAAAGCCGCGGTTACCCGGGGTGGCAATCTCGGAGAGGTAGACGGAAACGCCGCCAACCTCAACGCCCGCAGAAAAGCCCTGCAACAGCCGTCCGAACAGCACGATCGCGGGTGCGGCAATGCCGATCGTTGCATAGCCGGGACAAAAGGCGATGATGACGGTGCCAATAGCCATAATCGAAAGCGTGATGATCAGGCCTTGCCGACGGCCAATCTGGTCAATATAGGCTCCAAGCACAATCGCGCCAACAGGTCGCATCAAAGCCCCCAGCCAGAACACACCGAAGGTGTTAAGCAGTGAAGCGGTTTCGCTTCCTGATGGAAAGAACGCGTTTCCGATGGCACTGGCGTAGAACCCGAACAAGAAGAAGTCGAACTGCTCGAGGAAGTTGCCGCTCGTCGCACGTAAGATGGCGCCAATGCGCTGTTTGGCCTTTGACGCTTGCGCGATGGACACTGGTGACATGGCGAGTTTCCTCTCGGTTTGAAATGGCCGGTTCTGGAGAAAATCTCACGCCAGCCGAGTGCAGTTTCATGGCCGCGAATCTGCCATAAGGGCACTATCGACCAACCCGTAAGCGCCTGACGTTTCCGGCATATTTTCGGCAATTGCCGCAAACTCGCACAGTTTTTCGGGCGTTATTCCGCTCGCGTCGCAGGAGTGACTCTCAACCTATTGAAACCTCGGGCAATTCTCGGTGGAAAGGTTGTTGTCTGTGGCGTGGCCGAATTCCTCATTGAGCGCACCGACATGCAATGAAAAGCAAGGACGAGATGCATGGGATAGAGCGGCAGGGAAGAGCTGCCGTGAGATGTCTGCTAGAACAGCTCGCGAGCCTGCGATTGGAGCCGAGGTGCGTTAGCATCTCACCCGATGTCCAGCGATTTGGCCTCGAGTTGCTCAAGTTAACCTGAGGTTTACGGAAAAGATTTGGTGAGCGTGCTGGTGATCGAGCCCGTCCGATAGCGCCGATCGCCATGCTCGGGCAAGTGCCACGTTGTCCTTCGAAGCGAGGCGCGCCTCGTACTTCGAGGGGCGCTGCGGTCCTAATGCGGTCCAAAACCCGCGCTGAGGGGGAGGATCACAGCGGGCCTCCTCAGCGATAATGGGCTTAATCGAACAGCTTCATCTGGCTTCCACGTCGTATTAGAAACCTGGATGTTTGTCACGAATTATGACCAGGTCCAAGCAATCGGAATGTCGTGATAAGCCCTGCGCGACTGCTTGCTTGCCGGAGGCAAGGCCACGCCAGCCTCGCAACCTGATTGGCCGTAAATTTTGCACATGAGGCTCGCCTCCGTAAGCGAGGGCTATGAACCGCCGCGAAACCATGCGGTGGCATCGGGCCAGGAGCTGGGCGGCACATCGTAATTCGATCTGACCGAGGCTTGTGCGCATTCGGAATCTGACCACGATGTCCAGGTCGCATCACCTTGCCTTATTCGACAGTTACCGATTTCGCGAGATTTCGGGGTTGGTCGACGTCCGTGCCCATCAGGATGGCCGTGTGGTAGGCCAGAAGCTGCACCGGAATCGCATAAACAATGGACGTGAACGTCGTATCCATCTCCGGCATCACAATCGTCGCGAGTGAATCCATGGATACCTCTGCGGCTCCCCGAGCGTCCGTTATCAAGATAATCTTGCCGCCGCGTGCGGCGACCTCCTGCATGTTCGAGATGGTCTTTTCGAACACCCGGTCGCAGGGAGCAATGACGATTACGGGAACGCTCTCGTCGATCAAGGCGATCGGGCCGTGCTTGAGCTCTCCGGCCGCATAGCCCTCGGCGTGAATATAGGAGATCTCCTTCAGCTTCAGTGCCCCCTCCAGGGCCAATGGAAACGACGTGCCGCGACCAAGATATAGCACGTCACGCGATTTGGCGATGTCGCGTGCGAGCTTCTCGATCTGCGGCTCGCTGGCAAGCGCCGCGGTAACAAGCCGTGGGATTTCGATCAGCGCTCGCACGAGATCGACCTCGTCGCTATCCGGCAATTCACCGCGCGCCTTGCCAGCAGCGACCGCAAGCGCCGCAAGGACGACCAGCTGGCATGTGAACGCCTTGGTCGAGGCAACGCCGATCTCAGGTCCGGCGAGCGTCTGCAACACTGTCCCGCTTTCGCGCGCAATGGTCGAACTCAGTACGTTCACGACAGAGAGGGTATGCAGGCCTTGCGATTTGGCATAGCGGAGCGCGGCCAGCGTATCGGCCGTCTCGCCGGACTGCGAGATGAAGATAGCAAGATCTCCCTTGCGCATCGGCGCCTCACGATACCGAAATTCGGAGGCGACATCGAGCTCGACCGGAATACGAGCCAGCCGCTCGAACCAGTATTTGCCGACATGGCCGGCGTAGCCTGCCGTACCGCAAGCCGTGATCGAGATATGTCCGATCTCGTTGAAGTCGAACGGAAGCTCCTGCGGCAGTGCCACGCTCTCGGTGGCGATATCGACGTAACGCGCCACCGTCTGCCCGATCACCTCTGGCTGTTCGTGGATTTCCTTCGCCATGAAGTGGCGGTAGTTTGCTTTGTCGACGAGAACCGACGACGCGCCAGATTTCATCACCTCCCGGCGGACAACTGTGCCTTGTGCGTCGTAGACCACGCTGAAGTTGCGGTTGAGCACAGCCCAATCGCCGTCCTCAAGGTAGGTGATCAAGCCGGTAAGGGGCGCGAGCGCGATAGCATCCGATCCGAGATACATTTCGCCTTCTCCATGTCCGATCGCGAGTGGTGAGCCCTTGCGCGCACCGATCATGAGGTCGTGTTGATCCTTGAACAGGATTGCAAGCGCAAACGCGCCGATTAGCCGCGGCAGCGACGCTTTTACTGCCTCCTGCGGCGAGCAGCCATCTTTCAGATAAAAGTCGATGAGATGCGTCACCACCTCGGTGTCTGTTTCAGAGGCGAAACAGGCGCCATGCTGTTTTAGCTCCGCTCGCAGCTCGCGGAAGTTCTCAATTATGCCGTTATGGACGACTGCAACATTGTCCGTTGCATGGGGATGAGCATTGTGCTCCGTCGGCTTGCCGTGAGTAGCCCAGCGCGTGTGCCCAATCCCGACATGGCCTGAGAGCGGATGGCAGCGAACGCGTGTCTCAAGGTTCCTCAGCTTCCCCTCGGCGCGTCGAAGCTCGATATGGTTTCCTTTGAGCGTTCCGATGCCCGCTGAGTCATAGCCACGATATTCCAGTCGCTTCAGTGAATCGATCAGACGATCCGCGACCGGACCGCGCCCCAAGATGCCGACAATTCCGCACATTTAGTCAGTTTACCTCAAGTTCAAAACAGAGCGTCCCGCAAGGCGCGCCTGACCAATTCGCTCGCTTTAGTTATCCGCCAGTCTAGCCGTGCCTGCCCTCCATCGGGCACGCGGCACCCGGAGGTGCTCGAACTCCAAGAAAACGTGGAGCCCTGTCGAATTCGCCGGGAGATCCTAAAGCAACTGTCTGGCAATCGCACAATGAGCGCCGTCAGCAGTTAGCAGCTGCATGAGGCTCTCGTTTTGTCCGATGTACCCGATACGGCCAAGAAGGCCCGGTAGGTCTGGCGCATTCCATCTACAAGCCATGTCCTCGCGCGCCAGCCGAGGCTTGCGAGACGGCTGACGTCGAGCAGCTTGCGCGGAGTGCCATCGGGGCGCGACGTGTCGAAGGCAATCTCGCCGCTGTAGCCAACGACCTCGGCGACGACACGGGCGAACTCGGCGATGGTGATGTCCTCGCCTGTGCCGATATTGATCAGCTCCGGTCCCGAATAGCTCTTCATCAGGTGCACGCAGGCATCCGCCATGTCGTCAACATAAAGGAACTCGCGCCGTGGCGTGCCGGTGCCCCACACGGCGACACTCTTTGCGCCCGCGACCTTCGCCTCGTGGAAGCGGCGGATCAGCGCGGCAACGACATGGCTCAATTCGGGATGATAATTGTCGCCGGGGCCGTAGAGATTGGTGGGCATCACGCTGATGAAGTCGCTGCCATACTGGCTGCGATAGGCTTCCGCCATCTTGATGCCGGCGATCTTGGCGATCGCATAGGGCTCGTTGGTCGGCTCCAGCGGGCCTGATAGCACCGAGACCTCGCGCAGCGGCTGTGGGGCTAGCTTCGGATAGATGCAGGACGAGCCCAAAAACATCAGCTTTTCGGCGCCGTTTTGATGCGCGGCCTGGATCACGTTCGCAGCAATCGTGATGTTGTCGTAGATGAACTCGGCCCGCAGCGTGTCGTTGGCGACGATGCCGCCGACTTTTGCGGCGGCGAGGAAGATCACCTGCGGCCGCGTTTTCGCGAACCATTCGAACACGGCCGTCTGGTTGCAGAGATCGACCTCGCGCCGGTCGACCGTGACGAGCTGCACGTCCTCCCGCGCGAGCCGGCGCGCAATCGCGCTGCCGACCATACCGCGATGGCCGGCGACGTAGACGCTTTTGCCCTTCAGCTCAAACGGTGCGCTTGCCATGGGCCGCCTCCCGTTTTGCTTCCGCCAGATCGCTTGCCATCATCTCCTCGACGAGCTGGGCGAACGTGTGCTTCGGCTTCCAGCCGAGCACCTGATGCGCCTTGCTGGCGTCGCCGACGAGGAGATCGACCTCGGTGGGGCGGAAATAGGTCGGATCGATCTTCACCACCGTCTTGCCGCTCGTCTCATCGACGCCGGTCTCCTCGACCCCTGCTCCACGCCATGCAATGCGGCGGCCGAGGTGGGCGAACGATAGCTCGACCATCTCGCGCACCGAGTGCATCTCGCCGGTGGCGAGCACGAAATCATCGGGCTTGTCGGCTTGCAGGATCTTGTGCATGCCCTCGACGTAATCGCGCGCGTGGCCCCAGTCGCGCTTGGCTTCGAGATTGCCGAGATAGAGCGTCTCCTCCAGCCCGACCTCGATACGGGCGACAGCGCGCGTGATCTTGCGGGTCACAAATGTCTCGCCGCGGATCGGGCTCTCGTGGTTGAACAGGATGCCGTTGCTGGCGAACATGCCATAGGCTTCGCGGTAGTTCACCGTGATCCAGTAGCCGTAGAGTTTTGCCACGCCGTAGGGCGAGCGCGGATAGAACGGCGTGGTCTCCTTCTGCGGGATCTCCCGGACGAGGCCGTAGAGCTCGGAGGTCGAGGCCTGGTAGAACCGCGTCTCCTTCACCATGCCGAGGATGCGAATCGCTTCCAGCAGCCGCAGCACGCCGATCCCATCGGCATTGGCGGTGTATTCGGGACTCTCGAAGCTGACCGCGACGTGGCTTTGGGCGGCCAGATTGTAGATCTCGGTCGGCCGGATCTGCTGCACCAGCTGGATCAGATTGGTCGAGTCCGTCATGTCGCCGTAGTGCATCAGGAACGGCACGTCCCCGAGATGCGGGTCCTGGTAGAGATGGTCGACCCGCGCAGTGTTGAACGAGGACGAGCGCCGCTTGATGCCGTGCACGACATAGCCGAGCGACAGCAGATATTCGGCCAGATAGGCGCCGTCCTGTCCAGTCACGCCGGTGATTAGAGCGACCCGCCGTTTGCTCTCTTGGTTTGACAAATCGTTGCTCTGTGCAGGCTAATGTCGGTCCCCGATCGACGACGTCAATCGCGTCTGGCCTCTTCGAAATGCGGAAGCGTCACGCTCTCGAACGGCCGAGTTCTGGATTCTGTATAGGCATTGCATCAAGCGCTCAACTGTACGGAGGTAACCTTCCACATCGAAAGGGTTTTGAAGGACTATACGAAAGTTTGTAGTCCGGAAGATTCCGTTCGGCCTTCGTCAGGCGTTTCTCGGCGTGGGCGCGACCAATGAAATTGCGGCGCGGATGGGAGGTAAGCAGACCCGTTTGGCCGAGAAGCGTTCCACAGTCCGTTCGTGGTCAACTCGCACGTTGAGCCAGCGAGTTTCCCTCATTTCGTGTCCTTGCCTAAGAGTTTTCCAATCTTGCTGTTCATCCAGTGCAACCGCGAGCAAGCCGGCCAAACAAAGCATTTAAATTCGTTCTCTGTCGCGCAGTACTTATCATCGTCGATCATTTCTGGACAATCAAGTTGGTGATCTGGCAAGCAAAAGTGAAGGCGCGCATACTGCTTCCGTGCTGTTTGAGTTCACAGAAAAACGCTGGATGAATGAGGCCAGTGCTATATGGGACCTCAAGGGGGTTATCGCGACGATTAGTGTGCCCTGCGCCCCCGAAGGGCGAATTCAGTAGCGAAAGGCATCTGGCGGTTCATTGCTCGCGAGTGGCCAAGGAATCAACAACAATGGTGCGTTTAGCGCGGACGATATGGCTCACAAGGTCAGTGCTCGGTTCGGCGACCATTCCGCCGGGGGGTGTTTTCCGCGCTCGCAAGCATGTCTTCGGGCCGGCCGTAGTATGACCAGGCAAAGCCCGCTTGTGGGTGAATTAAGCCGCCTCGAGCACGTGCCGCTGCCATTGAAACTGGTGGTTTGCTGGTCCCGAGCGCCCCTTCTCTTGTCGGCAAAGTCCGGTTCTTGAGCAAGCATTCTGCGGATAGCAGCCTGAGCTGACGGATCAACTGCGTTCTACCTCAACTATCACATTTGATTTGCAGCCCCTCGGCAGAAGGAAGTCGGATGAGCTGCTCGTGGAGAGTGGAGAGGTCGAGCCGGGCCATTAAGCCAAGTGCCCCCGCTCGAATGCGCCGAAAGCAGCGTAAGCTTTAGAGGCGCGTCTCGAAATGGATCGCCGGCTTATCGGGTTCGAACGCGGTGTTGCCCTAAATCAAGGTGCCGAGATCAATCTTCAGTCCCTCGCGGGTATAAACTTCCACATCATCTCTTCCAAGGCGCTCACATGAGCTTCTCAATACTCGCTCGTCAGGTCTTGATGGGCCTCATTGCCGGATCGGCGTTCGGCTCTTGGGCAATCGTCAGGCCTGCACCTCGAGCGGATCCAGCTCGCGGATCTATCGGCAGCTCTCTTGCTCCCGCGATGGCCGCTGCCATGCCTAGCACTTGCGCGGACTCGTCTCGGATTACTGTTGTTCATCTAGTCTGCTTTCGTTCAACGAGGCTGCGTCCGTCCGACCATGGCATGACGTGCATTCGGGAATGGTGATAAGCGCACCACGATGACAGCTTTTGGCGAGGCCCCGTCACAACGGGGGCGCCGCACATATACGCGGCTCCCGGATCGCCATTCTTGAAACCAACAATGGCCCGGCATTGGCCCTCACAGTGATCGACGAGCAAGACCCTGTTGGATCCATCGGGTCCTCTCACATGACCGCTCCGGGATACCGCATCGATCTCGCGGCGGCTGGTTTGGAACTCAGTGCCCGCAAACGTATTTCGTAGCCTCCAAGGCTGGATTGGTCCTTCTTACATGTGGGCGATCTTGTCTTCATGGGGCCGGCGATTGCGTGGACAGGACAGAAAGGCGTTCTTCGGCTGAGCGCGATCCTCAGCCGCTTTGGCAGAAGACCTCTCATCGCAAGCGGTCGGCCTGCTCCGCTGGAAGCGGCCGAACATTGGTGCTCCCTAGCTGTGCACTCTACAATCTGACGCTACGTATGATTCAATCCCTCTCCGAGCTTATCGCGTGAATATGTCGAACCCGTATTCGTTTGCCAGGAGCCAGCCGCAAGACGAGCAGGGCGGGAGGCGCTTCACCAAGGCAGTTGGCTTTGGGTATCAATCGTCTGCGGAAGGCGCAGCTCAGGTCCGCTCGAGTGTGCGCGCATAGCGACCCCCCAGTTGGGAGGCTGCTCGTCGGTGGCCACGAGTGATCAAGCGAATCAATCAAGCTTACTTAAATGTGTGGATAGGAGGTGCCTTGGCGACGCAATCGATCGCCCATGGCTGGAATGCTCTGGCGAGTCGGTGCGAATTGGCTTTGTCTATCCAGCCGAGCTCTGCCGCTGTCACCATCGTAATGGGGCTGCTTCCCGGGAGTTGTCGGTGCCGCGGCGGCTGAGAAGATTGGAAACGAGATCAATCGGCAGCCCGTTAACCTGGTCAAAGAGCCAAGCTCCCGTCAGGTAACCCAACAATGACTTCGCCGTTCTAGATAACCTTGAACTATGGACGAGCTCGAAAGGCGTCGTCAGGTGCAGGCCACGCCGGGTTGATCATCGCGGATTCGATATTTGTGGGAAGATTTGCCGAGCGTCACGTTGGAAGGCCTAAGCGGTACTCAGCCCTGGTCCCATTGAGAGCATCGCGGCTCGAGTCCAGATTGGCGCGTTTGCTACAATCGTGTTGGTATTGAAGACTTGCTACGCCGACTACTCCTGGTCGGCCGGGGGAAAGACCGCGGTTTTGCAGGCAATCAAATGGCTGTTGGAACGAGCGGCGCAGTTGGCCATGCTCTCTGATGGATGGCCGGGGCCTTGTAGCGGGCGCCGATCGGCGTCCTCCCATTCATCTTGAGGCGCGAGCGATTGTTAGGCCGGCATTCTCCAGCACATCCAAAATCGTTTCAGCAACCGCCCGCGGATCTCGCTCGTCCTCTTTGCTAACGTTACAGGCCAAGGTAGCTGCGATGATCGCGTGCGCTGTTTTGCGCTGGAGGCAATCGTATTCGGCATACTCACCGCAAGTATTGCAGTTGATCACTGGTCGGCCGCTCCAGGGATCGTGCATTGCGATCTCGCACCAGTTATCTGTGTGACATTTCGGACAGAGCATAGATCGAGATTTCCTTGTGGTCTGACCTCGCGCGCTCGCCATGGCCATCAGTTGAACGGCCACTTGCTAGCCAAAGCTGTAGAAGTCATTGCTACTGCGAAGGCCGTGTTGCCCGTCTTTGGATACGAAAAACGTGATGGAGGCGGCGGCGGAGGCAATCCAGGCACCCGAAGGCGGCTTCGGCATGAGCGACCAGTCGACGCATCTCTGGCGAGAATGCTGGCAACCGTGTATGCCTGGAGCTACCTGTTTTGGCGTGAGCAAGCTATTGCAGGTTCCCCGCGGCCGCATCACGGCTACGTAAGATGAGTATGGCCTCCAACTTCCATTCCACTCTGAGCTGCGAGGCCCCGATCTCCGGACGGCGACCTTCTGCGTGAGCAATCTGTCAAATCGGGCAACCGCCACGCGAGGATGCTGCTGCGATCTTAGAATCCGGTTCCCCTGCAGCCTGGCTTAGTCGCCACACGTGCAATGATTCGCCGAGGCGACTTCACTGCGGCGCCCGGGACAAGGCGGGCGTTCTGCAATCTGGGCGCCAAATGATACACTCGAAATTGTGTCGCCCGGAAGCTGTTGTACGGCCAAGCACGCTTGCCAACTGTAAGAGACCCTACAATCTGACGCTACGTACGATTCAAGCCCTAATGTCGAGAGTCGCGCATTCGCGCCCTTTGCCGCGCTTGCTGCGAGCGGCTTGTCGCATCGCAGACATCAACAGAGTGGTCGGCAGATAACCGCAAATGAGGTGCTTTTGCGAAAGCCAACCTACGGGATCTTACGTAGGGCATGTGTCGCATTTTCGTGATCTAAAAATTGCATCGTCTTCCGCATGAAGGAAAAAAAGCTGTTCTCAGACGCCAAACATTGGAGAAGCCGTGCTGAAGCGACCCGAAGAAAAGCGGAGTCGCTCGAGGACGACACATCCAGATGCAGGCTCCTCAAGGTCGCTGAAGAATATGATAAGCTGGCTCGCCTCGCGGAGGGGCGGCAAAGAAATGAGCTTGATGGGCAGTTCTGATCGCCAGCGGGCGGACGGTTGCACCGATCGTCAACGCCTTGTGACCTCGGCGCGGGTGTCTCTCCGTTGGAGCTCACAGCCCGTTAGCTGAACTGCGAAACTGCGTCATGCGGTAAGGCCAATGAGCTAGGCTGCTGAACGAGCGCGGTCCGCGCGTCCGAGCCTCTGACCATGAATCCATTCTGAGTCGCGGGGCCGGCCACATAGATGACGCATTGACGGTGTCTCAGGCGGCAAGCCGGCTAACCGCTAGACATGAGAAGGATGAGATGAAAGCCCACCGTCAGGTCGTCGAATCAAAAGCCTCTCGCTCGATGAACTGGCGAGGCATTGGCGTCGCGCTTTGCATCATGTTGCCGAAGCCAGGACGTTTGTTTGGGTGACAAAGTAGCCGGTTCGCCGGATCATGCCACGCGAATTGGCTTCCGCCGCCATTTTGGCGTGAGGCGTTTCAGTCGAATTCTGGCATCTTGCACCAAGCACTGCTGAACTCAACGCCATACATTGCGGACATGTTCAGGCGAAGAGGCGAGCAGAAGCTCCTGCTGGCACGGCTTGCCAAGACGGGCCATCATAGATCTCTGCGCAGATTGTCTGCCGGGTTCGCAACGAAGGCGCGAATGACAAGAAAATTGAAGAGACGATCAGATGTCGAAAGACAAACCCAAGAGAACTCCCCGGTGAACGGTGCGGATAGAACCGATGATCTTCATCCAAGTAGGTTCGGTGCAGATGATCAGCGGTAGCTGGGGCTGCCCATGCCCGGGTGCCCGTTCGATGTGCGACTCGGACAAGACGAGTGGTGCCGGATGCAACTCTATCGGCCAAATGGAGGACGCATGAGGAGGCACAGTGTAGAAAGACTGGAAGCGGGGCGCGTTCGCGAGGGCCAATTCGCCACTGCACCAGGGTCTGGCCCTTCTGGTCTCTTCTTCGTGCAGGGGCCTTGTGGCTGCCAACTCAAGATCATCGGCTTAATCCGTCCGGGATGGGAGCATGTCTCAGTGTCGACGCCACGGCGATCTCCAAACTGGGAGGAGATGTGCCTCGCTAAAGATATGTTTTGGGATGAAGAGGAATGCGTGATGCAGCTGCATCCTCCTCATTCGCAGTATGTGAACAATAGTCGCTATTGCCTGCATCTCTGGAGGCCGACGCGGCAGGTCATTCCGATGCCTCCGGCAGCCTTCGTGGGCATCGTCGGGCTCGGGCCGTCTGAAGCGGCAATTCTGTTTGCGCAGATGAGTGCGACACCTTAGCGGATCTCGCCCCGCCGGAGCCAAGTCGGGCGGCGGCGACATAATCGAGACTCCCGCGGAGTTGCTCACACAGCCAGGGACGACGAGCACAGCGGCGAGCGAGCCTAGGTGGCCAAGGCCCGCCAAGGGGCCGTCAGCCACTACTCTGCGCCCCAGAGCCCAACCCGCTGCACTTCTGAAAGGGGCGGAAGGTAACGCTCGCAGAGTCGGCTTGTTGAGGCCGCCGTTTGTTGTGCGGAATGTGACGCGCATAACAACACCATTGAGGATTCAGTCAGGTGAGCAGATCCGTCGCTCCGTTATACACGGCGCGCGGCCAAATACATTTGCATCGGAAGAGGCTCCTAGGGGGCGCAACTACCGGACGCACCGCCTAGTTACCTGAGTGAGGCGCGCCTGCGGGGAAATCCTGCATGAGGGGGCGGCGATTAGCCTGATATCAGCGCCATGCCCGCGCAACTCGGCGATATTTCTCGTTCAATACAGGGCAAGAGTGTTGCTTTGCGGAGCTACGCACGACGTTGTCGTCTGTACGATCGAGCGAAAATCTTGAGGGTGCTGTGGAAGCCGAAGGCAATAGCGGCCGCAACGGCGCGCCGGTCCGCCGCGACTGCGAACGTGCCGAGGCGGAGGGGGTTTACGTGCAGCCAATTCCCGAGCTCCTAGTTCAGGCCCAGACCGTTCATCGCGGTAATTTTGACCCACGTCGAAACCGGAAGCCTGCTCAGATCAAGACCGGCGGCTGTCCTGAAGACTGCGCCTATTGCGCACAGAGCGTGTATTACGACACTGGCCTGAAGGCGACTCGCTTGACGGATCGCGCTGATGTGGTCGCCGCCGCGCAGCGCGCCAAGGCGGCCGGGGCGAGTCGCTTCTGCATGGCCGCGGCGTGGCGCAGTCCAAAGGACCGCGACCTCGATAAGGTCTGCGACATGATTGCCCCCGTTAAACGTGTTGGCATGGAGACGTGCGTAACGCCCGGCATGCTCACGCCAAAGCAAGCCGCACGCCTCGCCGACGCCGGCCTCGACTTCTACAATCATAACGTGGACACTTCACCCGAGGATCAACCTGTGGAACGAGGTGAATGGCGTGCCGGTGAAGGTCACGGCGGAGCGTCCCGATCCGATTGCACTGGTGCGCCTGGTGGCGACCGCGCGGATCATGATGCCCAAGAGCGTCGTACGGTTGGCCGCCGGGCGCCAGTACATGAGTGATGAACTCCAAGCCCTATGCTTCTTGGCGGGTGCGAACTCCATCTTTGTCGGCGATGTGTTGCTGACTATCAAAAACCCGCAATTTGACGGTGATGCAAGTTTGTTAGCTCGGCTCGGCATTACGTCTGGACTCGCTTAAGCCATCAGAAGAACGGCGTGCTGCGCGCAAGCCACTAGCGTAGGTAAGAAATGCAGATTGTCTTGATGAAGGGAAAGATTCATTGCGCCTCGGTAACTGAATCCGACCTGCACTTTGAAGGCTCGATCTCGATTGATCGCGCACTTTTGGACGCGGCCGGTATCCTGATTAACGAACGCGTCGAACTCTACAACCTCGAGACGGGGGCACGCTTTGCAACGTTTGCGACAGAAGCGCCGCGAGGGTCCGGCACGGTAGACGTGAACGGTGCGGCGGCGCGACTGGCGATGCCCGGCGATAGGATAAGCATCGTTGCATACGCCTCAGTTGACGAGGCGGAGGCAAGAATCTTCAGGCCGCGCATTGTGCTGGTTGATCGACAAAATCGCATCGTGCCGATTTGAATCCAACAAGCTAATCGCGTAGAGCCCTGTCGTTGGTGGCCAGTTAGGAGTTTTGCGGCGTCGACCCTTGGCTCAGCGAGTGAAGAATGAATACCATCATTGCGGGTAAAGTCACCAGCTATGCGGCAGGCTTGGATGCGCTTAAACGCGAGAACCGCCTGCAGAGTCTCAGGCCGCGCACCGGGATTGACTTTTCATCCAACGATTATCTGGCCCTGGCGAGCGCGCCGCGGATGAAAAAAGCGATCGTCACCGCGCTTGAAGCCGGTACTTCGATCAGAGCCGGCGGATCACGGCTTCTGCGCGGCAACTGCGAGGAGCACGAATGCCTCGAAGCAGCAGCGGCGCGGTTCTTCGGCGCGCAGACCGCGCTCTTCTTCGGCGGTGGCTATGTTGCAAAGGTTGCGGTGCTGACAACGTTGCCGCAACGGGATGACCTGCTCGTCCTTGATTCCCTGGTTCACGCCAGCATTCACGAAGGAGCACGAGCTGGCCGAGCCGCGTTTCGAATCACCGCCCATAACCGCCCGCAGTTTATCGAAAGCGCAATTTGCGACTGGCGTGCCGCGGGCGGAGCGAGGCAGGTCTGGATCGTAGTCGAGAGCCTCTACAGCATGGATGGCGATTTCGCACCGCTTGAAGACCTGCTCGCGATCGCGGACCGGCACGATGCGTTCTTGGTTGTGGACGAAGCTCATGCCACCGGCGTTTACGGCGAGCAGGGGCGAGGGCTCACAGGGCCGTTTGAAGGACATCTCCTGGTTATTCATACCTGCGGCAAGGCGCTGGGAGCTGCCGGCGCGCTTGTCACCGCCTCTGGCGTGCTGCGCGATTTCATGATCAATCGCTGTCGCCCGTTTATCTTCGCGACCGCCCCTTCGCCGTTAATGGCGGTGGCCGTACGGGAGGCTCTGTTGATCCTGCAGGAGGAGCCGGAGCGCCAACAGCGGCTGGCGAAGCTTGTCGCGTTCACGCATCAGGAGATGGTTGCGCGAGGCGAGAGAAGTCCTTCGAACTCGCAGATCCTTCCCTATATCGTTGGCGAGAATGCCCGCGCCATGAGGCTAGCGTCCGCGCTACAGGCTCGCGGATTTGACATCCGAGGAATCAGACCGACAACAGTGCCGACCGGCACGGCCCGTTTACGAATTTCACTGACGCTCAACGTCGGAGAGGATGAGGTGCGTGCGATGCTCGATGCCCTCGCTGAGGAGACGGGGGGCGAATCTCGATGAGCCAGCGGATCGTGGTGACCGGCACAGATGCAGGGATCGGAAAATCTGTCTTTTCGGCAGGCCTTGCCCATCTTCTCGGCGCGAATTATTGGAAACCAATTCAGGCCGGTGTTGAAGGAGAGACCGATAGCGAGCAGGTCGCACGACTGAGCGGTCTTCCGGCCGATCGGATCGTTCCGGAGCGTTACCGCCTTAAAACGTCCGCCTCGCCGCACCATGCCGCCGAAATAGACGGAATTCGCATCGACCCCGATTCGCTCGTCCTGCCGCATACCGGGGAGCGACCGCTCGTCATCGAAGGCGCTGGCGGGCTGATGGTGCCGCTGAATTCTAGTGCACTCTACATCGACATCTTCGAGCGGTGGCGACTTCCCGTCGTGCTTTGCGCGCGCACGCTACTCGGAACCATCAATCACTCCCTGCTCTCGATAGAGGCCTTGCGAAAGCGCCAGATCGACATTCTTGGGATCGCATTCATCGGAGAAAGAAATTCGGAGACTGAGAGCGCAATTTGTGACATCGCGCGGGTGCGTTGGTTAGGACGGCTGCCCTGGATTTCTCCTTTGACGGCAGAGAGCCTGCAGGCTGTCTTCAAAGGCTCGTTTATTCCCGGCGATTTCACGCCATGAAGCCAAACAAGAGGTCGCCAATTTGGCATCCATTCACGCAGCATGCTCTTCACAACGAGATGACCAAGGTTGTGCGTGGCGATGGTGCTTATCTCTACACTGCGGATGCATAATCGAATCATAGATGCAATCTCACCCTGGTGGGTCGTCACTCACGGCCATTGCCATCCGTAGATCGTGAGCGCGATTCAGGAACAGGCCGGCAAGCTAAACCAAGTCATTTTCGCCGGCTACACGCATGATCCGGCTGAGGAGGTCGCTCGGCTCCTTTTGAAACTCACACCCCAAGGCTTGGACCACGTGTTCTACTCGGACAGCGGGTCAGCCAGCGTGGAAGTCGCCTTGAAGATGGCACTCGGTTACTGGCACAATATAGGTGAAGAGCGAACACGCATCATTGTAGCAGCACTCCTATCACGGGGACACGTTCGGCGCGATGTCAGTTGGTGCCCGCGGTGTCTTCAACGCGGCGTACGGACCTCTCCTGTTCGACGTGACCTCAATCCCGTTCCCTGCGAGCGGTCGTGAGCGGGCGACGCTCGATGCGCTTGAGTCAGCATGTCGGAACGAAAATCCCGCAGCCTTTATTGTCGAGCCTCTGATGTTAGGGGCAGGCGGAATGCTGATGTACCCAGCTTGGGTGCTAAGAGAGATGAAGCGGATCTGCGAGGCGTCGGACGTTCTGTTCATTGCCGATGAGGTCATGACGGGCTGGGGCCGCACCGGAACAATCTTCGCCTGTGAGCAGGCCAATGTTGTGCCAGATATAGCGTGCTATTCCAAGGGTCTCACGGGAGGGGCGCTGCCGCTCGCGGTGACACTCTGCCGGGCAGAGATTTTCGATGCCCATTATTCAAAAGACCGTACGCGCACATTCTTTCATTCGAGTTCGTATACGGCAAATCCGGTGGCCTGTGCCGCCGCCAAAGCTAACCTGGATCTGTGGAAAGGCCAGGAATGTTACCGGCGCATCGCTGCGGTCGCAACCATGCAAGAGCAGGCAATTGAAGGATTCCGCGCCGATCCGCGCTTTGCAAACGTTCGCCGTAGCGGCACCATCACAGCACTCGACCTGAAGACGAGAGATACCGGCTATCTCGCAGGCGTCGGCCCGAGGCTTCACGCCTTCTTAACGACCGCAATCTCTTGCTGCGTCCACTCGGTAATACGATTTATGTGATGCGCCATATTGTGTAACAGCAGGTGACCTGGACGAAATTTATGCACGCATCTGTGACGCTGCCGATGCGCTGGCCTGAAGACGCGCGCGGTAGCGCAAGATGAAGGATCCTGAGCTGTCGTCGGCTTCCCGAACGACTTGAGAGAGCCTTGCCATAGACTTTCGAAATGGGCGATTGTGACCTCGCATCTGCAATGTGGGTTCCAAGGGGAAGGCCGTTTCCAGAGACATGCGGAGGCCGGATCAGATCGAACAGAGCCACATTTCGCAGCTGTCAGTTGAACGCGTCACGTTCCAGTTCTGCAATGATGCAAGGAGGAAAGGCACACCATCGTCATGACCACGGGTTATGATGCGGTGACGGCATGTATCGCCGATCCTGTCGTCGACGTCATTCTTGTCGGCGATAGCGTCGGCAATGTATGCCTTGGGTGTGATGACACTTTACCCGTCAGCATGGGATGATGAATCACCACTTGGAGGCGGTCGCGCGAACAAGGCCTCGCGCCCTGCTTGTAGCTGACATGCCGTTTCTCAGCTTTCATATCAGTCCCGAGGACACGATACGCAACGCTAGAGATTTCCTGCAGCTTGGCACAGACGCAGGCTATGTAGAGGACCGTCAGCTGCTGCAGGAGGGCCTCTCGCGCTGGGCAGCTGATGTCCTTAACGCAGCATTCCCCGCGTCGCAGGAGTCATGTCGTCTTCCGGACGGTTTGCGCGACTCGATCGTAAACTGGACGCCTTCCAAGTCAAGGTAGTGCATGGGAACTGCGGGCCGAGACGGAGAGTCGAACGACTGGGACGTCTCGGATTCAGTACGGCACTCGAAGAAACATTTCGCCGAGTGTGATTGGATTACGTTCGATCGCCAGATCTGGGTCGAAACCCGGCGGCTAGAGGACTGGTACAGCGAAGCTCATCTCACGACTCTCGATTGAACAGACGGACGCAATGGGCTGAGTTCGCCGGTGCCATACAAACCTGAGCAATACACGCTTCGATGGGGTTGCTCTTATGCCGATCACCGGCTCGACGGGCGGCACGCCGTCGCCGTCGACCGCTGTTCCGGGCGTCACAAGTCGATGCCATCGCAATACCCTGCCGTACTCAAACAATTAAATGCAATACAGCTAGTTTATTGCAGGTTTGGCCTGCGGGAGACCTGAGCGTGGCGGCATTCCAACGACGAGCTGAGATAGATATGGAACGCCGCGAACAATCGAGCGCACCATTAGCGCGATCGCAATAATCGAGGCACCGAGCAGACCCGCGATGATCAACCGGGTCGTGAGATCCCAAAGTTCTCCGAATTGTACGAAATCCATGAGACGGAACACGGTACCCTGGACCAGGTAGAGCAGCAGCGTGGTCTGGCCCAACTCCACAGCGATAAAGCGGGCCATCCGATTTGAATGGCCAAGGCTCCAGCATTGCAGCAGGAGTTCGATAACGATTGCTGAGGCAGCTGCAGAGCCAACAAACATCAGAAGCACGTCTTTAGCCGACCGAAGATCGTGAATTATCCCAAGATTATTGTAGACATAGGTGTCCTTGCCCCACGCTAGAAAGCATACGCAAGTCACTATCGAGAGAAATAAGACCAGGAGCGGCTTGTGACGTCGCCATGTACTCGTCCATCGTTCTCTCGATTGAGCAAGCAAGAAGCCGAAGCAGAAGAATGGGTAAGTGAATCTGATCAGGGGTGATATGGAGAATGTCAGAGGCGCGAGTGCGACCAGTATGGCTACGCCAGATATGACCCACGATCGCTGGTCGAGCCTGCTAGAAATCTTGATGAGAAGGTAGGAAACAAACGTGGCCCAGATGAACCAATAGGTGCCAGCGAAATCGTCTAAAAATCCCAAAAGTCCGCTCGTTATGCTGGTCGCGCGCCACAATGCCGCCAGCTTAACGGTCTCCATGAACGTCCACCAAAACAGCATCGGCAGCAAGAGCTGCTTCGCACGGTCGCTGGCGGCTCGAGTGAACGACTTTTGCAGCAGCGATCGAGAAGAAAGATATCCGCTTATCGCCATAAAGAGTGGCATGTGAAACATATAGATCGATTTGTAGTACGGCGAATACCAAAACCCGTCGTCTCGGTAGATGACATACTGGATCAGGTGCCCAACGATCACCAAAAGAATGAGCGCACCTTTCGCGAAGTCTAAGCTCAGATCTCGATCGTTAGCCTCTGTCGTGCGCGAGCTCGGGGCGATCGTTCCAGTCACGCGTAGCAATGTATGAAACATCTAGATATCTGTTGTTGATGAGCCGGCGGCCCGTTGTTCGGTTCTTCTGCCTCATTTTTGATCCAAACGAAAGGTGATGGCGGGACTTTTTGGAAGGGAGTAAGCTCAGCTTGTTTTAGCCTTCAAGAACGAGCTGTGCCCCGAGCCTCTCTGAATGCCTCAAGGAACTTCGCGGCAGAACAGATATCTAGGTCAAGGTAGTGATGTAGCAGTACGGGCGCGGCATACTATTTGCAGAGACAGGTTCTGGGAGGAAGACTGTCGCACTCAGTCTCCCACTCAGCCCGACGCATTTCAGACCCGGCAGATGCGTCGGGCTTCTTCCGTCCGCCCAGCATACTTGACATTTGGCGGTCACCTTCGGTTGCCGCCGAGGCGCTCACGCCAATAGGCGCTTCTGATGCTGAACTCGGGCACGCCAACATTGGGGTTGCGGCAGTGTGCTACGCGCGCACACGGAGAGCGGTGCTCTGCAGACTGGGGCAAAAGCCGAGGACCGGCCCTTTCTGATTGAGATGCTGGCTCGGTTAGCGTGGCTGACGCCGTGAACAGCGCCGGGGATCTCCCGATGGCTGTTCAACCGGGCCGACGCTGCCGGAATGAATGCCACGCGGCCGTCGTGACGTGGGCATGGGCTTGATCGTCCTGCGATCGTGGCCGCACGCAGAACCGATCATTGCTTATGCGCCTTCAATCGTCCGACGCCGTTGTTGACCTCGAGCGCCAGCCGTGACCCGTCGCAGGGCCATCCCGCCCGCGTTTGATGTTGCGCGTGACACCGCGAATGGTGCGCATCATGTTCTCGGTGATGTTGTACAGGCAAGCGATGAACGAAGCTCCTTCGGCAACTTCAACCGGACGACAGTCAGGATTTCGTCGAGGCCCGCGAGGATGCTCACAGCTACGCCGAGCCATGCCGATCGACTCGACGCGCGACATTGCGGATCAATTCTTCAGCCATTTCGGCGTCATCGAGCTCCCAGGTTGGCGCAGCACCCGACGGGTGGCCGCATGATGCTCTTTCGGCAGGCGTTCCATGATGTTTGCGCACCTTGTAGATCTGGCAGCGCTGGGTCGTGGCGACCGAACCGAAGGTGCGGCAGATCGCCTTCGACAACGCTCAACAGTCTTGGCACCGCCGGGTCGCGCCCGCGCGAAACCAGATCGTCCAGTAGGGCCTGAAACGTTGCGGCAATCCGGTCGCCCCTTCCACCAGCGCCACGGATGCTTTTTGACTTCGCCGTCGACCCCGATCGCGGTGGCCAGCACAAGATCGTCGCCGAGATGCAGCCCGTCGATTTGGACCACCAGAAGGTCGAGCGCCGACAGATCGGCCGCCATGAAGTCGGCCAGCCGCGCGGTCGGCAGCGCTACGAACCTCCGCGAGGCAGCCGACTTTGACACCCCCCGATCCGGCCGATGCCTGCACGTCACCCTCCGGCAGCCGGACAGCGCGGGCGAACCGGCGCGTCAACACATTGATCAGCATCAAGTCCATCGCCCAGCGAGCGAGCCAGTGCTCCTGCGCCGCCATTGTCCCAGGACGGAATCGTGACCTCGCGGGCGTTCACGCCCTAACCCGTTCGCAGGCCGCCGTCACATCCGCCTCCGTCATCGTGCCGAGCGCCTCGATCCCTGCCGGAAGGCAGAACCGGTCAAAGCTCGCCTGGCACTTTCGCAAACGCTTCGTCCACAGCCCGGTCGCCGGCTAACCAGCCGGTGTGATATCTCTCGTCATCACGTCGCTCTCCTTTGTGGAATCAGCACGCCGAGCCTACCGGCTCAACGGCAACCCCGACCTCTTCAGAAATTCAACAGAACCCGGGACATCCGTAAGCGCTTAGCCGCAACCCTATTGAGGCTGGCTTGACGTTTTGCGGAATCGCCACGGCATGAGGTCTTCGATGCGGCTATGGGGATGGCCGTCGAT
>NZ_JADPIQ010000137.1:0-58203 GCF_023073015.1 Bradyrhizobium sp. 87
CGGCATATCGCTCCTTCGGTGGAGAAGTGGAGGCGTCAAGCACCCCCACGATATGCCGCCTTTCCGATTCTCGCCGTCACCAACTTTCGGCGATAGCTCTAGACAAGTTCCTGCCGACAAATACCAGGATTGCCGCAGGGGTCGAACGAGCGACCGCGGGAACGAGCGTGTTAGCGTCGGGAAATGCTACCTCTCCGAAGAACTCACAGCAGCTTGATGCTTGCTTCAAAAACGCTCGCCAAGACGGGCCGCCAGGCAGGCGCTGGTCAAATCCCTGAGCTGGCGTAAAACTCCCCGTTTCTTCATCCTTCAAGAAAATGAGGAAAGCATCGCCTCCCATAAACTTGGCTAATCGCGCGGCAGCTTCTCGCCTCCCGTTGGCGTTGGCAAAACCACTTAAAAGATGAGCCCCGTCATCCTTCAAGTGACCTACTCGGGAAATACGCAAACGACTGCAGTGCAGTTGTGAAAGCCACTGAACTGCCCCTCCGCTCGGGCGATTTGACCGTGGGTGTTACACCCCGTCAACGGCACTTCCGAAAATCGTTCTTGCAGGCTTGAGAGTTCCAACCCGAACTCGTCTCCCATACGGAGGCGAGTAGCGACGCAATCAAAGAAAAGGGCCGCCGCTGGGGGGCCGCCTAATGCATCCAAAGCAGCATTTGCAGCCTGCTTCGCGGCAGAAACTGCGGATGCCGTGCTAGTCTTCATAATTCTTACAACTGAACCAACGGGGACCTCAGCGGCGCACACAACTGCGCCTTCCTCATCCACAGCCAGAGGAACACGCAAGCGATGTTCAGCTCCGCTATCAACCCCAATAATATTGTGCAGGAAGAATGGTAACGGTTCTTTCCGATCCAAGTTCTGATGAGTCTCTTCCGCGTGTTCTACGAATGCTTCGATCGCTGGAAACCCATCAAGGCTTATCACTTTCATGCCGTCGCTCGCCGTGACGCGATAGGCTCGGGACGCAGGTTTCCAGCCGTGACTAACACCCACGCCGATCGGCTTCGAGGAGAGAATCTCCAATGCCACCGCGGCGTCGGACAAAACTTCTTCTCCACAAAATACAGTGGTCTTTTGAAATTGAGCGTTGTCCCCCGCTCCTCCACCAAAAAACTGATACTGACCGGCTGTAGCTAACGTCAACTGATCTACTAAAATATCAGCATGCCCAGCTAGAGCATCAGCTAGAACGAGAGCAGCCCGAAACGGAAATCGTCCGGGCGGTGTTGGTGTAAACCTCGAAACTATCTCCTGGGCTGCCGCAGTGGCATCCATCGCGAGGTTACGTCCAACACTATGTGAGAAGACCACATCGTCGCCCACCAACCCCAGTGCACACGCCAAGCCTTGACCACTGCTCACATTCGTAAACTCGCCGGCAGATGAAGCTCCAACAACGATGGTATCGGGCAGCTCCTTTTTTATGGCAGAAAGTATCGCTCCGTGGTCATGCTGAGGAGCTGCAAATAACACCAAGGCAGCAGGCGGTGTGCTTAGGGATCTTCGTATTTCGGTGGCCAGAAATTCGCCTGCAGTCGAGCTATCGCTCGAATCCGTCGAGACTACCGACGCTTTCATTGTTTCCCCCACTTAGACAACAGCAGTAAACAACCTCCGAAAGGATAAGTTCCAAGTAGCTCGAAAATATCAAGGGGCCTCGAGGCGGCAAAGTGACGTAAACCTTTTGGGGCTTTTACTCTGCAATCTGCCAATTCTCACCGTCGGTAATCAAAGGTTTAAAGCGAAGTTGGTTCGGGGTGTCGTAACGCTTTAGTCGGGACGCTTTCCTTCTGGCGACCCAAAGCGGACAGCTATCCGCGATCGAGCCGTGGTCGGCTGGACCTTTTTTCGGAGCGGCGGCCTGATGCGAATGTCTGCTGTCGGGCCGACGAGAAGTGGTCAACCGAACGGCCGACCGACGCGATTGACCCGAAGCGGACATCGCGAATCCTGCAAGTGCTGCTCCTGTCGCCTTTCCGAGTATGATTTTGGAGGTTACAATGACTCATTATTATCGTGCCTCGGAGCGGAAATGAAGTAGCGCCCCTTCATGGCTCTTGATGGCCGTGCAGCTTCTTGATGGCCGTGCAGCTGATGGCGGTGCGGGTCCATGAATGTGATCGGCGCAGCCATGGGAGCGCCCCGGAAAACGCCAATCAGCCGGACGCGACGAAGGCGTCGGCGGCTCTCAGAGGATCAGATCGTGTTGGAAGGGTAGCTGTCCGCCCTTGCCAGCAGCCTCCCCGTCGAAACGCCAACCCTCCGGCGCCTCATCGGCCGGATGGGGCCATGCGGCCGCGGCGGAATCGTACTCCGGATTGAGCGCGGCGACGGGTACCGAGGAAGTGACCGCCGGGGGCGTCGAGCTGGCATGCTGCTGTTCCGCACCCGCCTCGAAATGGAACGCGGGCTCGGCCCGGTTGTCAAAGCCTTGGTCGTCGGCGCCCTGAATGACCACGGTCACGATCTGCGGCGTGCCGTCGATCGTGGTCACGGTGAAGGTGTCGGTCAGCGCGTCACAAGACCTCAAGGCCTGGACCGCGGGATTGTCGGGGTTGAGGACATATGTCCACGTGCCGCAGGTCGTCATCGTGAAACTGCCGTAGCCGTGGTCGCTCGCCTGCGGACATGTCGTGGCCGTGAAGGTGTCGTCGGGATTGTCGACGTCCCGCTCGGACAAGGTGCCGCTGGCGCTTGGCGGGGGTTCGCAGGAATTGCTTGGCTCGGTCACGCGTCCGCAAATATCGCCGCAGACGACCGCGGCGTCGTTGGCGCCCTCGATGGTGACCGTCACCGTCTGTGCCGTACCGTCCGCGGCCCTCACGGTGAAATCGTCAGTCAGCGATTGACCTGCGTTCAGCGCCTGCACCGCGCAGTTGCCGTTGTCGAGCGCGAAGGTCCAGTGCCCATCCGCGGTCATGGTGAAGCTGCCGTAACCGTGGTCGCTCGGCTCCGGACATTTGACGGGATCGAACGCGTTCGACGGGCCGTCGACGTCGGTGGCGGTCAAAAGGCCGCACGCGGTTGGGACGCCCTGCGCGGAATTGTCGGCTCCGCCTGCTTCGACCACGCGACCATGCGTGTCCCCGGAGATGACGGCCGGATCGTCGGCGCCTTGGATGGTCATCGTGACGACCTGCGGCGTGCCGCCGATGGTGGTCACGGTGAAGGTGTCTGTCAGGGTCTGGCCCGCCGTTAGCGCCAGCACCGCGGCGCTGGCGGAATCCAGCGCATAGGTCCAGTGCCCGTCGGACGTCATCGTAAAGCTGCCATAGCCTTTGTCGCTGGCATGCGGAGAACTCACCGCCGTAAACGTGTTGGCCGGATCGTCGACATCGGTGTCGGCGAGTTTGCCGGTCGCGGTTGGGACGTGGTGCGCCATGGCCGCCGCCGCGATTGCGGCGGCAGTCATGGCGATCGTGGCGACGGATCCGCCGGTCTCGCCGCTTATCGCTGCCGCGTCGTCGGTGCCGGCGATGTCGATCGTGAAGGTTTGGCTTGCCGAGGCAAAGTCGTCGGACGCCGTGATCGTGAAGCTGTCGGCGTTCGGCGCCTTCAACGCGTTGATAGCGTCGTTGTTCGGTACGTAGGCGTAGGCGCCGGTCCCGCTGTTCAAGTACAGGATTCCGAAGGAGCCGGCCTTCTCGACGTCGTAGCTTGCGCCCGCGACGGTGAAAGCGCCGATCGCGCCGCCCGCGATGCCGAAGGTCGGGGTCGTGCCGGAGCCGAAGCTCGTGGCCGAGAAGCTGCCGCTGCTCGCCGAGAACTCATCGAACGCGACTGTGTCGATCTCGACGGGGCCCGACCCGAGCGTCAGTGTCGGTGGCGAATGGATCAACGGCCCATCCGGCACGAAGCTGGCCGGCACCACCAGCCCGGGAAGGGCATGTTGTGGATTGGGCCCGTCCGGCGCGTGGAAATCGATCGGCTGCAGCGTCTGATCGACCGCTTCGCCCGGAGGCGTGCCGGATCCGGACGGCCCATGGTCCTTCGAGTAGTTGTCGAGCACGTCCTGCTGCCGGCTCTGCAGGTCCTCCATCCGCGAAGCGTTGTTGGCGACCTGCGCGAAGCTGACGGACGATCCGGTCTTGCTGAGGATGACCGTCTGCCCGGGATCGTCCACGATGATGTGGCGCGGCACCGCCTCCTTCGTGATGAGTTCGAAGGTGCCATGCTCGAAGCCCTTGTAGGTGATGGAAGCATCGTCGAACAACGCGAGATCGGGATCGGCGGCCCACGCTTCTTTCAGCGCCGTCAGGATCAACGGGACGAAAGACAGCGCTCCGGCCCATCCGAGTCTCGCGACAACCGCCGACTCTACAGCGCGCCCGCCGCGGACGGACGACGGACTGCGTTGGTTCTGCGCCGGCCAAAGACCGGTGAAGACACGTGCGAGCGACATCTTGAACGCCTCGCATGCTGCCCGCTTCCGCCGAAGCGGCCGGACCCATGGATCGCGTGTGAGTCCACCCGCCGAGGTGTCCGGTTTTGCGCATCAGACTACGCTTTGTCATCCCGAGACCCCTTCACGAAATGTTGACTGAGTGCGCGCAAATGCGCTCTTTTGTTGGCGCTGAGCGGTCGGGACCATCGTCCGTTGCGACTAAAGAGTGGCGGTCGCAACATGCGGTATGGTGCGCCGGGCGCGCTCTGGCATCATTCCGCCGAAGCGGGCACTTCACGGACGGGAGCGACGCATGCACGGACTAAGGACGGTCGCAGGACTTCTCTGCCTTTTGCTCGTTGCAGTGGCGTATCCGCCTGCGCCGCTTCGGGCGCAGGACGTCAAGCCAATCGGCAAGGTCGTGACCGTCGCTGGCAAGGCAGTGATCGAGCATATCGATGCCGCGGTTGTGCAGGCGAGACTGTCCGAGAACGGGGCCAGCGCGAAGGTCGGCGATCCAGTCTATCGGGGCGACGTCGTCAGGACGGGCGCCGACGGGCGCCTCGGTATCAATTTCGCCGACGGCAGCTCCTTCAGCCTGTCGAGTAACGCCAGCATGGAAATGAGCGAGTTCGTCTACGATCCGGACGGCAAGGACAATTCAACCCTGATCAGCCTGACCAGAGGCACCTTCACCTTCGTCGCCGGCAGCGTCGCCAAGACCGGGAGCATGAAGGTGGACACGCCGGTGGCGACGTTGGGGATCCGGGGCACCACGCCCCACATCGAGATTTCGGACGACGGCACGGTCAAGTTCGCCACCCTGATCGAGGAGGGCAAGGATGCGGTCATGAAGCGGAAGGCCGGTCCGACCGTTGCGCCTCCCCGGCAGCGGAGGGCCGACCGCGCTCTCGGCATCTGCCGGGGATGCTGAAGGTCTTCGGGACGGCGCCAGTTATGATCCTGCTGCTGGCCGCCCCCGCGTCGGCGCAGAAGCCGGAAGGTCAATTCCGGAACGTCGAGCTCTGCAACGCCGCTTCGTCCCCCGACCGGAGGATCGAGGCCTGCTCTGCCTTCATCGCAGCCGGCCGTGGCGGGCCACAGGCCTTGGCCATCGCCCACAACAACCGCGGCATCGCCTACGCAGCGAAGGTCGACTACGACCGCGCTGTCGCCGACTTCGAGGCGGCCATAGGCATCGATCCGACCTTCGCCAAGCCCGTCAACAACCGCGGCGCGGCGAGACTGAGGACAGGCGACTACGACGCCGCGATGGAGGATTTCGACCGAGCCATCGCCCTCCAGCCGGCATACCCCGGCGCCTTCGTCAACCGCGCCCAGGCCTGGCTGAAGAAGGGCGATCTCGTACGCGCCGAAAGCGACTACACCGCCGCGACTCGTCTGAACGCCGACATGGAAGTGGCTTGGAGCGGCCTTTGCTGGATCCGGGCGAGCACGGGCGACCCGCAAGGCGCGGTGGAAGCCTGCGACAAGGCGATCGGGTCGGGCGCGCATACGGCTGCGACCTACGATTCCCGCGCGCTCGCCCACCTCAAGGCTGGACGGACCGATGCGGCCATCGCCGACTACGACGCCGCGCTACGCATCGACCCCACGCTCGCCGCCGCGCTGTACGGTCGCGGCCGGGCAAAGATCCGCCGCGGCGAGACGGCTTCGGGAGAAGCCGATGTCGCGGCCGCGAAAGCTGTCCGGGGCGACATCGCCGAGGAATTCGCGCGCTACGGCGTACCGTAGTCCGTCCTCAACGCGTGCCCGTCGGAGAATGCCATCTCTCCCCTACCGAGAGAACCTGAGCTGCAGCAGTCGAGCAGTTTTTTTATTGATTTTTCCCCCAGCGAGCGATACCCGAAAAATGCTAAACGGTTCTGCTTCCTACAAAACCGATAAGCAGACGTACGAAACAGAGCCAGATGGCGAACTCATCAGCTTTCGAGTCAAAACGGGGTCAGTTGATCGACTGATAAGCTTTCATACGAAGCGGAGTCAGCTGGCCAACTGATAAGGTAATACGCAAAACCTTATCAGTGCTCCGCTGGTCCGGAATGTGGACGAGTACGTATCCCGCCTACCCGAGGATCACCGCTCCTCCAAACGGGAATGACCAAGGCGTTGAGGATTCTAAAATTTTCGGTGGGGTGAGGCGCGGTTGACGTGACTAACTACGGTTACAAGCTACAGGATTTGCTCGCCGCTGCGAGACCACCGCGGCACGTCCGGCCGACGAGCGTGCAGGTCGGCGGAAGGCCGGGATGTGAATCGGCATCGAAGCATGCCCCCTCCAATGTGATGTGAATCAGAGACTTATCGTGCCGATCAGCCTCGGGCCACGCCGATTCACACCACGGCTCAAGGCTCAATTCGCGCTTCAATAGTCTTCGCGCGCGAATTCGGAGGTCCCGCGCCGAAGCTCGCCGGCGCAGAACATATCGGCCAGTGACACCGCTAGGGTAACGTAGCCGATCCGGCCACGCCGCGATATCCGCTCAGGCGAATTGAGAATATCGGGAAAGCTGAAAGAAGGACTCCGCTTCGTAGGACGGATCGGTGGCCAGTCGGGCAAGCCTTTGCCCGATGGCAGGCGCGAACTTCGCACCGTGGCCTGAACACGCGGAGCAGACGATTAGGCGGGAATCCGGCCAGCGATCGATGATGAATTCCTCGCCCGCATCGGGCAGGCGGTCGGCGGGCACGGTGTTGGTGTAGAGGCAGACGTCTCGATCGATGATTGGCCCGGCCGCGCCCGGGACAAGGGCCGCCAACGCATCGCCGACCGGGCGGAGTTCGGCCTCGGTGGCCTGCGGACCCCAGTCGTCGGGGCCGACCACGGGCCCGTGGTTGTGAGGCGCCGCTTTGACGCCGCGCTGTTCGAAGTCCGGAAAGCCGTAGACCACGTCGTTCGGACCTCGGTCCAGAATGAAGATCGGGAAACGACCGAGCGCCACAGTGTCAGGGCGGGTCGGCTTGAACCAGCCGACCGCCTGTCGGGTCACGTTGAGCAGCGCGCCCAGTGTCGGGAGTGCGCGACCGAGCCATGGACCCAGCGCCAGAATCGCGCGCTCGGCGAAGAACTCTTCGGTCACCGTGCGGATCGATACGCCGTCGTGGTGCGGCGTGAAGCTCGCGCGTTCCGGAATCACACGGTTGCCGGCGCGTGAGCGCATCAGTCTCATGACGACACCGGTCCGCAGTATCGCGCCACCGTCTTGTACTACGACGTCCCAGTCGTCGGGCAGGGCGAAAGCCGGAAATTCCTTGTTCGCTACGGTCGCGGTCAACATCGGATCAGGGCGCCCTTTCGCGATCGCGGCCGCGCGTGACGACGCCACCATCGCAGAGCCGGGGAGGCCTGCCTCCAAAACAGGGGTTTCCGTCAGAACCGTTTGACGGCTTTCGGCCTGCAGCCGGATCCAACCGGCATGAGCCTCGTCGCTCAGGCTGGTGTAGTTGGGGTTTTCGAAATTGAAGCGACGGAAAATTCGACATGAACCATGTGACGAGCCTCGATCCGAACCGGGTCCGACAGGGTCGAAGCCGAGCGCATCGACGCCGGCATCCAACAATGAGTTGAGCGCTGCTCCGCCCATGAGTCCTAGACCCAGCACGGCGACTTCGCATTTTCGCATGAAGGCCTCGCGAGCGATGCTACGACTCGCCGATCATCCTGATGATTTCGCGGGTTTACAAGGTCTACGGGAGGGCGATTACGTAGCGAAAGGGACCGCGGGGCGACAGCGGGCCAGATCCGAAAGTCTGAATAGGAGCCGCAGTCAACGGCGCCCGTCTCCATAGCTTTAGTTTCGGCCGCAGGAGCAGGTCGGTCGCGGCTTAGCGCGACCATGGCCACGATAACGACGGTTGCGGTTTTATAGCTTGCGGTCTGGCAATTGGCGCCGGCTTTGGCGCCTGGGCAACATTGGCCGACTGCCGTGGACGCGGCAATGGTACTTCCTGCATGACCTGTGGCTTTTCTGGGATTGCGTTCGTACCTTCAGGCATCATCTCCTTTGGTGCTGAGGCGTTCGCCGTGGCGCGGGCGAGTTGCTCCTGGTTTGCGTTGAGGCGATCGGTGAGCGTTTGACTTTCGCGGGCCATCTGGATCTGGATCCCTTTGACATCGTCGATGACACGGCTGTTACGTGCGAGTTCTTCCTGGCCTGTCTTGAGTTGGCGCGCCACATTTTCATTGTCGTGGACCAATTTCTCTTGCGTCACGTTAAGCTGTTCGACTGCTTGCCTCAAGGCAGCGAGATCGCGCGTCATCGACTGCAGCTGCTGCGTCAAGTCGGAAACCAGGGCGATTGCAGACGGCGCCGCGTCTTTCGGCGCCGCAGCATCTCGGGGGCCCCGCGTCAGGGGTGCAGGGTCCGAAGGGGCCCTCATCGCCGGTTGTGCGGAGGACGACCACCACCACCAAGCAGCAAAGGACACAGCCAACAGAGAGCAGACGAAGGCCACGTGGGGCTGTTTCGTCGGTTGATGGTTCGTTGCCGGTGCGCGAGACGTCTCCATGGTCGGCTGGACCGAGGCACCGTCTTCCGCCTTGCGCGTCAGGTGCGAAAGCTCCTCCGCGATCTGCCGTTCCGCGACGCTGTCGTCCCGCGTGGAAGCCATTTGGTGCTCCATGTGAACCCTTGACGATGGTGCTGACTTTCGTTGTTTAGCACAGTTTTAGCCTGTGCGCTCGGGCCCAGCGCTGCGCGCGAAGGCGCCGTCGGCAAATGAGTCCGATCGCCGAAAGTTCGAGGCTGATCGAGGCAGGAAAAAGCGCCTAAACTCCAGAGCGGCGTGTGCTTATGCCGATGTATGACGTCGAATGGCAGGCTCGCGTGTCTTGCAGCGGGCGCACTCAACCTCCAGCCAGGCGAGTCCGCCACTAAGCATTGATCGATCGTCGGGCAGGGCTGCGCAGGGCCCCCGTAGCATTCCATGCGGACGGACCAGGCTTCCGCCTCCGCCCGTCGGCTTCTCGAACGGCCTCCTGGGCGCGCTCGCGGGCTCCTTGCGCATCATCATCGCGCCCATAATCCGGCCGCTCCAGACTACCTCTCCACACTTTTCGCGGAGGATTCCGCAGGTGGCTTGTGAGGCTAACCGTCAGCCGGGAGCCCCACACCTCACTTCGGGTCAAGCGCGACTGAGCCTAGCGGCTCCCGCGATCTAATGTGTCAACGTGGCTCGAACCGTAGAAGTGACAAGCTCCGCGCGGAAAAAACGCAGAGCGCTTTCGCGGAAGGGGGCGAGCTACTGGTCCCTGGTTCTCGCCGCGCCGAGGATATCCACTCCTCCGAACTCTGGGCGCTAAGCTTTCGCGAAGACGTTCATTTTTCGCAAACCGTGGACGGCTCTAGAAATAAGCTACAGTAAGGAACTACGGTAACTCGGCTAAATGGCGATACGTGATGCCACTGTGGACATCCGCCTGCAAGGATTTGAACTTCTTTGTCCTGCTGGGCTCTTCCGACTTCGACGGGCATAGTGTCCTTTGGCACGCCTCGTGCCGCTCAACTGCGAATACTTTCTGCACACGCCGGTTTCGATTGTAGCTTCTAAAATCTTCCTTGCAGTCGCTCTTCGTCGCGTTCGTGCTCGGAAGGTCGATCCCCCGCGGATTTAAGAGAGCTGCCAGCCTGCACGCAGGATGCAAGTTAGATCAAGATTTCAGAGCTCGCTGGGCGTCACCGATCTCGCAATTTCGCCTACGTGAACGGGCGCGGGAGCAGTTGGATCATCGCGGCCAACCGGGCTCAGGCCATGGCATGTAAAGACGCAGCCCTGCCGGGAAAGGCATCGATGAGCTGCAGCCGCGCCCTCTCATGCTGTGAGATAACGGCCGGCACGATCCAGACCTACAAGGCCGGCACGTAGGGCAGGGGGCTCCGGCTAATCGTCGAAGCACGGTCCGCATTGCAAGTTAGACGGGCAGCCGAAGCCAAAGGTCGTTGCTGGACAGCGTACCGGCCGGCGTGGCTATCTCCATATCGACGACGCGAAATGAGCCGGGTTGATCATCATACAGGTAACGAAGATGCCAGACGGAGCCAAGTTCTGGTGTAATGGCGAAGTCATCTAAGGCACTCGCGACGTATCGAACGGCATCGCGATGTGCTATCGGCGCGGAGAACATCGTGTCCGTCAGCGTGGCGAGGCTCATACCCTCCAGGAGCATGGTTCGCGCGACTTCGTCTCCGTGGACGAGCCTGAGGACGGATACGAGGGCCGCGATAGCGTCAGGGTTCTTTAGAGACACGGCAGATTCGTTTCAGGCCAAAAGGCGGACTATTGACGTAAGGGCGCGTGGGCGGCGGTCGCGTGTTTTCGCAGGGCATGGTCGTCCGCTACAACACCTCAGCACGAACCTGAGCCACGCCACGATTCGTAATCCCCAAGCTGCGCGCAGCCGCCAGCGAGAGGTCGAGGACGCGGCCACGGACCCATGGTCCGCGGTCGGTGATACGAACCACCACCGACTTGTTCGTCTCAAGATCAATGACGCGGACTCTCGTGCCGAACGGCAGACGGCGATGCGCCGCGGTTAGTAGATTCCGATCAAACGATGAACCGCTCGCTGTCTTGCCTTTGGAATACGAATAGTAGGAGGCTTTTCCGGAAATAACTCGATTGAAAGATTGAGCGCCTGAACGATCTTTCAGGGGCTCTTGTCCGCTCGGGCGTTGCGCTTGCGGCTCCTCCTTCTTTGTCTTATCGAGTCCTTCAGGAGCGGGCTCGGCGTGAGCGTCTGGCACGATGGACCATCTATCATTGAATGTTTGCCCAACGGCTGGGGCGGCGTGAAGCCCCGTCCAGATTGAGACCGCTGCAATCACGATCATTCCAGAAAGCGGACGCATGATCGACCTCACTACAAATCACCAGACTGACAAACAATGCAAACTCGTAAGGCGCGTTCCGGCACATCGGGATTCATGTGTAGAGAGGTGATCTGATACCGATTTGAATGTGTTGCATGGCGAAGAGTGGAAGCAGCGCAACAAGCAGATGGTCCGCTGCAGCGCATTCACGAGAACCGGCGAGGCGTTCTAGAGCTCGACGCTTTGCGAAGCAGCGTCAACCTGGCCTGGCGTGCAGGCGGTTCAGTGGCGTGAATCTCTTCGCCTGATTATAGAGACGAGCAGGACATTGAACGGGCCACGGGCAGCTCGTGGGGCGAGATGCCGCGAGCCGCCTAAGAAGCTCCGCGCGTTATCCAGCCTCGCTCGCAGTGGATCGCAACCGTACACGGCTCTTCTGTGTTATTCCAATCGCCGGCAGTTTGCGTCTTTCGCGCTTCTTCAGCGAAACTGCCTCGGAGCAATTGCTATGAACATAAATCTCCGAAACGAACTCGCGAAGTTGTTGGATGACGTCCAAATAACGCCAGAAAATGTCGGACCTCAGCAGTTGGCTACCACTTCTCCCACAGGAATGCATGCGCGAAGGAGGCCGGTGACATAGGGACTGCTCTCAGCTGGCGCATGCGCTCTGGTTCCACTGGCGTTTAACGTGGCCGCTGTCCTCTCTCCTCACTAAAACGGTTGAGCAAAGAACCAAAGGCCGCCTCAGTTGGCGGCCTTTTTACAAGTAGGGTACGCCAGTTTACGTGAACGAAACCTCTGATCAGTAGCGCCGATAGTACCGATGGGCATAAGGCCGACGAACGACGACTACGCCGCGGCGATAGGCAGGACGATAGACCGGGCGGGTTCGGACGCATCCGTGCCGGCCGCAAACCAGAGCTACCGTCTCAACGTTCGCGATGTTTGATTGTCCCAACGGAGCAACGGGCATTGCCGATGCCGTTGCAATTGAGAATGCCGCCCCACCGAGAACGGTTATTGCGGCAAGTGTAAGTTTGTATTTCATCCATGCTACTCCGGCGGAGCCCATCCCCGCTGACCAACCTTAGACGTTCCTTCCTGAACCTCGGATGACCACGCCGCAGCTTTCGCGCGCGCCCTGGCTGGCTGTATGTTTCGGCACAATTGGGCCACGCGCGAGGGGTTGTTCTCTCGATCCTATCCGCCGGGCGGCCGCGCGGTGGCTCTGCGACATGGCTTGCCAATGAAGTTCACGCTGGCGCGCCGATCACCTCGTATTCGAAGCCGACGCCCTCCCGATCGTTCTCATCAATCCAAGCCTGCGCCACCTCCTCTGTAGCGAACCACTTTCGGCGGGGGCGAGGCGCGCCATTACAGATCCTCGCGCAAGGAGGATCTTGTGAATGCAGCGCGCGTCGCGCGGAACGGCCCCGACCCCTGCGCAAGCATGGCTCACCGGGGAAGGGGCGCCCCGGTCCCCATTGCGGAACGAACTCCAACCGAAACGGATATTCGGGTATTCGGGTCCGTAGGCGCCGGTTGGTTCCTAAGCCATAGGTCGATCTTGGGAGCCTCGTAAATTGTTCTAGAGTACTGCGATGGCTGGCAAGAGAACGTCCGAAAGAGAGTTCCTGCCCTCCTAAACCAAACAGGCGAGGTGGAGGCGCGGCAGGTTGTCCAAGAGCAAGTCTCGATCACCAGCCGGCGCTCGTCAAAGGTTCGAAAGTAAGATGAAACGAAGGCCGTCACAGTTGGCGGAGTCGTATTGTAGCTTCCGGCACTTGGGAACTGCCATGCGGTACGTTGCGTATGTGGTCGATTTATCCGGCGTTGCTCGGGCGGTTTATCAAGACAGTCCGACGGATGAAGGCGCCAGAACGCGAGCAGAGAAATTTCTCGATACGTACCCCGCCGTAGAGGTGTGGGATGGTCCTCGCAGAATTGCCCGGCTGGTGCGTGAGAGCTCGGGCTGACCGGTCGAGAAAAAGCGAGAGCTACGCCGGGTTGGTTCGGATCTGCTTACGATCATGAATTGACATTTCGCCGCGGCTCGTGGCTTCCAAAATCTTCATGGCGCGCAGGAACGAGCGGTTCGACTTTTAATTGTTGCCCAAGCAACCGTCCAGGTGCGGGAACCTCGTGGCATTAACATCGACGCGCGTGTTATGACGACTGTTCAAACGGCCTTGCTATTGCGGCCGCAGTGCACGCTCTGCACTAGATCGTGGGCGGTAATCGACACATCAAGCATCAGAGGGCACGGCGGATGTAACCGGCTCGACGATCTTAAGGGCCCGACGTGGAATGCGTCGGGGCCGTTTGTTAGGGCTCCATCTACACCGGCAGCCGCTCAGGGGCGCGAAGCGGAAATTATATCGCTTCGATCCGAGCGTTGCCGGTGGTCACCCCGGAGCAGACTTGACAAGTCGGACGAGTGCAAGGCTCTCTCTCTCTCTCTCTCTCTCTCTGCGAGTTAATCAGATAGCGTCGCAACGTCTGGCCGTGAGGGTTGACGATATTGGACCGCGATCGCTGTTAACCTTGGCCGCTTTTCGGCCAAATTGTTGTTTGTTGCTTGGTACTCGGGGCAGGACCTCATTTTGGAGCCCTGCAATGTTCAAGCAAGTATTTTCTGCGTGTCTCTTCGTTGTCCTCAGCTCGATCTGTTCGGAAGCAAGACCCTACCGCATCGGCCACGCGCCCGAATGCAACGTGATCATGCCATGTGACTTCTCGTCCGCGCAGACGCGCGGCGAACGAATTTCGCAATATTCACTGCAGGCGTATCGTCCCAAACAACTCGTAGTAACCGCAGCCAACAGCTTGGCGATGAGTGTCCCTGCTGAGAGCCGGATCGCCGGGGGTCGGCCGCCCGGCTGCCCGGCGGCATTCTGTGGTTGTGGCGCAGCGCTGCGCGTGTTTGGTCGTGTGGTGCCTGAACTAAACCTCGCAGCCAACTGGCTACGCTTTCCGCGTACGTCGCCGTCGCCCGGAATGGTCGCGGCACGCCGTGGGCACGTCTTCGTACTAGAACAGCATCTCAGAGGCGACATTTGGATGGCGTATGACGCCAACTCAGGCGGACACGCGACAAGGATGCACGCGCGATCGTTGCGCGGCTATACAGTTGTCAATCCACACGTTGCGGCCTGAAAGAGCGCGCGCCAGTTGGTGTACCGGTTTGTCGCTACCCGAACGTCAGCGCGTGTGCCCACGACCGCCGCCTGTGGCGCACTGGAAGGGACGGCCCCCGACCGCCAGCCCCCGTGTTGGTCGGGGCCGATTTTCGTCTGGTGCCCAACGCTCTGACACCATCTGACGAGAACCAGCCGGTTGGTTTTCCGGTTTTTTACAGAGTGGCGTTATGTCGCGTGCGATTGCCACCGTTCAAATTCGACTGGGGCGCCGCTACGCGCTTCCAAGTGGTTCGCAGCGTCATACCGTTTGGAGTTCAGGGATTGTCGAATTTTAGTTCGTCTGAGTTTAGCAAAGTAATCGTTCTTTTCTGATTGGGAATGGCGGCGACATTCGCGGAGGTGCTGGCTGCAAGGTTGACCATCATACCTTTTGTATTTTCGTCAACCGAGTATGTGCCGTAATAGGCAAATGCTTGACGCCACGATACTTTGCGCCTCCTCGGGCGTCGCCTTGGCTCGGTCATTAGCCGCAATCTTTGGAATTTCCGCGCGCGATTGGAAAAGCGAGAAATGGCCATCAACTGAGAAAATCATCACACCCTTTGGGGAAGGACCGAAGGGTTCGCCTATTTGGCCGTCGTCCATTTCACTGGTAACAGCGACTAGCGTCCACGCACCAACAAGCTGTTCCTTAGCCGACTTCTCTTGCGCGAATGCTGCGCCCGACAGGGCAAGCCCAAGCCCGATAGCAACAATGGCTTTGTTCATTATGTCCTCCACCACAAAATTTAATTGTTCAACTACGGTCACGTGAGATCAAGGTCGGCGTGAGCTTCGGGGTCAAAATCGGCGATGAAAACCCACACGATGCCATTCCGATCTAACCTGGACAGCGGGCCCACCCACAGACACAGACTAGCCGCAGTACCCACGTGCCAACCGCCAACCCAGCAGGAATGCCGGCTGATCTCCTACCCAGATGTGTGTCTCGGGATCATCGACCTGCGGCGGAGAGCGGGTCGGCCCACCCGTAAATTTCCCAAGTGCCGCGCCTGCCCCTGATCTGGTACGACGGCCCCAGCTCACCGGAATGAGGCGCATTCGGCCAAATGGATGATCTCGCAATGCTTCTCGCCGAGCTGGAGCGGTGCAAGGCAGAGTTCGAGCACCTGCAAACGGAGCTGAATTCCCCAAGGGGCGCCGGCCCAGTACAGCCAACAACGCTCCAAGATCTGGCGCGCCGGATGAGCGAGATCGCGGCCCGTCTTGAAGCTGCAACGCGCGCGATCTCAAAGGGACCTGCCAGCGGAATACATTGAGCAGTTCCGTAGCGCCCTAGCGAGCCGGCCATCTCCGGTTTGAAGCCAGAACGGACTTGTCCACTTCGCGGAGTACATGGTCTAGTTCGCCATTGGCCGTTGCTCAAGCACCGCAACTCTCCGGCTTGCGCAGGATCAAAACGGACAGCCCCGTTCTCACTAGCCTCACACCTAGCCGAACAACCTGCGGTTCAGTCTGCTGAGGTTATGGGCGCCCAATTGACCTACCCCGATGGAGCGCCGCGCCTGTTACGCCAGTACTCTCGCAATGGCATCCCGCAAGGTTTGCCGTGCGAACGGCTTGCGCAAATAGGCGACGCACCCGGCGTCCACCGCCTCAGGGCCTCGGTCAGATGCAGCTGGAACGCGCGCAGCTCTTCCGCCGTCGCACTGTCGGGGGGAGGGCTGAGGAAAACCCTAAGCCTCTTGACGGCGCGGATGTACTCGCGTTGCGTATCGGGTACGAACCTGCGCATGTTCATGTCGTCGAGCATGCGTTGGCGCAGCGGGCTGATGGGCTTCTCGCTCATTGGGGGCTCCTGTCTTGAGGTTGGAGTGCTTGACCCCTCGATCCTGCAGACGGAGCGCCCGCCCGTCACCTGTGCTCGTTCAAACGGTTACAGCGGTAGACGTGATCGGCGGACCGCGCCGCCAGCCCTCCCGCGAGAGCGGGTTCGTTCTTTGACCCGAAGCCGAAGTTATCAGTCAGCCTTTCATGCCATCCAGACCGGGATAATCTTTGTAAATGTTTTCCTGAAGCACGGAGTCTATTCCGAGAGATGATATCGCCGACCGATGTCCTCAATCTCAGAAACTCAGCTACTGGAGATTCTTGGGCGAGCGTGAGCGCCAGGGATAACTCTCCATGTTCCGATCTACGTGCTGTTTAAATCGTGTGGCTGATTTCGCGTCCATAGACCATCTCGCGGCAACAGGGCCTGCCTGGTAAGAGGCCCCTCCAAATATCTAGAGCGCTACTCTACCGCTTGGCCCAAATGCGAAGTGCACGACGTCCGCTATTTGAGTCGCTATCGGGGGAAAAGAGGACGTCGCACACAATCCGCGGGTCTTACTGTGCTAGAAATCCGAATGCGACAACCAGTGCCACCATGCTCGAGAAAATCAGCAGTGCCGGAAGGGATTTTCGGGTCATTGGCCTCGTCGAATGGCGCGCAGCCGATTGGCCGGGTTGAGGTGTAGGCGGTCTCTAGGACCGCACGACGTTGCCCTCTCTCGTTGGCGTTGCCCGTGGAGAGACGTTCCACCGGCCTGCGACCGTATGGCCGGGTTCACTCAAACATCAGTGTTGAATTGTTCTGCAATTGAGAGTTGAATGTTTGTATTTGAGAACGGGGGTTAATTTGCTGCAGCTGGAGGCACATCTCGGTATATCCGATGTGCTTCGTTTGATTGAAGAAAAGCTGGGAGCAGGTGTCTGGCGCTGTGATGCAGCCGGCCAGATGCAATGGTCGCGTGGCTTTTTTAGGCTGCTCGGATTGGATCCGCATGCGGTGTCGCCGTCATACACCGAAATCCAACGAAGGATTCATCCGGACGATCGCGGTCCGACTCGCGGTCCCAGCGAGTTGATGATAGATCGGACGTTGCTCGACGGTGAATTTCGCATCATTCGGCCCAATGGCGCTTTGCGCTGGATTAACTGCCATACCGAAGTGCTACTGAATAGCGCAGGTGAGCCGGAATGTATTTTGGGGATCGCTCTCGACATTACAGCGCAACGTCGGTTGGTCCAGACGCTGCGAAGTGACGCCGAGCGCTACAGCGCTTTGACCCAGGTGGTAGGCGGTCTGCTGTGGATCGGTAGTTCCGACGGTCGAATCACGGCACTGCCGAATGGCGAGAAGACACCAGAGGCGCATCGGTTGCTTGGCAAAGGCTGGGCTGATCTTCTTCACGAAGACGAGCGTGAGGCGGCCTTGAGAAGCTGGACGGCCTCGGTCGAGACCGGACGGCGGTACAGCGTCGAGCATCGCCTGCGAGAGCCCGACAATACATATCGGTGGTATCATTGTACGGCCGTGCCTGTCACCAATGCGGACGGCAGCATCCAGGAATGGATGGGTCTCTCCATTGACGTGCATCAGGAAAAGCTCTCCGTTCAACACGCGGCAACATCGCAGCTTACGGGCGCGCAACTGCGCGCAGCCCGCGGCATCCTAAATTGGTCTGTGAAACAATTGGCCGCGCGAACGGGGATTTCGTCCGCCATCATTCGTCGGCTTGAAGAGTACGATGATGCTCCCCCAATGTCGGACGAGACGACGGAGATTCTTCGTCGCGTCTTTTCGGATGCGGGAATCGAGTTCTTGTTCCCGTCTGTCGGCGAGCCTGCAGTTCGGCCGCGACGATGATTTGAGACAAGTTGTCGCAAGCTGGCTATCTCACTTTCCATAGGTAGCCTTGGAAGGACCGTCTTGGGGCTCAGTTTTTGGGTTGCTCGCGCATTTCGCGGCCGGGCGAACCAAAAATTTGCGAAATGCGCCGAGCTAATTTCGTCATACGCGCTGAAGCAGCAATTTTTGCGCGCGTGAGGAAAATCAGGGTCGATTTCTTCTTAACCAACTCGCAGCCAATTGTCTTCACCATGGTCTGCACGCTCAAGTAGGGACGGGAAACCTGAGCTACTGTTTTATTATCGAGTGACCCCACGAGGGATCTTTTTGCCATCTGACCTAAAAGCCGCCGTCGGTTGCGGCGACTAAGCGCGTCACATCCAAATCCATTCTTGCCAATCTTTTTAAGGGTCCAATGACCCGCGGAGTGTTGCCATGCCCTTCAAACTCAAACTTCGGATTCGTGGCCGGCTGATTTCGGGATTTCTTTCCGTATGCGCGATCATCGCGCTTTCAGTCGGATACACCGTGTTTGCGGTCGGCGGGATTTCCACGACCGTCGATCGCATGGTGAACCTGCGGACACCCGTCGCGCTCGCGAGCACAGAGCTGGTCGGCAATCTCTATTCCACACTGGCGACATTGCGTGGCTATCTCTTGACCGGAAATCCGCAAGGCAAGCTAGATCGGGCCGCGATGTGGAAGGAAATGGATGCCACAGTTGCCGGCTTCGATGAGAAGGCGGTACATTTTACCAACCCGGAGAACAGCCGAAAATGGGCCGAGGCCAAGGCGCTGCTCGCAGAGTTCCGAGCTGCCCAAGACAAAGCCGAAGCCGTCGCGTTCACTTCCGATGCATATCCAGCGACAAAGCTACTTGTGACCGAAGCCGGTCCGCGCACCGAAACAATGTTTTCCGAGATCACCAAGATGATCAACGAGGAGGAGGGCCAGGAGGCGACGGCGGAGCGTAAGAGATTGCTGAAAGCAATGGCGGACACGCGCGGCAATTTTGCCGCTGCCACCGCTCAACTTCGCATGTACCTCCTGTCGGGCGAAAAGAACGACAAGGAGAAATTCTTCAAGCCGTGGGAGCTCTCTGAAAAAGGCTATACCGCCGTGAGTGCGAAGAAGGACCTGCTTACGCCGTCTCAGCTGCTCTCTTTCGAGAAGATCACGAAGGCGCGGGGCGAATTTGTTCTCCTTTACGAGAAGATGTTCGCGTTCCGGGAGTCAGCGGACTGGAATGCACCCGTGCATATTCTCATAACGGAAGCGGCGCCGCGCGCGGTGAAGATTCTCGATCTGCTCGACGGGCCGAAGGGCGCCGACGGCACCCGCTCTGGAGGCATCAAGACGAACCAGAACAGCATGCTTGCCGAGGAAAGCCATCAGGTGCAGACGAGCATATCCTTCCTGAGGCTGGTCCTGTGGGGCTTGCTTGCGGCAGGACTGGGCCTCGGGGCCGCCATTGCGCTGCTGACCGCTCGCGCGATCGCCCTCCCGATCCAGGGGATGACCGCCGCCATGGGCAGGCTCGCGAGCGGCGATACGTCGACCTCGATCCCAGGTGTCGGCCGCGCTGACGAGGTCGGCGAGATGGCCGAGGCGGTTCAGGTCTTCAAAGACAATATGTTCGAAACCGACCGGCTGCGGGCCGAACAGGCGCAATCAGAGGCCCGTGCGGCCGCCCAGCGCAAGACGGACATGCACCAGCTCGCTGGACGCTTTGAGGATGCGGTCGGAGAAATCATCCAGACGCTCTCATCATCCTCGACCGAGCTCGAAGCGGCGGCCAAGACCCTGAGCAGGACAGCCGAGAGCACCCAGCAGCGCTCTAGCATGGTCGTTGCGGCTTCCGAGGAAGCCTCGAGCAACGTTCAATCGGTTGCCTGCGCCACCGAAGAGATGAGCTCATCAGTCGTCGAAATCAGCCGCCAAGTGCAGGACGCAGCCAGGATTGCCGGCGCAGCGGTGGATCAGGCACAGAAAACCAACGATCGCGTCAACAAGCTGTCACAGGCGGCAACTCGTATCGGCGACGTGGTCGAACTGATCAATACGATCGCGGGGCAGACCAACCTTTTGGCGCTGAACGCAACGATCGAAGCGGCGCGGGCCGGCGAGGCCGGACGCGGCTTCGCTGTCGTTGCCTCCGAAGTCAAGGCGCTCGCCGAACAGACTGCCAAGGCGACTGGGGAGATCAGCCACCAGATCGCCGATATACAGGCCGCCACCCAGGATTCCGTCGTCGCGATCAAGGAAATCAGCGGCACGATCGGTCGGATCTCAGAAATCTCTTCCGCCATTGCAGCCGCGGTGGAAGAACAGGGAATGGCTACGCAGGAGATATCGCGCAACGTCCAACAGGCCGCGCAAGGTACCCACGAGGTCGCCTCCAACATCACGGAGGTGCAGCAAGGGGCCACGGAAACCGGCTCTGCCTCTAGTCAGGTGCTTGCCTCGGCGCAAACGCTGTCGAACGACAGCGCGCGGCTAAAGACAGAGGTCGAGAAGTTCCTGATCACTGTGCGCGCAGCTTGAGGTGCTTCCATGACAAGTACCTCAACATCAGCGAGTCACGCTGGAAGTGTCCCAGCGAGGATCCGTGATGGAGCGTCCGAGCCGGTGGCTGCCAACATCATCCCGCTGCCATTTAGTCGAGAGCGATACCTGATCGTCCAGACCAGAACGGACTAAGTTGCTGCGACGGAAGGTCAATGTCGTTATCGAATGTCTTAGAGTTCTCAATGGCCTGCTTGAAGATGTGGATAACGGATCGATACGTGAGGAATTTCAGTCTCGGGTAGCGCGGCTGAACGAGCTGCTCGTGCTTCGGCTTGATCAGCTATCCGCCGCGGACGCTTGCTGCAGGAGATGCTCCCTTATGCCTGACACGGGACGGATTGTACTGCAGCGCGTACGTTCGTCCTTCAATACTTCGAAGCAGGTGTCGGTGACCACGCAGCCACATCTTGTCCCGTCGCGCGGAATCGGCCGCACGACCGCTCTGACCCGTTACAGCAATAGCGGCGACGCGAGCGATCGATTAGCTAATGCGACGGTAGGTCCCGCGGTCGCGATATCTCCCTTCACCAATGCAAGCGGTGTGACCGATGTGCAACGAGCGCGTAGCTTCACCACAGCTATGTCGGCAACCGAACAATCCGGCTCACGAGTACGCGGTAGCATCCGCGCGACCAATTACTGAGGGCCTGCGGATGAACTTTTCAAGCTCGGAAGATCAGACGTTATTGTCTCTTTGGGAAAGTGTGCGGCGGCAAGTGTTGGCTGATCGCGCGAATGGCGGCCGCTCCCGCATTGTTGGTGACAATCTTCGCAACTATGCTGAGTTGCTCCGTTCGGAAATAGATCGGCGTGAGCTCAAGTACACCTCGATCAATTCAACTGAATGAAGAGGATGCTGCCGGGGGCACTCTAAAATGAGAGACATCCGTGAGCAGTTGGACAGACTCCGCAACGATGCCGCCGACTGCAAATCGATCAGCGATCTAGCCACTGATCTGCGAAAACGAGAATTGTTCGCGAGGCTTGCCGATCATCTGAGCGCGTTAGCTTCAGAGGTCGAACGCGCTACGGCTGTGACAGTCTCTGGCACCCCACCAGAGCTATCACCGCAACATCGGCAATGTTGGGATGCTGCAGCAGGCAGGTTTCGACCTCGGCCGGGTAAATATTCTCTCCGCCGCGGGATGTCCTCGAGGCGGCCCGTGACACGCAAGTAGCCGCGCTTATCCAGCGTCCCGAGGTCGCCCGTGCGCAGCCATCCGTCAGCCGTGATGGCCGGACGCGCATTCTCCGGCGCGTCGAGATAGCCGATTGTGGGTCTGATATCCACGGACTTGAATTACGCCCTAAGTGCCGGTCGGCAAAATACGAAGATCCATCGGAACCGCAACGCGCACTTCCGACGTTCCAGAGCGCTTTCCCGCGGTCCGGACGAACTCAGTCTCCGGATGTCGACGCTCGTCTGCGCGACAATCGGGCTGAGCTCGGTCTGACCGAAGACAGTAAGGACCGGAAGGTCGAGCGCTACCCTCACGCGGCGATGGATCTCGGGAGAGACCAGTGCACCTCAGACAACGCGACGTGCAGCGACGATCCCGACCGTCTCAGGCGTGCCCGCCGGACTTACCGCGCTGTGCCTCGGTGCCGCGATGGCATTCTGATAATTTCGTTAAGCCAACGCTCGGAGCCGCGGCCCTTCCAGCATCAGTGCCACGTCGCAGGCAGGCCGCGGCTTGCTGAACAGATAGCCCTGTGCCTGGGTGCAGCCCTCGCGCCGGAGCAACTCGAGCTGCGCGTCGTTCTCGACCCCTTCCGCGGTCGTGACGATGCCGAGGCTGCGGCCGAGGCCGGTCACGGCGCGGATGATCGCCATGGAATCGGCGCGGGTTGCCAGCTCGGAGACGAAAGAGCGGTCGATCTTGATCTTGTCGAAGGGGAAGCTGCGCAAATAGCTTAGCGACGAATAGCCGGTGCCGAAATCGTCGAGCGAGATACCCACGCCCATGGCGCGCAGCTCATGCAACGTGGTCAGCGTCGCCTCACCGTTTTGCAGCAGCACGGATTCAGTGATCTCCAGCTCGAGACGACGGGCTTCCAGTCCCGCCTCCTCCAGCGCCGCGGTCACGGATGCGATCAGGTTCGGACTCTTGAACTGCACCGGCGACAAATTGACGGCGACGTCAATATCGTCGGGCCAGGTCGCCGCGTCGGCGCAGGCGCTGCGCAGCACGAACTCGCCGAGCTGGATGATGAGACCTGTCTCCTCCGCCAATGGAATGAAGTTGATCGGCGCGATCAGGCCACGCTGCGGATGTGACCAGCGCAGCAACGCCTCGAAGGCGACGACGCGGTTGGTGGCGACGTCGCGGATCGGCTGGTAGTGCACCTCGAATTCGTTCCGTTGCAGCGCCGCGCGCAGATCCATTTCCAGCAGCCGCCGCGCCTGCGCGCGCGCATCCATGCCGGTCTCGAAGAAGCGATAGGTGCCGCGACCGTCCGCCTTGGCGCGGTACAGCGCAAGGTCTGCATTCTTCAACAGCTCGTCCGGATGGCTGCCGTCCTGCGGCGACAGCGAGATGCCGATCGAGACGCCGATCACGATCTGATGGTGGTCGATCTCGTAAGGCGCCGAGATCGCCTCGACGAGACGGCCGGCCAGGAACCTTGCAGCGGTTTCCTCGGAGCGCCCGATCAGGACCACGGCGAACTCGTCGCCGCCAAGCCGGGCCACGGTGTCGCTCTCGCCGACGGTCGCCTCCAATCTGCGCCCGACCTCCTTCAGCAAGGCATCACCGATGGGATGGCCGAGCGAGTCATTGATGTCCTTGAAGTGGTCAAGATCGAGGCAGAGAACGGCGAGTTGGTCGCCTGAATTGGTCCGGCGCAGCCCATGCTCGAGCTGCTCGTGGAATAGGATGCGGTTGGGCAGGCCGGTCAGCGCGTCGTGGCGGGCCATATGGGAGATCCTCGCCTGCGCCTCCAGCCACTCGGTGATGTCCTCGAAGGTCGCGACCCAGCCGCCACCCTGCATCGGCTGGTTGACGACCCGGATGGAGCGGCCGAACCTGGTCACGATGTCGGTCGTGGTGCGGCTCTCGCGCGCGTCGGCGACGAGGCGGGCGAAGAATTCGCCAGCATCGCCTTGCCACTGGCCCTTGGCCTGCTCCTCCCGCAGCACGTCGACCAGCAGCCGGCCGGTGAGCAGGATGTCGGTGCGGCCGAGCATCGCGGCATAACGCTCGTTGAACAGGATGATCTTGCCGTCCGCGTCGAACATGCAGAGCCCCTGCGACATGTTCTCGAGCGCCGTGTCCAGCACCCTCTGCTGGCGGCCCAATTCCCCCTTGGCCCGCCGATCGAGCAGCGCGGCGACCAATGCGATCACGATGATCGCAGCCGCAGCACTCGCGGTCAGAACCGACAGCGACGTCGGCGGGATCGACAGGCCGCTGATCGGCAGCGTCGGATCCGGCGTCAGCTGCACCGCGCCCATCGCCGTAAAATGATGCGAGACGATGGCGACCGTCAGCAGCACCGCAGCACCGAGCGTGCCGGACAAGTTGTCTCGCCGTTCAGCGACATGGAGCGCGAATGCGCCGAAAACCACCCCGAGCAGGATCGAAGCGGCCACCGTGCCCGTCGCCCAGCTGACGCGCGCAGGGATCTCGAGCGCCATCATGCCGGTATAGTGCATCGCCGCCACACCGCCGCCGACGATCGCCCCGCCAAGAGCGACGAGGCCCGGTCGCATGGTCGAGACCGCAACGCTCAAGCCAACAAAGGTGATGGCGATGGCGAAGATTAGCGACAACAGCGTCACCGGAACATTATAGGCGCCGCTGGCGCCCGGTCCGTAGGCCAGCATCGCGATGAAATGCGTCGCCCAGATGCCGCAGCCGGCAACGACTGCATCGAGCGCCAGCCACACCAGGCGGCCCGATCCTTGCGTCGCGCGCGCCCGGTGAAACAGGCTGATCGCAGCCGTACTTGCGAGCAGGCAGAGCGCGCCCCCAAGCGCGACCAGTCGCCAATCGTGTTCATCGGTCAGACAGTAGAGCACTTGATACATCAGCATCCCCCAAGGCCTGCGATCACCAGAGCGGGGAAGTGGTGGATTTTAGGTAACGAAGGAGGACCGGCTTGCCGGATGGTGAACAGAGGCTTCCAGAATCAACCATTCGTTGTCAGTCGAACGACATTCGTCAAACTTCTTTCAACGGGCGATGGGCTTTGCCTGGACAATCAATCTTGACGCGCAAGCAGCAGCGCCGGTTTGCAGAGGGGACGGCGCATCATTGTTACGAGCAGGCTCTCGTCCATGGTGCCTCGCAAATAGAACGGCCACCGCGGAGCAACGCGAAGGCCGCTGCTGGGTTGCCTAGAGCTGACAAGGGCGTTTCCAACCTCCACCCGAGGGGTGAAACGAACTGGATATTTCGGGTTATATTCGTCGCGCTCCGCCGAAGGGCGACAACATTTGGGATGTTGCCGAGAGGGCGCGGACGAATGGCAGAGTGCCGAAGGTACGCCGCAGAGAGTAACGCCACCTCAGTTGCCGGGCTCCTGCGCGATGGCGGAGAGTGCCCCGGCTTCAGCTTGGCTCTGAGGCGGATGGCCGGAGCCGCCTCCGCCGGCTCGGCGGCGGGCCGGCACGGATTAGCTTTCTGCTGATTTTCCATGTTCCCGTAGTACGTGAGATATTGCATACTTTTCCCGATTTGAGACTGCTGCTTTTCCCTTGAGGCTTTTGCAATGTCGAACAGAATAATCGAAGATGATCTGGAGATGCTGCGCCTGATCAAGGCATTCCAGAAAATAACTGACCAGGACACCCGGCGAATGATCCTTCTCTACGTCGAGGAGCAGCTCGAAAAGCGCCAAGCGAAGGTACCGGAAAGCCCTTCGCGCTAACGCGCCAGGCGCCGAAGTCGCGGCCTTTCGAGAACACGTCTCCAGTGCCGATGGCAGCCACCATCGCGCTCGAGATGATCGGGCCAATGCCGGGCACCGTCATCAGTCGCTCGCAGCTTTTGTCTTGACGGGGCAATGCTTCGATCTCGCTGGAGAGGTCCTCGATACGCTCATCCAGCCGGCGCCAGTCGCCCGCCAGATCCTCAATGATGCGCAACATGCGAGGCGAGAGCACATCGGTGCGCGTCGCGAGGATACTCGGCAACTCGGACCGCAGGCAGCGCAGGCCTTGCCGCACGGCGATGCCCCGCTCCAGCAGGAACGCACGGATCTGATTGATGACGCCGGTGCGCTGACCGACTAATCGCTCGCGCACGCGGTGCAGCGCATGCAGGTCGAGCTGGTCGGCGGTCTTGGTTGCGGCGAACTTCATGGTCGGGCGTTGGACCGCCTCGGCGATGGCTTCCGCATCTCGGAAGTCGTTCTTCTGTCCCTTCGAATAGGGGCGCACGTATTTCGCCGGCATCAAGCGGGCGTCGTGGCCAAGCGTTTGCAGCTTGCGACTGAGGTGATGCGCGCCGACGCAGGCCTCCATGCCGATCAAGCACGGCGGCAGGTTGGCGAGCCGGGTTTCCACCTGGCCGCGCGACCACTTCTGCCGCAGCACGATGCCGCCGCGCTGATTCTGGCCAATGATGTGGAACGAGTTCTTGCCGATATCGATGCCGATGACGGCGGGCGAAGCGTCGAGTTTCTGAGACATGGCGTGCTCCTTGTCTTGGGCGCCCTTGCCAGCTTCTCGTACCGCCAGGGCCGCAGCACGGCCGGACCATTCCATTAGCGGAAGTTCGAGCCGAGGCACGCGGAAAACAAATGGTCAGTAAATTGGAACCTGCCTCCTGGGCGAGGGTTTGAGCCGCGTTGTTTCTGCGTGCTTGAGAGGAATACCGGCGATTTCGCTCCAGAATGGCCTTGGGAATAGGCTGCTGGCGGCAACGCCGCCAGCGGACCTTAACTTGCTCGCGCCCTACACCCAGAAAACGTCGTTCGACCTTGATACTGTACTGGTGCGAACGGGAGATGAGTTCAAGCTGGTCTATTTCCCCCTCAGCGGGGCCATAGCGTTCCTAGTTGAAATGTCGGACGGACGTATTGTCGCGTCAACTCTCATGGGCTCGGAAGGGGCGGTCGGCGCTCTCTCCGTCCTAAGTCCCTCACGCTCCCCAGTCACAGCAACTGCCTACGTCCTTGGAGCCGCGCTCCAGGTCCCTGTTTCGCAATTGCAGCTTGCTTATGAGCAAAGCGACACGATCAGGCGTGTTCTACGGCTCCATCTCCGCACACAATTGTTGCAGCTTAACAACGCGGCAGCTTGCAACGCGGTGCATCCGGTGGAGTGCCGCATGGCTCGATGGTTGCTTGAGATTCACGACCACACCGCAGAGAGCGGAATCCAGCTAACGCATGAGGCGCTCGCACAACTTCTCGGGGTCCGCCGAACGACCGTGACGCTAACGATGGGCAGACTTCAGGCCGCGGGCGGCGTCTTATCGGACCGACGCGGAATGCTAGACATCGACCGAAGGCGGCTCGAGAAGATCGCTTGCGAGTGCTACGCCGTGATGCGACACAGAATCAAGCGCATGTATGACAAGGAGCTGGTGGCCGCCTGATCCGCGAAAGTGAGCCGCCGCTCTTTGTTTGACTGGACCTTCGTGCTTGCCTGCGGCTCAGTAACGGCCGACGGTCGCGGTCTAGCGGTAAGTAGCTCACGTTCACCACGCCCCGACAAGCATTAGACCGATAATGGTCAAACACGAGACGCAAGCCACCGTTACAGTGTAGCATTCTGGGGTGTTCATAGTTGCCTCCCGAGCTGTTGCCTGTCACTGCTGCGCCGGGAGAGGCCGCCTGTCTCGGGGCCGCTGTTCGGCACGCCTGTGACCGGTTCGGTGCGGTGTGTTGGTCCTGTCGTCGCTGCTGTGATCCGCAGGATTGTAATCCCACATGTCTGGAGCTTCAGGGCGTTCAGCTGGGATCAGAAGCTGCTTTCGCATTTCAGCGAGGCAGGCGCGGCAATATTCACGATAGAGCAGGTCGAATATGGCGGGCATCGTCACCCCCACCGTTTGAGTGTCAGTGTCAGATCTTTCCACCGCGATCTTCGCGTGATTGTAGCCACTTCAGACGGCTCTTCGATGTGAGCCCGTTCGCAGACTGCACCAGTTCCAAGCTCAACAGCCGATTGGTTGACCTGATTGTCTGCCCGAAAAAACAAAGTCACGCTAACACAGACTATAGCAACTCATTGTTTCAGGAAAACTTCGTCAAACAACTCCAGGGCGCCGAACGCCAACGAAAATCCAACCACAGCGCGAATAACTTTACCACTGAGTGAGAGCAACATTCGTTGCAAGCCGACCGAGTATGAGGACAGCATTCTTCCACGCGTTGGCCGACGGCGGCTTCGTAGCCAGCGGCACGCGTGACGCCGCGCTCACCACCGCCTCGGCAGAAGTGAAGTGTATCAGCGGCTGGTCCGGCGTGGCGACGTCGTTTTCCGACGTGAGCCGGTGCTATGCCGGGCAGGGCGTCGTTCCTCGACTTCCGGTGTTGGCCCATCTGCGACCTCGGAGCCCACCCGCTCTTTGGCCGATGTTGGCGGCAAACCGGACATCAGGCGGCCGCCGCTTCATGAGTACGTGCCCTAGTACGGCGCCGGCGAAATAGTTTGAGCTTGTGCATGTGAAACTTGGGGCGTGCCGATTACGGCCGATTGCGGCACGTGCAATGGGACACCGGCCCCGGCTGTTTCTCCCAACCTGGCTGGGGCCTACGCGCCCTTCAGAAAACTGTCAGCACTGTTGGCTGTTTATTTCGAGCGACGCCGTAACGCAGTTCGCTATATGGTTTCGTTCCCGTTTTTTACATCACCGACTGCCGGGCGATCATAAGAAAGCTGCTCCGCAAGTTTATGCTTTGGACTTTGCCGTCGTCGCCGGGTGTTCCGGGATTTTTGTATGAAATACATATTCATCGCGGTCGGCTGCTGGCTGCTGCTGAACCTGCTCTACATTCTCATAGTCACTCCGCCACGTAGGTCGCTCTGGCCTAGACAGCTCGCTCGCACCATTGCTGCGGTCAAGCGACTCATGCAACGCGGACGGCAGCCACCTACCTGAAGGGAGTGAACTTGGGAGTTTTGTGGCGCCATTCCACCCATAGATCGAATGCATCCGACATACGGCTCACCTCCTTGGCTTGACGCGAAATGGACTGTCGATGGAGAAGGCGTCCGGCGCGATCCCGCTCTCGATGCGCTTCCAGGTCACGGGCGCTGCGATCGGAAATCCCTCGCGCGCTCGCGGGGAATAGGTGCCGATCGCCGTCGTCCCGCGGCCATTGCGCAGATAATCGAGGAAGATGCGGCCGCGACGTTTTGATTGCGCAGACAGAAGGTAGCGGTCTGGATGACGCGCTGCGAGCGCGGAGACGAGCTGATGCGCGATCCGATGCGCCTTGTCGTGCAGCATCGGCTGAGCCAGTGGCGCCATCAGATGAATTCCTTTGCCGCCCGTGAGCTTGGGCCAGGTCTCGAAACCCTCGCACTTCATCAGCGTGCGCAGATCGAGCGCGGTCTCCACGACGGCCTCCCAGCCGACGCCCTCGCCGGGATCGAGATCGATCACGATACGGTCGGCATGTTCGAAGTCCTCGACGGTCGCATTCCACGGGTGCAGCTCGACAGCGCCGATCTCGACGAGACCAAAGAGGCCATCGAGGCTGTCGACCCACAGGCGCGTTCCCTGGCCGCCCTCCCGCTTCTGAATACGAAGCTGGTGCACGGCCGCCGGAATGTCCTTCGGCAGCGGCCCCTTGTGGTAGAAGGTGGTGCCTTGCACGTGGCGCACCAGCTTGAGCGGGCGATGGCCGAGGTGCGGGAGGGCCTTCTTCCACACCCTGCGCCAGTAGTCGGCGAGTTCTTCTTTGGACGGTGCAACGGCTTCGGGCAGAAGCTGCAGGATGTTCTCTCTGGGGACGCCGAGCTTCGGGCGGCCGGCCGCGCAGGGCACGAGGCGCGGCGCCTTGACCTTGCGCACCGCAAGATCATCGCGAAAGCCTTTGAACACGGCCTCGCGAAGCAGGCCATCATCGGTAAGCGCGCCATACCGGACCTCGATTTCGAGGATCGGATCGACCCAGGTCGCCTTCGGCTTTTTGACTGGCACGTCCAGGGGAGACGTCTTGCGGATCAACGGATCGAGCCGCTCGCGCAATTCGCGCGCGGTCGTCTCGGTGTAGCCGGTCCGCACCTTGCCGGCATAGAGCAGCTTGCCGTTCTCGCGCCGGCCGACGTAAAGCGAGGCCACTTTCCGGGGGCGCGCCCCTAACTTCTCCACGAACGCGACGATCGGAAAGGCGTCGCTCTTCTTGCACTTGAGCTTGATCCAGCTCTCCTGTCGGCCCGAGCGATAGGGCTCGCCGAGCCGCTTGCCGATCAGGCCTTCCAGCCCCAGCTGGCACCCTTTTTCGAAGATTACGTTGCCGTCGCCCGCAAGCGCCTCGACGTACATGAACGTCTCGGGCGCGTCCTTCAGAAGCCGCTGCAGCAACCGCTTGCGCTCTTCGTACACGACGCCACGCAGGTCATAGCCGTCGAGGTACAAGAGATCGAAGGCGTGATAGCGCACGCGCTCGCTTTGCTTCGGGCCGAGCTCTCGCCTGAGCTGCTGGAAATCCGGCAGGCCGCCACTGCCGTACACCACGGCCTCGCCGTCGATGACCAAGCTGTTTGCTTTGAGTTTGGCCGCGCCCACCGCGATCGAGGAGAACTGTTCCGTCCAGTCCAGGCCGGTCTTCGAATAGACCTTGGCGCATCTCCCCGGTGCAGTTGAGCGCGGTAGCCGTCGGCCTTGATCTCGTAGACCCAGTCCTTGCCGCGCGGCGGATTCTCGCGCAGCGTGGGATCACACGGCTCGATGTAACCAGGAATCGCAACTTTGGTGGCGCCATGGACACGCGATACTCCCCAACGAGACTGACGCAACGCCACGGCACACATGGCGATTCAACGCCGTCGCGCTGATTCGTTCCGTTCCGCGGAGGCCGCTTGACGGCCTCGCCAGCGCGGCAGGTCGAGGAGGCCAAATCCGACGAAACCGGGTGGTCGCGCTACGTCTGCACCAGGATATTCCACTTGCGCGTCGGTCTCCCGACAGGAGCACCGGGCCTTCGGCGGAGCTCATGATCGTACCGGCAGGCCGAACCCGCGCCCCGAGCAGGTGCGCTCGATGTTACGGGATGAGTTCGTCGGGCTCTGGACGCGGCGCCGCCGTGTCGGCGCGCAGCGGCGGGCCACGAACATCGCCGCGCTCGCGGGGTGGTGGGCGCGTGGACAGGTCCCGGCCGATCGCGGCTCGCAGCTCCATCAGGTCGGTGAACACGTCCGCCTGCCGCCGGAGTTCGTCCGCGATCATCGGCGGCTGGGTCGCCATGGTCGACACCACGCTCACCCGTACGCCTCGGCGCTGCACCGCCTCCACCAGCGAACGGAAAGTGCCGTCGCCCGAAAACAGAACCATTTCGTCGACGTCGCCGGCCATCTCCATGGCATGCACCGCGAGTTCGACGTCCATATTGCCTTTGACCTTGCGCCGTCCGAACGAGTCGACGAACTCCTTTGTCGGTTTGGTCACGACGGTGTAGCCGTTGTAGTCAAGCCAATCGAGCAACGGCCGGATCGAGGAGAATTCCTGATCCTCGATGACAGCCGAGTAGTAGAAGGCGCGGAGCAGGATACCTCGGCTCTGGAATTCCTGCAGAAGGCGCTTGTAGTCGATGTCGAAGCCAAGGCTTCGGGAGGTGGCATGAAGATTGGCGCCATCGATGAACAGGGCAATCTTGCTGGGCGAGGACGACATGTTGGCAGGCCCGAATGATCCCGGCGGAAGCACCGCTCCCGCTTGGCGGATGGTTTGCTCAAAGATGGAGTTTGGGCACGGGGCGGCCTTGGCCCGCCGCTCACTCGCATTCTGCGTTGCGGCAAGAACGTGAGCTCCGACGGAGCAAGGCTATATCCAAGAATTCGAGCTTTCAAATCCTTTTTCATGAACAGTTGAACCAGGAGCCTGCTGCAAAGACAATGCAGTAGGGGACGCCGTGAATGCCGCACGAATTGCCGCTCTTCGAAATCCACCTCAGGCGGCGCCGCCGGGCATGCAGATGGTGTCTCTGCACGACTGATGGGCAAACCATCATGCAAGGCTCGGAAGCCAACCGGCCGGCTGCCCGGTACCAGGCCAATCGGGCGCTCTTTCTGATGCTGCTCGCTTCCGGGAGTCGCTCGGCAGGCCGCGAAGACCCGTCGCGGAGTCGCTCGCGCCGAAGCGCCTGATCACCCGGGAAATTGCCCGCAAGCGGGCCGACAGCTCGTTATCACGCAATCGCCCGTCGAGCGACGTTCATCGTCACTTGAACGCCCTTGTTCGGCGCGGACTCGACCTTGAAGTCCGGTTTCGCGTTTTCCCTCAAGGTCTGCACGATCAGCGCGCCGATCTTTCCCGGGATCGGCCATGTAATGCCCTCAGGCAACCCGACTCCGTCGTCCGCGATGACCACGCGATACCGGTCTTCGCTCTGGCGCAGACATTCGATCGTGATCACGCCGTGGCCGCGGCCTTCGAAGGCATATTTGAAGGAGTTGGTCAGCACCTCGTTCACAACGAGCCCCACCGACCGCGCGGTGTTGACCGAAACCGGGGCATACTCCGTCTTCTGCTCGAGCCGAATTCCCTGGACGGCGCAGGTGTTCATGACCGCGGCGGCGATCTGGCTGAGGTAATGGCCCAGATCGACCTCGTCGCCGGCGGCCTCGTTCGACAGGCCTGATAGGGCAGATGCAGGGATTCGATGCGGCCGGCCAGCGTGTGCAAGTCGACCCTCTCGCCCCGTCTTTCGTTGCGTGCTTCGAGCCGTATGAGGGCGACGATCAACTGAAGATTGTTCTTCACGCGGTGCTGCAGCTCGCGCAGCAGGATGTCCTTGTCGCGGATCCGGCGCGCATACTCCTCACGCTCGGCACGCGCCCTGTCGGTGATGTCGATCAGCGCCGCGATGCGATAGTTCTCGGTCCCGTCCTCGTTTTGAATGAGACCGGAGAAGGCCTCGACCAGGAGCGGTCTAGGCCGCTCCGCCCGGAAGGTGCCGAGAAACTCTCCTCCGTCCTTCAGCACGGCCAGATCCAGCGAGACGTTCGGATCGCTTTCGTCCGTGAACCCGGCCAGGATCGACCAGCCCTTGCCGGCGCAGTCTTTCGCGTCCTGGCCGAAGAGCGTTTCGAATTCCTTGTTCGCGTAGCAGATGCGCTGGTCGCCGCGGAAGAATTTCGAGACTGGCATCCTGCTCGATGGACGGCGCATTGGTATGATGCGCTCATCGTCAACATGGCCCTACCACCCTGCTGGACGTCTTCGAGGGCCACAGCATCTCGGGTGGAATTCCTACGAGGTCGAATTGCCCCAACAGCTTGTTGTCGGCCGCCAGCTCGCGTTCGCCCTGGAACACACGTACCGTGACGGCATTCTGATTGTCCTCTGCCGTCGAGAACACCTGGCTGCGTTTTGCGGGAATTGTGGTGTTGCGGTTGATCAGCTTCGTCATCACGCCGCCGAGCGTCTCGATACCCAGGGACAGGGGAGTGACGTCGAGCAGCAGCACGTCCTTCACGTCACCCTGCAGCACGCCGGCTTGAATGGCGGCCCCGATGGCCACGACCTCGTCGGGGTTGACGCCCTTATGCGGCTCGCGCCCGAACAAGGCCTGGACGGTCTCCTGCACCTTGGGCATGCGGGTCTGGCCGCCAACCAGCACGACTTCATCGATCTGACCAGGCTCCAGACCGGCGTCCTTCAGGGCAGCCCGGCATGGTGGAATGGTTTTCTGGATGAGGTCGTCGACGATCGCCTCCAGCTTGGCTCGCGTCAGCCTGATGTTGAGGTGCTTGGGTCCGTGCTGGTCCGCGGTGATGAACGGGAGATTGACATCTGTCTCTGTGCTACTCGACAGCTCGATTTTGGCCTTCTCCGCAGCGTCCTTGAGACGCTGTAACGCCAGGCGGTCGTTCCGCAGCTCGATGCCACTTTCTTTCCTGAATTCATCTGCGAGGTAATCGATAATGCGCTTGACGCCCCTGTGCTGGAACTCCTCGATCTCTTGCTCGCGGCACGAGCGGCATCGGCCTCGCCGGCGCGATGAGGACGGCGCGCCGCCGATCGCGCACGCCCAGACTGTCTCCCAGCCCTACATTGTCGCGCTGATGACCGAAGCGGCCGCACTGAAGTCCACGGACAAGGTGCTCGAAATTGGAACCGGTTCAGGCGCGCGGAGCTCAGTGAACTGCGCGGATCGGACGGCGGACGGGCTTCCGCATCACGCAGCCCGTGCACTTTCTCCGGGTCTTGCAGAGCATACGGTCGGAAGCTTGGACAAGGGAGCCGTGCCGCCGTCGAGATCGATCAGCGCATCAATGGCCTCATTGAGCTCCGAGGCCGCATCCGACTGCATGCCTTGCTTCGCGGACGCTACGAGGCGGTATGCGTCTAACGCCCACCGGCGGAGCAGATCTCGCTTCTGCTCCTCGCATAATGTCGGGTCGCGCAGAACCTCGCTCGGTCGCGTATAGCGATCGCAAGTTCGACCTGCACGCTCTCCTCGGCCGCTAGGCCTTTTGCGGCCGCAGGTTGAGGTGGCTTTCTGGCGACGGCACTCGCCGAAGCGCGTAGCGCGTCTTGCCGGTCGCCACACCCACTGCCGGATTGTCTGACATTTGGGATCTTGTTCGGCATAGAATCCTCCCGATACAGCGGGAGCAGGGGTCAAATGGTATCAGTCCCAATACACCTCCAATGGCGTTGCGCCGCTGGGTGTCTGAGCCAAACGCCGGCGAAGGGCGACAAGCAACTAGTGAGCAGCCAAGGAATTTCAAGAAGGACACCAAGCCTCATTACTCCACAAGATTTCCGAAGCCTGAGGAGTTTGCCTGCAGAAACTTCTCGGGAGCGGGTTGGCTATGCCGTCAGCCGCCGTGCCTTTTGGATGAGCAACTGCCGCAGGCGTTGAGGGTCAGGCATCCCCACAGGTCCGTCGTCCCCAACATGATTGGGCTGCCATCCAGGACCTCTGAGGGCGCGTCCGCAGCGAGCGGCCCCTTCAGCCGCCGTGCGGCGGAGCCGTCTGCGAGTTGGCCCCGAATCCACCTAGGATCACGCGGGGGCGGGCGCCCCCTGCGCACCGGCAAATGATGGGTCCGCGATCCAGCCAAAGGTCACTCCTCATACTCTTGAATCGGTGTCGCCGTAGGCGGGTGCTCGCCGACGCCCCCGTTACTACCCCCAACTTGTATCGTTGTGTTGGGCAAGAGCGAAACGCCCGGGCGGCCGGCAGGCACGGCGAGGATCGCAGGATACGTGAGGTGTAACTTAGCGTGCGATAAATTCGCATCTAGAATTTGCGCGGGTTGTCGTTCTAGGTCCTCGTTTGTCTCAGCCACAACACACAGTTCGTACGCGCGGTGCCGATTACTGTTCTCGGCCACGAATTCGGATCGGAGTCCGAGTCCCTCCCGCCATGCCAGATTGAACAGCCGACGGCATTAGGGACGACAAGGTGGGTGCAACGGACCAAGACAATCGATTGGCGGCGCGTCTTGCGCATTGTCTCACGGACGTGTATTACAGCCTCAGCAAGGCAGCGTGAAAAGCACGATTTTTCATAGGGTTACGTAGGAGTCTTCGGAGGTTCGATCCCTCCCGCCCCAGCCAGATGTCAAGCTGTTGAGTTCATTCGGTAAGCAGTTTCACTTTGGGCGCGTTTGGAAACACAGATTTTAAGGCTCGGTCCAGAATCGAACTAAACGGCGTGGCCATGCTGGCTTATCTCCGAGGCTTCCATCCGAACATATACCGTGGAAGCTGGGCGGGCAGGTGTTTTGCCCTCATCGTAGAATAGGGTGCTACGGCGAACGAAGCGGACAACCGGTCCAGATGCGCATGTGCGGAATTGCAGCCGTGCCGCAGTCGGCCCGGCCGGTGGCCTCGGGCGCGGTCGTTGCCCCGCTACCGGGGACCATTACGACTGCAAATCGCGTGGCCTTCGTTTCCTTGGCCGACCGGAACGATATAGACCCCGCACTTCCTGCTGTTGAAAGAGCTCCGCGCAGACGCCACGCAGCCATTGGCTTGCCGGGTCATGATGGAAGCGGGCGTGCCAGTATTGCTTCACCGTAAATCCGGCGATTGCCAGCGGGCAGTCGAGCACGCGCAGTCCGTAATAGTGAGCCAGCGTTTCACCAATGTGCCTTGGAAGGGTGGCGATCAGGTCAGTCGTCCCGACGATTGCAGGCAACCCCAAAAAGCCGGGTAGCTCCAGCCCAACGTCTAGGACTAATTTCTGCTCCTGCAGCGCAGCGGCGAGCAACTGATGCCCGGTGCCGGAGCGAATGAGGACGTGTGCCTCACGCCTGAAATCCTTTGCCGTGATGCGGTCGCGGATCCGGGCATGTTTCGCGCTCGCCAGGCAGACCCAATCCTGCGGAAACAGTGCCTGTTGGAAGTGTCCCGCGTCGAGATCCGAGATGTAGCCGAGCGCCAGATCGGCCTTTCCGGACTGCAGCATTCTTGGGGTGTCGGGGCCGATCTGTGTCGCCTCGATACGAACGCCAGGCGCAACGCGACGGACCTGAGCGAGAATGGAGGGAAGCAGCGTGACGTGACTTCCATCCGTCATGCAAATGGCGAAACGGCGTTTCGCGGTTGTCGGATCGAAGTCGCTGCGAAGCTCGGCCAGGCGACGCAGCATCTCCAGCGCCTGCCTCGCCGTGCCGATCAGAGCCTCCGCGCGCGGCGTCGGCAGCATGCCGTCTGCTGACCGGACGAAGAGCGGATCGTCTAATTCCTTTCGCAGACGGGCCAGCCAGATCGAAATGGTCGGCTGACTTTGACCGAGCTTCTCGGCTGCCTTGGTGACGCTACCCGTTGCGAACAATGCGTCGAACAGCCTGAGCAGGCGCGGGTCCAGCAGGTTGGTCTCGATGGGATCCTGGTGCTTCATTGCGATTCACAATAATTGCTATAAAGATCATAATATATCTAAATATCGAGCGGCCGGCTACCGTGCTTCCAACGCCGAGAATGGCGCGGGAGAAGCGTTCGGATGAGGATCTGCTTTATCGGAGCGGGAGCCTTGGGCTCGACCATCGGCGGTACGCTGGCGCGCGGCGGGGCCGAGGTCTGGCTGATCGATCCGTTCCAGGCTCATGTCGACGCTATCAATGCCGGCGGCCTACGGGTGCTCGAAGTTGGCGCCGAGACCGTTGTGAAGGTCACTGCGTGCACTTCCGCGACCCAGGTTGGCGTAGAGGCAGACCTCGTCATTGTCCTCGTCAAATCCTACCACACGCGGGATGCCATCCGTGCCGCGGCGCCGATCATCGGGCCGCGGACGGTCGTGATGTCGCTTCAGAACGGTCTTGGTCACGAGGACATCCTGTCGGAGGAGGTTGGTCGTGACCGGGTCATGGCGGGCAAGACCTACGTCGGCGGTGTGCTGCTCGGCCCTGGTCATGTTCGTTCCGGGGTCCTCGGCAAGGAGACCATCATCGGCGAGCTTGACGGTCGCTTGACGGAACGTGCGCAGCTAATCTCCGGGACTTTTAATCGCGCCGGAATTCTCACGCGGCTCAGCGACAACATCTTGGGCACGATGTGGGACAAGTTGTTCATCAACGTCGCCGGAGGAGGAATTACCGCCGTTACCGGGCTGACTTATGGCGGCCTGTATTCGCTGCCAGTTCTGGAAGATTGCGCGCTGGCCGCAATCTCGGAGGGCATCGCGGTTGCGCAAGCTGCCGGCGTGAAGATCTCGATTACCGATCCGCGACGCGCCTGGACGATGGCGTCCGCCGGACTTCCGCCCGAGTTCAAGACGTCGATGCTGCAGAGCTTGCAGTCCGGCAATCTGACCGAGGTTGACTACATCCACGGCTCCGTCGTGCGTTGGGGCGCCAGGCTCAACGTGCCGACCCCCGTCAATTCCACCCTCGTCGCGCTGGTCAAAGGCATCGAATACGCCCGCAGCGACTATCCTGGAAGGTCTTGAGACAATGTCATTGCCCCGCGCTTATGTCGAACACGTCGCGATCCGTGTGCCGGACGTTGATCGTCACGTCGACTTCTTTCGTGAGGTGCTTGGTCTCGCCAATCGCGATGAGCAACCCGCCGATGGTACGCGCCCGCGTCAGGTTTGGGTGCTCGGAAGCGTGCAACTCATTGAAGATCCGAATTTCGTCGGACCAGAGGGGCGTCTCGCCCATCTCGGCATCATGGTCGACGATTACGAAGGTGTACTCACCCGTGCCGCCGCCTGGGGCGCCAAGGCGTTGCCCGCCGGGCCGAACTGGCTCGAGCTGCCGGGCGGGCTCAACGTCGAAATCTTGCAAGCCAGCGCAGGCGCCGTGGAAGCCGCCCTGGCGATCAATCCCCGTGCCTAGAGGAAGACGCGATATGACAGATGAGCGCTACTGGGACGATGCCAAGGTCGGCGATGAATGCGTTACGCCACCGGTGACGGTCACAGAAGGAATGGTAAATGCCTACGCCGAACTGACGGGCGATTTCACGCCGGTCCATGTCGACGAGGAGTACGCGAAGACAACGCCGTTCGGCACGCGCGTCGCGCACGGGCTGTTTGGTCTGTCGCTGGCCGACGGTTTGAAGACCCGTGCCTACTACCGCTTCCTCCCGGGAATGTCGCTGGGCTGGACGTGGGATTTCAAGCTGCCGATCAAGCTCGGGGACACCGTGCACGTGAAGTTCCGCGTGGGTTCAATGCGCGAGACAAAGCGGGACGGGTGGGGCATCGTGGTGCTGCCCTCGGAGCTGATTAATCAGCGCGGCGAAGTGGTGCAGCTCGGTGAGCATCGGCTGATGATTCCGATGCGCCCGAAGACCGGCGTCGCGGGAGAGCGCGCATGACCGCGCAAGATCTGCCGCTCAAAGGCGTCCGCGTCATCGACTACAGCCATTTCCTGGCCGGCCCGTTCATGGGCCGTTGCCTCGCCGCGATGGGCGCGGAGGTCATCAAGGTGGAGCGTCCAAAGGGCGGCGACGCAGGCCGGGCCCATGGATATTTCAAGGACGAACAATCCGGCTACTTCCTACAGCAGAATATGGGGAAGCAGGGACTTTGCATCGACCTGCGCGACAAGCGTGGTCTCGACATGATGATGAAGCTGGTCGACACAGCCGATGTCTTCATCGAGAATTACCGACCCGGCGCACTCGAACGTCTCGGGCTTGGTTACAAAGCGCTATCGGGGCGGAATCCGAAGCTGATCTATTGCTCGGTCTCCGCCTATGGTCACACCGGTCCCTATGCCGATCGTCCGGGCTTCGGCCTGATCGCAGAGGCGATGTCGGGGGCCCTGGCGCAATTGGGCAATCCCGGCGAAGCGCCGCCACTGCTGCGGATGCCGCTGGCCGATATGTACACTGGCATTCATGGCGTCGCTGCTATCAATGCGGCGCTGGTTGGCCGTGCGTCGTCCGGGCGCGGCCAACATATCGATCTGGCGCTGTACGATTGCATGGTCTCGATGCACGACTATGCGGTTCAGCGTTACTTCCTCTCGGGCGGCGCTGACCTGCCGAAGCAAACCGGCAGCGGACAGCCGGACTCGACCGTTTACGGGGTCTTTCCGGCCAAGGACGGCAATCTTGTCATCGCTGCGCAAGTCGATGATGCGTGGCGACGATTGGCGAGCCTGATTGGAGGAGACACGCTGGCATTGGACGAGCGTTTCGCCAAGCCCGCCGCGCGGAACGCCCATTATGCTGAAGCCATGGAGATTGTGCGCAACTGGACGCTATCACAGCCGTCTCGGGATGCGTGTCTTGCGGCACTCGAGGAAGCAGGTGTGCCGTCCGCTCCCGTGCAGACCATCGAAGAGGTCGCGAGGGATCCGCAGATCCATGCGCGCGGCATGCTGGTCGAGCAGGAGCATCCGGTGCTCGGCAAGGTAACGCTGCCGAACCTGCCGTTCCGGTTCTCCGATTGCGACACTACGGTGCGTACTCCGGCGCCACTGCTTGGGCAGGACAATCGCCGCATTGCCGCATCGCTGGGACTGTCGGCCGAAGCCGTCGACGCGATGGTGCGCGACGGCGTGCTTTACAACGAAGCTGCAGTGCGGGAGTGAGCGATGAGCGATCGTTATGCGGTGATTGGCAATCCGATCGGCTTCAGCAAATCACCCTTGATCCATGGCACTTTCGCCAGAATGACGGGACAGGATCTCGTCTATGAGGCGATCGAGGGACCTATCGATGGCTTCAGCCGACGGGTCGACCAATTCCGGACAGAGGGTGCCAAGGGGCTGAACATCACCGCCCCTTTCAAGCTCGATGCCTTCGCTTATGCAAATGAGCTTTCAGAGAGCGCCAGACGGGCAGGTGCCGCAAACTGCCTGAAATTCGAGGGCGACCGGATCATCGCCGAAAATTTCGACGGGGTAGGGCTGGTGCAGGACATCACTGCCAATCTCGGCGTCAAAATGGCCGGTCGGCGCGTCCTGATGCTCGGCGCCGGGGGAGCGGCGCGTGGCGCGTTGCTGCCTTTCCTGCGCCAGCAACCGTCCGAGTTGGTTCTCGTCAATCGAACGCTGTCCAAAGCCGTGGCATTGGCCGAAGAGTTTGCCGGCTGTGGTCCCCTGATGGTGAGCGGCTACGCTGAACTGGCGGACCTTGCCGAGGGCTATGACGTCGTGGTCAACGCGACCTCTGCCAGCCTGCGAGGTGAAATGCCGCCGCTTCCGGGGAATGTCTTCCAGGGCGCGGAGCTGGCGTACGAACTTGCCTATGGCAAAGGATTGACTCGCTTTCTGCAAGCGGCCCGCGCCGAAGGCGTGGCCAAACTGGCTGACGGCGTCGGCATGCTGGTCGAGCAGGCGGCGGAAGCCTTCGTCTGGTGGCGCGGCGTGCGACCGAGCACGGCCCAGGTCATCGCCGAATTGACTGTTCCATTGAGCTGACGGACGACGCCGACAATGCATCGCAAACCCGGCTTTCTCGTCGGCCTGATCGGCAGCGGCATCTCGGCGTCTCGCACGCCGCCCATGCACGAAGCGGCCGCCGACGCCGCTGGCATCCGCTATCTCTACAAGAAGATCGATCTGACCGAGTTGAACCTCGGCGTCGAAGCATTGCCGGAATTGCTCACGGCCGCAAGGCGGATGGGCTTTGACGGTTTGAACGTAACCCATCCCTGCAAGCAGGCGATCCTTCCACTGCTGGACGAGCTTTCGCCCGACGCCGAGGCGCTTGGTGCGGTGAACACCGTGGTCGTCAGGAACGGCCGAATGACCGGCCACAACACCGACTGGTTCGGCTTCGCGGAGAATTTCCGCCGCAACATGCAAGGTGCACCACTTGGTCGCGTCGTGCAATTCGGCGCAGGCGGCGCCGGTGCGGCGGTTGCTTTCGCGCTGATGAAGCTTGGCGTGCAGGAACTGACCATCATAGACGTCGACCTGGCCAAGGCGCAGAGCGTGGTCGACGGCTTGTCCTCTCGATTTGTAGAAGGGCGCTTGAGGGTCGGCCAGGATGTTGCCGCCGCCGTGGCGGCCGCAGACGGAATTGTCAACGCGACGCCGATCGGCATGGACAAATATCCGGGAACGCCGCTGCCGCTGGCGATGCTGTGTTCCGGTCTCTGGGTTGCCGAGATCATCTACTTCCCGCTGGAGACCGCGCTGCTGCGCGCGGCGCGGGCCCTCGGCTGCCGCACGGTCGATGGTGGCGGAATGGCTATCTTCCAGGGCACCGAAGCGTTCCGCCTGTTCACGGGCGTCTCGCCTGATCCAGACGTCTTCTTCGCAACTTTCGCATCCCTGGGAGGGTGACACCCGGCCGATGGGCGAGCGGCACGCACAACGCCCGAGAGGAAACGCAAGATGGGCTACACGCTCGATTTCTCGGTGGTTTGGCACGCAATGCCCGCGTTGCTGTGGGGTTGCGTGGGGACATTGGGTTTGGCGCTTGCTGGCATGACGCTCGCAATGATCATCGGCGTCGCGGGCGTCGCGGCCCGCGATGCGAAGGCGGCCTGGTTGCGCGCCATCGTGATCGGCTTCGTCGAAATCGTGCGCAACACGCCGTTCCTGGTGCAGATCTTCTTTCTGTTCTTTGCACTGCCGCTCGTCGGGGTAAAGCTCAATCCGACCGCCACGGCCATTATCGCACTCGGCGTCAACGGAGGCGCGTACGCCATCGAGATCATCCGCGGCGGCGTGCAATCGATTCACAAAGGGCAAATCGAGGCTGGCTACGCGCTCGGACTGCACAAAGGGCAGGTATTCCGTTCCATCGTACTCAAGCCCGCGCTTCGCGCGATCTATCCCTCGCTCACGGGACAGTTCATCATGCTGACGCTGACCTCGTCGATCTGTTCGGCTGTGTCGGCTTACGAATTGACGTCGGTCGCGCAGCGAATCGAAAGCGACACATTCCGCAGCTTCGAGGTCTATTTTTTCGTCACTTTCCTCTACCTCGCGATCTCCTGGCTGCTGATGGCGGGCTTCGCAATCATCTCTCACCGCTTCTTCTCATATCCGACGCGCTGAGGAGCACAGATCATGACACCGCATTTCGGCGTTCCCGAGTTCGGCTTCCTCCTGCGTGGTCTGCAATGGACGGTACTCCTGACGCTGGTTGCATTCGTCGGTGGCTGTACCGCCGGCCTGGTCGTCGCATTGTTGCGCACCTGCGGTCGCACGACCGTGGAATGGATAGTTCGGATCTATATCGGAATCTTCCAGGGGACACCGCTGCTGCTGCAACTGTTCGTGGTGTATTACGGCTTGGCGCTCCTCGGATTGAAGCTGTCAGCATTCGTTGCGGTCGCGATTGGGTTCACCGTCAACGCCTCGGCTTTTCTGGGCGAGATCTGGCGCGGCGCAATCCAGGCCGTGCCTCGCGGTCAGACCGAGGCCGCGATGGCGCTCGGTCTACACTATTCCGCGCGCATGCGCGACATCGTGCTGCCGCAAGCCATTCGCATCGCGCTGCCGGCGACCATTGGCTATCTCGTGCAGCTCATCAAGGGTACCTCGCTCGCTGCCATCGTCGGCTTCATCGAACTCGCCCGCGCCGGTCAAATCGTGTCGAACCAGACCTACCAGCCGTTGCTCGTCTTCGGTGTGGTCGGCGCGATGTATTTCATCCTCTGCTGGCCACTCTCGTGGTGGGGCAGTCGGATGGAGGCCAGGCTCGCCCTGGCCGGTCAAAGGTAGGTTCGGCGCACCTACTCAATCAAACACAGCCATCACCAGGAGGAGATACTCATGTTGTTTTCGCTCAATCGCCGCCAACTCGGCGTTACGCTGCTGACGCTGTCGGCCATCGTTGTCGCAGGCGGCTCGCAGGCGGGCACTCTGGAGGACGTGAAGAAGAAGGGCGTCGTCGTCATCGGCATTCAGGGCGATAATCCGCCCTGGGGCTATGTCGATAGCTCAGGAAAGCAGGATGGGATCGATGCCGACATGGGGCGTGCCTTCGCTGAATATCTCGGCGTGAAGGCCGAGTTCGTCCCGCTGGCGGTGGCCAATCGTATTCCGGCGCTGACCACAGGCCGCGTAGACATTCTGTTCGCGACCATGGCCATGCTGCCCGAGCGTGCGAAGGTGGTACAATATTCCAAACCCTATGTTGCCAATGAGATTACACTTGTCGCTGCCCAGGCAACGCCGATCAACAGTAACGCCGATATGGGGAAGTACGTTATCGGCGTCCCACGCTCCTCCACGCAGGACACCCAGGTAACCAATAATGCTCCTGCGGGCGCCGAAATCCGCAGGTTTGATGATGACGCGGCCACGATCCAGGCACTGCTCTCGGGTCAGGTGCAGGCGGTCGGGGCAAACAGCTTCTACCCGCAGCGTCTGAACGCTGCAAAGCCGGAACTTGGGTTCGAGCCCAAGCTTCACTTCACCGCCTTGTACAACGGGGCCTGCACGCGCCTCGGAGAGAAGGAGTGGAACGAGACGGCGAACAAATTCGTCGACCAGATCAAGTCCAATGGCAAATTGGCCGCTTTCTACGCCAAGTGGATGAAGGCGCCCGTGCCGGTCTTCCCCGACTCGGTCCCCGGCGTTCCGTTCACAGTTCAATAGTCACTGCAAGCGGCCGACGCGCTGGGCGCGTTGGCCGCCGTCCGATAACGGAGGCCGAATCCATGCAGGACCAGATCCTGATCGAAATGAAGGGCGTGCAGAAATGGTACGGCGGGTATCAGGCTCTCCGCAACGTTGACCTCACTGTGCGCAGAGGGGAAAAGATCGTGCTTTGCGGTCCGTCCGGTTCGGGCAAGTCGACGCTGATACGCTGTATCAACCGCCTGGAGGCAATCCAGCAGGGCAGTATCGTGGTGAACGGTCATCGGTTTGACGACAGCATCAAAGCCATCGATGTCGTACGCCAGGACGTCGGCATGGTCTTTCAGAGCTTCAACCTTTTTCCGCATATGACGGTCTTGCAGAACTGCATGCTCGCGCCCATTCGCGCGCGCCGCATCAGCAAGACCGAAGCGGAGGCGAGCGCGCGAAAATATCTCGAGCGGGTGCGCATTGGCGAGCAGGCCGAGAAGTATCCGGCGCAACTCTCGGGCGGTCAGCAGCAACGTGTCGCGATCGCGCGTGCTCTCTGCATGCAGCCCAAGGTCATGTTGTTTGATGAACCGACTTCGGCTCTCGATCCGGAAATGGTCAAGGAAGTGCTCGACACGATGATTGGCCTCGCCAACGACGGCATGACCATGATTTGCGTCACCCATGAAATGGGTTTTGCCCGCCAGGTTGCCGACCGTGTCATCTTCATGGCTGAAGGGCAGATCATCGAAGAAGGTGTGCCCGACGCTTTCTTCCGCAATCCGCAGCACGCTCGCACCAAGCAGTTCCTTGGCGAGATCCTCGCCCATCACTGAACGGAGTTATTCCATGAGCCGTCTTGTCTACGTCCTCAACGGGCCAAATCTCAATTTGCTTGGCAAGCGTCAGCCCCACATCTATGGCCACGAGACGCTTGCGGATGTGGAGCGAGATTGTCGGGGGCTAGCCACGGAGCTGGCTCTGGAGATGCGCTTTCACCAGTCGAACAGGGAATACGAGCTGATCGACTGGATCCACGAGGCGCGCGAGACGGCTGTCGGCATCGTCATGAATCCCGCGGCTTTCACCCATACCTCGGTCGCCATCCTAGACGCTTTGAACACGTTCGAGGGGACAGTAATCGAGGTGCACATTTCCAATGTGCACAAGCGCGAGGAATTCCGCCACCGCTCGTTCGTTTCCAAACGAGCTGATGGCGTTATTGCAGGCTTCGGCACTCAGGGTTATCTGCTCGGTTTGCGTCGGTTGGCCAAGCTGCTCGATGAGAAGGGATAGAATCGTATGAGTGCACCCGTCCGCCTGACGGTCATGGGAGCGGGTCTCATCGGCAAGCGACACATTGAACATATTCTCGCGCGGCCGGAGGCGGTCTTATCGTCAATCGTCGATCCGATGCCGGTTGCACGGGAGTTGGCGGTATCGCTCAAGGTGGACTGGTTTTCGTCCGTTCAGGACATGATCTCTGAAAACCGGCCGGAGGGGGTGGTTGTCGCCACCCCCAACCAGATGCACGTGGCCAACGGCATGGATTGTATCGCTGCGGGCATCCCGGCGCTGATCGAGAAGCCGTTAGCGGATGATATCGTGGCGGCACAGACGTTGGTCGAAGCATCCGAGCGGGCGGGCGTGCCGCTGCTAACCGGCCACCACCGTCGCCACAACCCGATGATCCAGCGCGCCAAGGCGGAGATCGACAGCGGCAGGCTCGGTCAGATCGTGTCAGTGCATGGCATGTTCTGGCTGATCAAGCCGGACGATTATTTTGAAGTGCCCTGGCGCGGCGAGAAAGGAGCGGGTCCCGCTTTCGTGAATCTCATCCACGATGTCGACCTGCTGCGGTACCTGTGCGGGGATATCGTGGCGGTACAGGCTGCCCAATCCAATCGGCTGCGTGGAAATGCGGTCGAAGAGACCGCGGTGATCATCCTGCACTTCGCGTCCGGCGCGCTGGGAACGGTCAATGTCTCCGATACCATCCAGTCGCCTTGGAGCTGGGAATTCACCACCGGAGAGAATCCGGCCTACAGCATACGCTGGAGACCTGCTACCAGATCGGCGGCACGAGGGCATCGCTGGCCATTCCGCAACTCGATCTGTGGCATCACCCGAGCAAGGCCAGCTGGTGGGCGCCGATCGAGCGCGAGCGGCTGAGGTTCGAGAAAGAAGACCCGCTTGGCCTGCAGATCGCAAATTTCTGTGGCGTTATCCGCGGCACGGCCACGCCTGTGGTGAGCGGGCGCGAAGGGCTAAAAACGCTCAGGGTGATCGACGCGGTCAAGCGCGCAGCGGAAACCGGAGATCTCGTGTCGTTTTGACTCTGGTAAGCACAGGTGTCTACGCTGAAGTATCGATATTTTATTTGGCGAACCATCAAGGTGCCGCTGATAGACAATGCTGGGAGCACTATGATCCTGCGACGAAGGCCCGTTTTCGGCCGGATAAACCCAGTGGTGCGATTGGTAAGTCATTGATTGTTCTCTACCCGTCGCTATCTCTTAATCAGCGGGTCCCAGGTTCGAGCCCTGGTGCGCCCACCAAATAAATCAAGACCTTAGCAAGAGAAACCGTTTGAGACCGACGGACTAAAACGGTTTTTCAAACGGTGTTCTTGACGGCCAGCCGGCGAGTCCACTCTCGGCATTGTGATCTACTCTGTCCGTCTCGACGGAGGCCAAGGCGACTCGAAGGCCGTCCGGCAGAACCACTTCCTTGATGTTGTATGTAGATCAGAGCCGCCCGACATAGCCGGCATTTTTCCACTTCTGTTCAATTTCATCAGCGACGCATTGGGTAGCCGCGCAGCGCCTCCACCGAAATAGTGCTTGAAGTCGATGTGAACTCTTATGTTGTCTGGCCAATAAGCCGCCATGCGGTCATAGAGGAGAACCGATCCGGTCTCGAAGCGCCGATAGACCGATTTGTGCATCGGCGATTTTGATTCCGCCATTCGGAGGTTCGATCTCTCCCGCCGCAGCCAAGCAGTCACTCAATTATAGAGAGTGGGACCGTATTGGCTGAAAGTGCCGCATTTTACGGGATTTTTGTGCGGCTCTCTAAAGTCTCTGCTCCTCTGAAACCGGCAACCTTGGCGAGAAGTCGTCGAAAGTCTCCAGCCCAAACCGCAGAAATTACCTTTTTCCGTGGAGACGATTGGCAGAGACCGGTTCGATCACCACTGGACAGTGGGGGTGGCAGTGAATTTTGACGGTTTCAAACCGCTCGACGACTATTGGCTCTGCGATGGCGATAGCTATTCTGCAGAAGCGGAAAACGGAACTCGAAATTGCTAAACGGCTCTGTCGAACGATTGCTATCGCATGCGCGGCAGGGCTCACAGGGGACAGTGGTGATGCGACAGCGCGTTCGCTTTGAAAGCGAGTGCAACCACACCCTTTAAATTGATCACTTCTCTCTCCAGAGGCATACGTAGCCAAGCGCGCATTCACGCTTCGCAGTCGATAACCGCTCCGAGTGGGGGCAAGTGGGACGGTCGGTAAGGTTCATGAGCATACTGAACCAATCTCATTATATACTGTCGAGCCGCGGAAGCCCTTCCCACCAGCACCGATCGTGTCCCGTGGCGTGGTGTAGCTGGCGGCGGGTCACCGCGTTCGCCGGCTGGAGAGCCGGGCTGGTCAGCTGGCGATAGCCGTGATGCTGACGCTCGGATCATCGCTCAACGGCGCGATGGTTTCCAGTGCCATGTAGCGGGCACGCTGGACGGCCCATTCATCATTCTGTTCGAGCAGGATCGCGCCGATGAGGCGAGTGATGGCGTCATCGTTGGGGAAGATGCCGACCACCTCGGTCCGCCGTTTGATCTCGCCGTTGAGACGCTCGATCGGGTTGGTCGAGTGCAGCTTGGTCCGATGCTGTGCGGAAAGGTCATGTAGGCGAGCACATCGGTCTCGGCCTCGTCGAGGAAGCCGGCAAGTTTGGGCAGCTTGGGGCGGAGCTGGTCGGCGACCTTGCGCCACTGGGTTCGCGCGGCCTCGGCGTCGTCCTGGGCAAACGCTGTGGCGATGAAGGCGGAGACGACGCGCCGCCCGCTCTTGCCGGCATGCGCCAGCGCGTTGCGCATGAAGTGGACGCGGCAACGCTGCCAGCTGGCATCGAGCACCTTGGCCACGGTGGGCTTGATGCCTTCGTGGGCGTCGGACACGACCAGCTTGACGCCGCGCAGGCCGCGGCGGGCGAGCTGGCGCAGGAACGCCGTCCAGAACGTCTCGGCCTCGGAAGGGCCGATGCCAATGCGGAGGACCTCGCGTCGGCCGTCGCTATTGACGCCAACCGCGACAATCACCGCGACTGAGACGATGCGGCCATTCTGGCGCACCTTCACGTAGGTGGCGTCGATCCACAGATACGGCCAGTCGCCCTCGATCGGACGGGCGAGGAAGGCCTTCACCTTGTCATCGATCTCGCCGCACAGCCGGCTGACCTCGCTCTTGGAGATGCCGGTCATGCCCATGGCCTGGACGAGGTCGTCCACCGAGCGGGTCGAGACGCCCTGCACATAGGCTTCCTGCACCACGGCGGTGAGCGCCTTCTCGGCCATGCGTCGCGGCTCCAGGAAGCCCGGGAAGTAGGAGCCTCGCGCAGCTTGGGAATGTGCAGCTCAACCGCGCCGGCGCGGGTCTCCCAGATCCGGTCGCGGTAGCCGTTGCGCTGGGCCAGGCGTTCGGGGCTCTTCTCTTCGTAGGCCGCCCCGGTCTGGCCTTCCACAGCTCCATCAGGCGCTGGGCGGCAAAGCCGATCATCTCGCGCAGCAGATCGGCGTCGGGGGTCTTCTCTACGAGCGTGCGCAGGTTCATCATGTCTTCGGTCATCGGTGGTTCCTCGGTTGCGTTGGCGTGTCGCAACCCGATCCTACCGGAGAACTGCCGGTGACCACCGCAAAGCTGCCCGCCCGCTACGGCGCTATTTGAAGGCGCGCATCCGGGCGGCTTTGCTCTACCGAGCTACACCACCACCGGGGACACGACCCCAGCAACTAGTAAGTGCTGGCAATATTTCAGAATTATAAGTAGCGTCGCGGCAAGAAAAATCGCGATGGCCGCCCGGTCAACGCAAGTTAAAAATGGGGAGATTCAAATGCTTTTGCTGAAAGCCGCAGTTGCAGCCGGTCTAGTCATCACAGCTTTTACGGGCGCTGCGCTTGCGCAGAGCAAGCCGCCGGAAATCAAGATCGGTATCACCACTTTCCTGTCGGGACCGGCTTCCGTATTCGGCGTACCGGCAAAGGCCGCGGCCGAGATGATTGCAGAAGACCTCAACAAGAAGGGCGGAATCGGCGGTGTACCGGTAAAACTGTCTTTCATCGATGAAGGCGCCGGCGGCGAGGCATTGGTCTCGAACTACCGGCGCATGGTGCAAGACGAAAAGGTCGACGTGACTTTCGCCTCCATCTCCTCGGGCAGCTGCAATCAGCTTGTCCCGGTCGCCGAAGACCTCAAAGTCATGAACTTTATGTGGGATTGCGGTGCGGCTTCTATTCTGGAGACGAAGAAATATCGCTACAATTTCCGCACGCAGGCTAACGGCACGCCGGAGATGCTGGCGGTGCTCGTCTATCTCCTTAAGACAAAGCCCGACTTTAAGACCATCGCGGTCGTCAATCAGGACTACGCGTGGGGCCGCGAAAGCTGGGAAATCTTCTCCACCGCATTGAAGGCGCTGAAGCCCGACGTTCAGGTGTTGGCGGAGCTTTTTCCGAAGTTCGGTGCGCCGGACTATTCCACCGAAGTTTCGCGCTTACTGGCATTGCGGCCGGATGTCGTTCTAACCACCTCCTGGGGCGGCGATCTCGACACGCTGGTCCGTCAGGCCGGTCAACGCGGCCTGCTGCAACAGTCGACCTTCGTGTTGGGCATCGGCGAATCCTCGATCCAGCGACTGGGCAAGGATCTGCCGGAAGGCCTGATCGTCGGCGCGCGTGGCGATCATTGGTTCCTGCATCCTGAAAAGAAGAACGATCCGGCCTTCAAGGCGTTTGCCGAGGCATTCAAGGCAAAGACCGGCGCCTGGCCGATTTACCCCGTCTACCACATGGCGCAGGCTTTCACGGCGCTGCAAGCTGCCTATGACAAGGCGATCAAGGCCAATGGCGGCAACTGGCCGACACGGGAGCAGGTCGTAGACGCAACCTCCGGCACCGAGTTCGCGACCGGTTTCGGCCGGCCGATCACGCTGAGGCCCGAGGACAACCAAGGTCTGGAAGCGCAGCTCGTCGGCGTCACCAAGTCTTTCCCGGGCTATGACTTCAAACTGCTCGACAACATGATGATCTTTGATCCGAAGGTGATCACCAATCCGGCGGGCGTGCGCTCGGTCGAGTGGCTGAAGACGCTCAAGCCGGAATTCGTTAAAATGGACGTTCCGACCTTCAAGCAGTAGGCCAGATCATCGTCCTCCGGGCAAAAACCGCAGGACGGCTTTCCTGAAGGTCTCCATGAATTCGACTCTCGCCATATTGGCCGTCCTTGACGGGATCAGTTACGCCGCCTTGGTGTTCCTGGTTTCCGTCGGGCTGAGCCTGATTTTCGGTGTGCTTCGCGTGGTGAATGTCGCGCACGGGTCGCTTTATGCCTTTGGCGCCTATCTCGCCGCGACGTTGAGCCTCGTGATTGCGCAGGTGTCGCCGTGGCTTACCTATCCCGCATTGCTGGTTGCCTCCATCGTCATAGGGTTTGTGTGCGGCGGTTTCATCGAGCGCTTCCTGTTGCGGCCGCTTTACGGACGAGACGACGTGTTGCAGCTCCTGATCACCTTCGCGGCCTTCATGATCATGGACAATCTGCAGCGTCTGATCTGGGGCGTGCAGCCCATCTTCGCTGCTGAGCCCTTGAAGCTGTTGCCGAACATCAGCGTATTCGGCGTGAACTATACGTCCTACCAGGTCGTCCTGCTTCCAGGCGTGGCAGTCGCGACGTTGTTCGGACTGCGTTACTTCTTGCGGAAAACTCTTGCGGGAGCCGTGATTCTAGCAGTAACCGAGGATCGGGAGGCGTCAACCGCCATCGGCATCGACGCCCTACGCGTCTACTCTATTACGTTCATCATCGGGGCGAGCCTGGCGGCGCTCGGCGGCGCGCTTGCTTCGCCGACCACGTCGCTGGTGCCCGGCATGGGCGCGGACATGATCGTGCTCTCGTTCGCGGTGGCAGCCACTGCGGGTCTGGGGCAGATCGAGGGCACCGCCCTTACGGCCCTTATGATCGGTTTGACGCGCGCCTTCGTCATCTATCTGCAGCCGGAGTTCGAAGTTCTCGTACCCTATCTGCTGATGGTACTGGTGCTTCTGGTGCGTCCGTTCGGACTGTTCGGTACGGTGCAGATGAGAAAAATCTGATGGCGGGCCGTATCAAGCCGATCACGGCAGTCGCAATCATCTTGTTTCTGGCCAGCGCGGTACTGCCGCTCTTCGTCGCGAGCTGGGCGACGTTATTCGCGCTCATCCTCGCCAAGGGCATCGTGGTGCTCGGCATCGTCCTGTTGCTGCAGGCGGGACAAGTATCGTTCGGACACGCGATGTTCTTCGCCACCGGCGCCTATACCGCGGCGTTCTGGGGCAAGTACATCGGCGGCGGCGATATCCTGATCTTTCTCGCGCTGGGAGGCATAACCTCTACCGTTTTTGGCCTGATCGTCGGCCTGTTCGTGGTTCGCTACAGGGAAATTTTCTTTGGAATGCTGAACCTGGCATTCTCCATGGTCTTGTGGTCGCTGCTCGAGAAAATGTTCCACTACACTAACGGCGCGGACGGCATCCGGGTCGCCCGTCCTGGCTTGTTTGGGTTTTCGTTCACGCCGGAGACGTTCCAATACGTTATTCTCTACGTGAGCCTTTTGGTCGCGATTGCTGCCTTCTACGGCGTGCAACGCTATCTCGACAGCCCGCTCGGTCACATGTTGCGGGCAATGAAATCTAACGAAACCAGGCTCGAATATCTTGGCATGTCGGCGCGGCGCGTGCTGCTCATCGGCTACGTGTTCTCCGCATTTCTCGGCGGCATAGGCGGCACTCTGGTATCGATCATTCAGCAGATCGCGACCCCCGAATTCGGCTTCTGGACCAAGTCCGGCGAGTTCGTGTTCATCGCGATCCTCGGTGGCAGCGCCCATGCTTTCGGTGCGTTTGCAGGCGCGGCGATGTTCGAATGCGTACGGTTCTATGCCGCGGCGCATCTGGCGGATTCTTGGCAGCTCATTCTCGGCGTCGTGCTGGTCGTCATCATTCTTTACGCGCCGAACGGCCTTATCGGCCTCCGCCAGCGCTACGGTCAATCCGGGCGGGGAGGGCATTAATGGCCAACGTCCTGCTTTCTGCCAAGAACATCAAGATCCGGTTCGGCGGCGTCATCGCCGCCGATGGCATCGACCTCGACGTCCTGGAAGGCGAAAACCTTGCCATCATCGGGCCGAACGGGGCCGGCAAGACGACGTTCCTCAACATCTCGACCGGTTATCTTCGGCCGCAAGCCGGCACCGTTACCTTTCTCGGCCACGACATCACCGCGCAGCTGCCACGTACGATCACCAGGCTCGGCATTGCCCGCGCCTTCCAGATACCACAGCTGTTCCTCGACCAGACCGTGATGGAGAACATGTTGATCGCGGCCGCCTCCCTGCGAGGCCGTCCGTCTGGTTTCCAGGCTCTTTCTCTCATGCCGGAAGTGCCGGAAATGAAGCGGCTGCTGGATCTCGTCGGTGTCAAATCGTATGCGGAACGAACGGCGCGCGAACTGCCCGAAGGGCAACGCAAGCTGGTCGATATTGCACTCGCGCTCGCGCTGAAGCCAAAGCTCCTCCTGATGGATGAGCCGACTTCGGGCGTCGCGTCATCAGAGAAACTCACCATCATGGACATTCTAACCACGGCGCTGGCAAAGGAGAAAGTCACCTCGGTCTTCGTCGAGCACGACATGGATATGGTGGAGCGCTATGCCAACCGCGTCGCCGTGTGGAATGTCGGCAAGATCCAGATGGTTGGGACGCCGGCTGAGGTTCTGGCGGACCCGAAGGTCCGGGAACAGGTGATCGGGATATGACACCGATGCTGAGTTTCGAGAATGTCAACGTCGCGATTGCTGACGCGCCTGTGTTGCGAAATGTGAGTTTCTCGCTGCTGCCGGGTGTGAGCGCAGCGCTTATCGGGCGAAACGGCGCCGGCAAGACCACGACCGTGCGCACTATCATGGGCTTCACAAAAGCGAGCGGCACCGTTCGTCTGGGCGGCGAAGATCTTGGAGCGATCGCGCCGCATCGCCGGCCGTCGCTGGGTCTTGGCTACGCGCCTGAGGACCGGCGTCTGTTTTCCGCCTTCACCGTCGAAGAAAATATTTTGCTTCCCGGTCGTGTCGCCAAGCTGAATCCGGACGAGACGCGGCGGCGGCTGGAGCGAGCGTATTCGGTGCTGCCGGAACTCAAAGAGCTTGCCAAACGTCCGGCGGGATCGGTCTCGGGCGGCCAAGGCAAGATGGTGGCGCTTGGGAGGGCGCTTATGCTTGGTACCCGGCTGCTTATCCTGGATGAGCCATTTCAGGGTCTCGCGCCTGTGTTAGCGCAGCGATATGCGGAAGCACTCCGGCGGCTTCGTTTGCAGGATAAGGACATTACGCTGCTGATCACCGAGTCGAATCCAAAGCTGCTCGAAACCTTTGCCGACGTGACGCTTACCATTGAAAGAGGTGAGATCGAGGCCCGCCAAGCTAATTGAAGACGCGGTGGAGGAGCCGCCGGCCTAAGCAGACCTCGGCGGTTTACCGATTCAGCGTCCGCTCTGCCACGTGATCGTGGCACTCTGTTTCGACCGTTCCTCGTAATCGTCGCGATTCAGATCGACCGTCGTTGGATTTCGGGCACGTCGGCTTAGTGCAGGTGTTTTAGTTTGTCCGCAGGGGCTGGCCGTCACATGGTCGCGGCCCGCTTCAGCCGCCCAGTTGAACAACCCCGAGGCGGCCTTGCGCATATGACGTGCGTTGCTGACGGAGGGCTTGCCGAACTTGCCCGCGACGATGTCATTCGAGAGTGTCGCGATGTCATGCTTCGTCACCCGGCGCTGACGCACCATGAATTCATGGAAATGGTCGAGATTATCCGCGCTCTCGGCAATTCGTATCGCCTGGCTGCACTGGAGCCAGGAAGCGGCTTTCTCTACGGACGCTTCACCTTCAATTTCTGCCGGGTCGTTGTGTCGTGTGTCGAGCGGTAGGCGGCACTTCGGTGGCGCCCGGGTGTCGAGCATCTACGGCAGCGACCGTTTGCTGTGCGTGCCCATTATGGTTCAACCCGTGCAGACCATCGTGCGAGGCCCATGAACTGCCTCACGCGAAGGATCGGATCAGATATCGCAGGTCTGGTTGGTTGGGGAAAGACGGTAGCACCCTAGTGACTCGAACCCCCGACAGATCACCGCATAATCTAATACGCTTACCCTCGCAGGCCTCGGCTGCTCCGCCGCAAGTCCAAGATCCCACTGACGCGCCGAGCGCCGTTCTCCCTCGCCGCCGCCGCAACGAAATCGCAACGAATTGGGTGAAACGAGCGTGAACAAAAACGGGACGGAAGCACCTGCCGATGAGAGAAAGATCAACAACTTAGAAGATGTACACTGCGTTCGGGACGCAGCGGTCGCAGGTACAGAAGGCGCCGCCGAGCAATTTACATTTCGTCTGTAACCTGTTGATTTCGATAGTGCTGTTGTGACGGCGTTTTACAGCTAAGTAGCTGAAAGTTATTGTGAAAGATGAGACTCTTAATCTGCGGGTTCCAGGTTCGAGCCCTGGTGCGCCCACCAAGCATAAGCCCTCTTCTTCAAGAACTGACGAGAAGGGTCGCTGAGAACAAAACGGGTCTCGTGCGACGTTTTGTTGTCGGCGTTTTTGCGGTCGGATTGCTGCGAGACTTTCCTTTGTTTCTGCCCCGTCGCCGCAGGGGACCGCTGCTGCAGAATCGGTTGGTATCGTCACAGGATGCTGCCCAACGGGCTAGATGACCCCGTCTTTGCGCATTCGTTCCAGCTCGGGCTCCTGGAGCCCGAGAAGATCACCGAGTATCTCTCGGTTTCGTGCCTCGATAGCTTCGCCAACCAGAGAATTTCTCCAAGGCGTCGCGGCCCCGTGCGCATTCGCTTGTTCGCCGGGGCAGGTGATCGAGGAGCGACGTCAAGGCGCTGCCGGGGGGCGTCGCCGCGGTCGATGTCGACGCGGCCACAGGGCCAACCGGGATCGTTACCCGCGAAGAGCTCCAGCGCGAGTCCGATCGCGCAGCCGGCATCGTCCGCAAGGCCGCCGCGCCCTGACAGTGCCTTGGGCGCGGCGGCGGCGTGGTCGAAACTGCAACCGGTATTCTACCTGCTAGCCGATCATTGAAGGCCAGCACTTGGTCGCGAAGCGATCATCTCGCCTCCGGCTTTGATGGCTGTCAGTGTCACGCATCTTGCGGCGCGGCTGCTCCGGCGGTCCGCCGCCGTGCCGGCAGGAAACACCCCGCAATCGCGCCGGCCAGTGACAGCGTCGCGGCGAGGCTCATCGCCGCGGCAAATCCGCTCTCGAAATGCGCGGCCGAATCGACCCCGCCATGCGCCGAGAAGTTCGCCACCAGCGCGGCGATACCGAACATGCCGCCGAGGAAGCGGCCCATGTTGAAGATGCCGGACGCCTTGCCCATTTCGGCCACCGCGACCGAGCTCAGGATGGCGTTCTGTGCTGCCGGCATCGCCATCGAGACGCCGACGCCGGCCAGCACCAGCGGCGCGACCAGGGCGGAGTAGGTAACCGCAGAGCTCACGAGCTCCGCGATCCAGCCAAGTCCGATCGCCTGCATCAGCAATCCCGTCACCACTAGCGGCCGCTCGCCGAACCTGTTGACGACCGCGCCGGCGATCGGGGCGGTGACGAACAGCGTCGCGGTCCAGGGCAGCAGGCGAAGTCCGGCGCCGAAGGCGTCGAAGCCCAGCGCGGTCTGGAGGAACTGCGGCAGCAGGAACAAGACGCCGTACATCGCGGCGTAGAACAGCACGCTGGCGGACATGCCGGAGGCAAGCGCCCGCGATGCAAACAGCCGCATCGGCACCATTGGCGCGGTCGCGCGCAATTCCCAGAGAACGAAGCCGGCTGTGAACACCAGGCCTGCCATCAGCGCGGCCATGATTTCGGCGCTCGCCCAACCCACGGCGTTGCCGCGCAACAGACTCCACACCCACGCCAGCGCCGCAAGCGCGACAAGCGCCAGTCCGGGGATGTCCAATGCGGCGGCCGGGCCGAAGCTTTCGCGCAAGCGTGCCAGTACCAGGGCGATCGCGATCAGGCCGATCGGCAGGTTGATCCAGAACACCCAGCGCCAGCCGAAATGTTCGGTAATGAAGCCGCCGATGGCGGGACCGATGATCAGCGCGCAGCCGGTGATGCTGGCGAAAATGCCGAGCGCGCGAGCGCGCTCCTCGCGGCCGAACGTGCCGCTCAGGATCGCCATTGCCAGCGGCATCACCAGCGCGGCGCCGGCGCCCTGCAGCGCGCGGGCGGCGATCAGCGCGGTGGCATTGCCTGCGAGCGCACAGGCCGCCGATGCAACGACGAACAGGGCGAGCCCGGCCGCGAACATCCGGCGGCGACCGAAGCGGTCGCCGAGTGCGGAGCCGGTCAGGAGCAGCACGGCAAAGGTCAGATTGAAGGCGTTGACGGTCCATTGCAGCGTCTCGACCGGGCTGCCGAATTCGGCGCGGATGGTCGCGAATGCTGTCGTGATGATCATGGCATCGAGCGCCATCATGAAGGATGCCAGCGCGGTGACGCCGAGCACCCAGTTCTGCGCGGCGCGATTGATCGGGGTCTGCATCGCCCTGTCTCCGTGTGTCGCGCCAGCCTGTCGCGGCGCGTTCTGCGGGCTAGACGAGGGCTGAGCGGCAAAGGATGCGCCCAATAATAATTTGTTCCGGGCCGCATCCTTCGCCTGCCGGCAAACGTCCTAGGGGTGATGCGGCCATTTGCCCGATTTTGAGCGAACCAGGTCGCGACATCAGCAAGGAGCGCGCGATGAGAAGGACGTTGATCAGGTACAAGGCCAGGCCGGAGCTGGCCGATCGGAATGCCGAGCTGGTTTCGGCCGTATTTGCCGAATTGAAGGCGGCCGGCCCGGACGGCGTGCGCTACCTGACGCTACGGCTGGAGGACGACACCTTCATCCATCTTGTCGAGGCCGCGGCCGAAAACGGCTCGAGCCCGATTCCGAAACTCAAGGCATTTCAGACGTTCCAGGACGGCATCCGCGACCGCTGCGCGGAGCCGCCGCTGGTTCGTGATGTGAGGATCGTCGGCAACTATCGTATGCTGGACGAGTCCTGAACAAGCGAAGCGGAGGAGCAATGGCGCCAGACCCGCTGGCCACCATCGATACCGAGGCCCTGCTGGCGCGGATGCGGCCGAAACTGCATCGCTACTGCGCCCGCATGGTCGGCTCGGTCATCGACGGTGAGGATGTGTTGCAGGATGCGCTGATCAAGGCGATGGAAGCGCTGCAATCGGTCACGCCCGTCAATACGGAGGGCTGGCTGTTTCGCATCGCGCACAACACCGCGCTGGATTTCCTGCGTCGCCGCAACCGGCAGGAGGCGCTGCACTCGGCTGAAGAGGTGGAGATGATTGCCGACCAGCTCGATGATGTGGAAAGCCGCCAGATCGCCGCGACCAGCCTTCGCACCTTCATGCGGCTGCCGGTGGCGCAGCGCTCCAGCGTGATCCTGATGGACGTGCTCGGCTGCTCGCTTGCCGAGGTCTGCGACATCATGGATTTCAGCCTGCCGGCGGTGAAGGCCGCGCTGCATCGCGGACGCACGCAGCTGCGGGAGTTCGCCGGAGAGCCCGACGATGTGCCGCAGCCGGGCCTGTCGGAAGCAGATCGCACGCGACTCAACGCCTATGTCGGCCATTTCAATGCCCGCGACTTCGACGCGATCCGCGCCATGATCGCCGACGACGTCAGGCTCGAGCTCGTCAACCGTACCAGGCTGAAAGGCAAGGCCGAGGTGTCGAACTATTTCGGCAATTATTCGAAGAACAGCGACTGGCACCTGGTGACGGGGCAGGTCGAGGGACGTCCCGCGATCCTCGTGTTCGATCCGAATAAGCCGGCCGGGCGGGCGAAATATTTCATGCTTCTCGACTGGTCCGCCGGCAAGCTCGCCACCATCAGGGATTTTCGTCACGCAGCCTATGTTATTGATGGTGCGGAGTGCGTGGTGGATAGAGGGTGAACTCGCCTTCTCCATCGGAGCAGGCGCGTCGCTTGACTAGAAGGCCGTGGCAGGTTGAATGGGAGGACTGCCCGTCGGGCAAAACACCCGCCATCCCGTCAACCCCTCTCCACAAATATATTCCGCTTTACCGAAATTCGGAAACGGCGTATGTGTTGGCCATCCCGGCTCATCCTTGAGGGGCGATCTTGTGGTCGTCATGTTCGCGAGCCGGGCTTGCGGTGGACGCGGCAGCGTTCGGGTGCGAGAGGCCAAGGGC
>NZ_JADPIQ010000038.1:0-57559 GCF_023073015.1 Bradyrhizobium sp. 87
CTGCCTCGATGGATTGGTCTGGCTGGTGCGCGATGATGGCTGAGCAGAGCGCGGACAGCGGACAAAAACGGACAATGTCCGGTCTTGTCTGCTTGTCCGTTTCCGGACGGACACGGACACACCCCTATAGGGGTGTCCGTCTGTCCGGAGGACGTGGGGTCGGAAGAAGGAGAAGTTGACGGCCCGTGCCCCGCCATTGGGCGCCGCACATAGCGACGTCTCGGCATTGATTATCGCGCCGAAACTAATTTCAGGAGGGAAGCCAAATGCAAGAGTCTACCTGCACGAATGACGTGCGTCTCATCAGCCCCCGGAGCAGCGTATTATTGATCGCCTGATCGAGGCTTGTGTGACTGGTGAAGACTGCCGCACGTCTGACTACGGCCGCCGCCGTTGGATTGCAATCAGCCCTCGCGGTCTGGGCCTGCTTACGTGGCACGGACTTTGGCAGTACGCGGCACAATGCATCGCGCAATTGGATGCAGTGCATCCAGACGCGCAGGCTCGATTTCTCAATGTCTGGATGCGAGTGGGCTGGCGGGTCCGCAGCTTAATCGATGACGACCCCTTGTGCTTTGCGCTGTTGCGCAAGTTGCTCCCGCCTTATGACGGCGGGCAAGTGACCCTTTATCGTGGCCAGATCACGGCCGCGAGGCTTGAACCGTCGTGGACCCGCTCGCCGCACATAGCACTCAAGTTTGCGCTTTGGGGCGTCGAAAATGTTGATCCCATCAGGTTAGCGACGAAAGGGTTGCCCGTGGGCGGCCATAACGATGCTGTTGTGCTGAAGGCCACCGTACCTGCAAGCAGTGTTATTTGCGCGCCATGCCTGCTTGGGCAACCCGAAGGCGAATACGTCATCGATCCGCGATGGATCGAGTTCGAGACGGAGCCTGCGCGCGATGCAGCCATATGGATCAGGAAAGATTTGGAACGGCTCTTCCTCCGCACCTCATTGGTCCGGATTGGTCCCTCAGACATCCAGAGTGCACTAGGTTCTTCCTGACCACCCGCCAATGCGGGTCGGGCAGCAGCGCCCGGGTTGGCTAGGATGATTTTTTCTAGGGGAACCACAACAACAAGGCGTCGGAGACCAAAGGACCCGTGAAGAACCTGTTCTCGATCAACAAGGGCCGCCGATCTGCTCGAATGCGACCGGGCGACGCTGGTCCGCACCTTGCGCCAGGTGACGCCATGGCGGGCGGCGCTCGACGGCTGTGCATCTCAGGTGGCGGAGAAAATGGAATGTCAGAGTCCGCTTGGCAACCGCCGTTTCGGCCGCTTGGTGCGGCTCGTTGTCTCGACATCTGTCTCATTTGGGACAGATGTCGAGGCGCGAGCGCGGCGCAGCGGATCGAAAGCCGGTGACACCGGGGGGTGGACTCGAAACCGGCCTGCAAAGCCCCGAGAACCGCACCGGCTGGTCCTTATGCGATGGGACCAGATTCCCAAACGGGGGTTGCCCATCTTGACGCCATTTAGCCCGGGAGGTCCAAAAATGAGAGCCAACCTTTCATCCACGGCCGCCGCTCAGCGCATGCGCCGGTACCGCGACCGCCTTAAGCGCGGCAAGTGCATTGTGCCGGTTGAAGCCGACAAGGGCCAAGTTGCCGACCAACTCGTAGATTTAGGAGCCCTTGAGGAGTGGGATGCCGAAAGCTTGACCGCGATCGGAAACGCCATTTTGCAGCTCGCAGCGAGGAGGCAGTTCCGAGCGTGACGTTTGGGGCGTGACACGTAACGCCGTCGGCGAAACAGATCTGCTAATTTCTGGGTTGGTTTTGTGCGTTCTCACATTGAAAGGCACCGAATGGCAAAACATGGAGTTGTTTTCGCGGGGCCAACAGATGCCGATCTCTGGAGTTGTGAGATTAGCCTGGGCAGGGCGCTTGCCGTCGGACACACGAGCAACGTTGATTTTTATCGAGACAAGATCAACGCATTGAAAGCGGCAGGTCCGCGCCGGTCTGGCACGGGACGGAAATTCACCCGCGTTGAACTTATTGAGATGAAGATCGCGCAGGCGTTCATGGCATCGCACGGCGACAACACCCGATATCTCATCGGCGAGCGCGCGCACCAAATCGCCCTTGAATTGCGATCAGGAGGCTGAAGTTAGCCATGCACCCGCGACTTCCACCTTCCTTGATTTCTGACGACCATCGTCAAGGATACAAGGCGTTCTGCGAGGGGCAACTCCACGCCGTGCCCCACGAAGACCAGCGACGCATGTACGATCTCGACGTTCAGTTTCGCCGCGCGGCCATTGGGTACGTCGACTCCGTGATGCGCGAATTCTCGGACGGTTTGGCCGAAACGACGGATATCCCGCTCGCGTACACGTTTGGCCAGCACCTCCGATCGATGGGTATGTTTGCCGCGCTTTGGACGGAGATGCGAACGGCGATCGCCTTCAGTCGCGAAGAGCGGTTAAAGCTTGAGAAGCGCATCGCGGAATTGGAGCAGGCACCGCAGATTTCCTACAACGGGATATTCGCGCCGGACAAGCAGTACAAGCCAGGGGACCTCACGACATTTGGAGGCTCGCTCTGGCACTGCAACGTCGCCACAACAGGCGTGACACCGGGTGATGGCCGTGTTTGGACTTTGATCGTGAAGCGGGGGCGGAATGCAAGGAACTCAACATGACAACAATTGAAGCAGCCCTGGAGTTTGCACGCAGGGAATTCGATCGAGCAATTCGCAACGAGCAAGAGAAGTTTCGGAATTTTCAGACGATGTCGGGGACTGATCCCGCGCGCATCGAGATGATCCTCAAGGAGCATCTGGTGGAATGCGAAGCCCATCGCGAAAAGTCGCTTGTCGAAATCGAGCGAAGCATTCGTGTTGCTGTGCAGACACTGCACTGACGGGATGCGCTGGAGGCGCGGAGTGAACTGGACTGCGAAACTCCAGTGCGTCCGCTTCCGGGGGACTGAGAGACATTCGCCGGCCGTGGCGCTAGGGCAGCTTTTGACCCAAAGCGGACGGATGGACCGTGATCACTTCGAGTACGTCACCTCGATTTCTGTTCGCAAGGGAGCCAATGCCGACACGTCGTTCAACGGTGTGACGTTGATGGTGTAGAGCTCCTCTTTCAACGGAGGTAGCAGTGCGAGTTCGCGCCCAAGATAGTTCATCCCAACTGCCATGTGGGCATCCGAGCTGCGGGTTTGATCAAAGACAACTCGCTCTTCTCGATCTGTGACGGTCACGCGAACCGTCGTCCGTAACTTGCCCGGCGGCAGTGCTTCGTTGCGTGGTAGCGCGATTGGACCTCCGACGAGGTCTTCGACGACGGTCCGCTCTGCTTTGCCGCCGAAGTAAACCAGCAAGTTTAGTCTGTGACCGTATTTGCGGACAACTCGGGCTTGGAAGCTAACAGGCGTTCCCTCCACCAGTCTGACCGGCACGGTAAATCGTGGGATGTCGTTATGTACTAACCTCATGAACTGGATTTGTGGCGGCTCGCCATACATCCAGCCCCAACAGACTTTCAAAACGACGGCTGCCAGAAAAAGGGTGGCCACTGACAAGGCCGTCTGGACCCATGATAGCTTCCGCATCTCGCGGTTGTGCCATTTCAACTCCTAACCTGGGGTAAAAAGGATAGGCTCTTCCGCTTCTGGCCATCTCTGACCTTCGCGCCGTCCCCGCGTTGGGCTGCTCTCGGCCGCATACCGGACATATGGCTAACGGGATAAGAAGCACCAAGCAGCTCACCGCGACAGCCGGTCTGCTCTGGATGACCTCCGGCAGGCCCGCGAACTGGCTCTGCTGTTCTGCAAGAGCTAGGAGGCCATCGAGACATTCATCGCGCATTGCGACATCGCCGCGTGCGACCTGCTGATGCCGTACGGCGACGTCGTCATGGTGCTGTCCACCGTGCTGCGGATCAAGCGCACGCTGGACGGCGCTGAGATCGACAAGTCCTCTGGGACCTTGAGAACCGCAAGGCGTGGCAGCCGAGCATCGGCGGCGTGCTGAGCGGCGCAAGGCCGAGGTGGCTGCCAGCCGCTTTCGGGCTGAATGTGATCACACCAATGTCTGAGACGCTGACGGCGCTAGCTAGAGCAAAGCGCATGATGCTGGCGCCGTAGGCCGATGCCTGCGGCTGCACACAATACGTTTTACCACCTTTCTCACTTTCGCGTCTTTTTGTATAAGCTGCCGGTGTTGAATTCCAGCAGGCGGCGCGCAATGTTTAAAGTTAATAAGAGCAAGAATTCTATCGAGCCTCTTAGGTCCGAGACATTCGCCGAGTTGGGGTTTCGAGAAAGGCAACACTTACAAGAATGGATCGCAAAGGAGCCTTCGTGCCTAGGCGAAGAGTTGCTGATCATTCAGAAAGAGTTCGGCGGGTTTACCGATACTAACGAGCGTCTGGACCTTCTCGCCATTGATAAGCAGGGCTCGCTCGTTCTGATCGAGAACAAGTTGGACGACACGGGCCGCGATGTAACGTGGCAAGCGCTTAAATATGCCTCCTACTGCTCAAGCCTCTCTAAAGAGAATATTAGATCAGTCTTCCAAGCGTATCTCGACCGGAGCAGTCCTGGAGAGGATGCGAAAGAGGTCCTGACCGAGTTTCTTGATGCTGATGAATACGATGAGATTACGGTCAACAAAGGATCTACCCAGCGCATCATTCTCATAGCAGCAAATTTCCGCAAGGAGGTCACATCGACAATTCTGTGGCTGCTGAACTTCAAGATGCGCCTCCAGTGTTTCCGAGTTACACCATGGCAATCAGGTGAAGACATATTCTTGGACGTCGATCAGATCATTCCGACCAAGGATGCCGAAGAGTACATGATCGGCCTTGCCGGTAAGTCACTGGATGAGGTCGAGGCTACTGTCGGTGTCAAAGAGCGCAACAAAGCTAGGCGGCAATTTTGGACAGAATTGCTTAAGACTGCCGGATTAACGATACCGCGTTTTGTGAACATCTCGCCTAATGATGCCCACTACGTATCCGCCGGCTCCGGATTGGGTGGGGTGCCGTACAACTTCGTGATCGCTAGGTCGTTTGGGCGGGTAGAGCTTTATATTGATCACGGTGACAGAGAGCAGAACAAGGCGATATTTGACGAGCTTCACGCGCAAAAAGCCGCGATCGACAGTGCTTTCGGCGGGACCCTCGTATGGGAAAGACTAGATAAAAAGCGCGCATCGAGGATCAAGTGGGAAACCCCAGGCGATCCGTTCGATGCGGCGCAACGTCCTGCACTCATGTCTTTGATGATCGATGCGATGGGCCGCTTGGAGAGTGCTCTCGGACAGCCGCTCGCGCGAATTCAAGCGCGGCTCCGTGTTAAATCGGTATGAGACGAGTAGTTCAGCCGCCGACCGTGGTGCGGGCTGTCGAGTCAAAATAGGTCGCACCGCTCCATCGCCGGGTGACTACGGTTCTTCACCTTGACCCAGTACTTGCTCCGTCCGGCCTGGTAGGGCCGGTCGCGGCGTTTCGACACCAGTCCCTCAAGCCCAAGTTTGCAGGCAGCGCGAAACAGATCAGGCCCAAGCTCGCCGCCTTCGAAGGGATTGACGAAGACACCTTCAGGACGCCGTGCCAACAGGCGCTCCAAGCTCGCCTTCCGCATGGATAACGGGAGCATGCAGACATCGTCGCCGCCATCAGCGAGAATATCAAAAGCGCAGAATTGCACTTCGTGATCATGTTTGCGCGAGTGAAGCGCGTTGAAGTCGGAGACGCCATCGACGCCGAGCACGACCGCTTCGCCGTCCAGCACGAAGCTCTTCTGACGGACCTTGCGCGCGGCCTCGACTATCCACGGATAACGGCTGGCCCAATTGTAGCCGCCGCGCGTGATCAGGCGCACGCGGTCGCCCTCACGCTTGCACAAACTCTTTTTACAGACGGCCGGCCGTGGGAAGACTGGCCAACGGCATCCCATTTCCCGAAATGCACGGCAGCGGGCTTTGGGTTCCGCCAAGCCATTCCAAACGTTGGCTAATTGGGCGCGTTTCACCGAAACTGTTGCAGGCGGGTTACAGCATTACCCCGCGATCACATTATCATGACCAAAGACGGCAGACGTTTTTCGTCGTTATCGAACTTCGGGGAGATAGACATGAAGAAGGTTCTTTTGGCTGCAGCGAGTATTACGGTGCTGAGCCTATCGGTTCCAGCAAGTGCGGCGGATATGGCGGCCCGTCCTTACACGAAGGCACCAGTGGCGCCCGTCGTTGCCGTCTACAATTGGTCGGGCTTCTATGTCGGCGGTCACATCGGTTGGGGCTGGGGCGAGATCGACAACACTTCCGCCGCTCCAGGCACCGTGGCCTTTCCCACGGGCACCCCTTTCAACCGGACTAACTCTGACGGATTTCTTGGGGGTGTCCAGGGTGGCTTCAACTGGCAATACAACAGCCTAGTTCTCGGTATTGAGGGTGAGTACACCTGGAGCGACATCAGGGGCACTTCGACGACCACCAGCATCGTCGCTCCGGCCGTCGTCACCACGTCCACCGCACATACAGACGATATTGCGATGGTTACCGGTCGGGTCGGCTGGGCCGCGAACGAATGGCTGTTCTACGGAAAGGGCGGCTGGGCTTGGGGTCATGGCCATTCGAACGGGCTCGTAACGGTCGCCGGTGCTCCGTTCTCTAACACATCCACTTCGAACAATCGCGACGGTTGGGTTGTCGGCGCTGGCGTGGAATGGGGCTTTGCTCCCAATTGGTCTGCCAAGGTCGAGTACAATCATATCGACTTTGGTTCTGACATCATCACCGTCAACCAGACGGTTGGAGCAGCGACCTTCGTGGACTCTTCTACGAAAATCGATTTGGTCAAAGCAGGCGTGAATTATCGCTTCAATTGGGGCGGGCCGGGCGTCACCCGGTACTGAAATATCTGTTAGTCAACCCAGTCAACTATGGCCCGGCCGTAATGCGGTCGGGCCTTTTGTTTGCCAAAGTCGAAATGCCGAAGCGGCATATATCCGAGCCGCGACCGACAGGGTTACTTGCGCTGTGCGCAGTGACGGGAAAGTCCGGCACCATAATTCATCACCTAATCGCTTTCTCCGGGCGAAATCATACCGTCGTTGACAATTATGTAGAAACCTTCGACGAAGAGCCTTTACCGCTCGCGGTCGCCGACCAGCCTATCAGCGTCTAGTGAACGAGCACTCAGAGGTTCAGAGTCCGTTTGTGGCCCATCTGCGACCTCGGAGGCCATCCGGGCTTCGGCCGATGTTGGCGGTCAACCGGACATCGACGGCTACTTCTTCAACAGTATTCCCATCGTTCGCGCCATTCGCCTCACTGATCCTGCGTGACGGCCCAGCTCGGCTGCAATCTTCGATACGCCAGCGCCAGTCCGTGCCAGCTTCGACAATTGCTGGACCTCGCGGTCGGTCCATTGTTTGGGCTTCGGTGTTTTCATGGTGCTGTGCTCACCCGCACCAGTTAACCAACGAACCTAGTTGCCAACACTTAGGAAATTTACGGGTGGGCCTGCGCGCAGTCGGATCAAGCGGAGCCGGCAAGCGGTGAAGAGCGCGGATAGACGGGGACGTTCGCTTCGGGCTACACCGCTGAGCTGTCCCCAACCGTAGTTTGTAATCGTGGGGTGCCACTACACAGGGGGAGAGATTGCCAGGCAAGAAGAGGTCCAGCACCAAGTCACCGCGCGAACGCGCGATGGAAGAACTTGACCGAAGGGAGGAGCAGCTTTACCGCGCCATCGGCTACTTTATCTACTGGTTTTCCCAACTTGAGTTCACGATCAAGGCACGCCTCGCCAATGCTCTCAAGCTCGACGAGGAAAGCATGTTCGACATCATCATTGGTCCGTACGATTTTGCGATGCTCTGCACCGTGACGAAGCAGACCCTCATGAGAACCGCTCCCGAACCGACCAAAGGTAAGATAAAATCATTCTTCAACGCCTGCCATGCGCTCAATCAAAAAGCGCGCCTCGTCGTTGCTCACGGCACTTGGACATATGCAGGCGCGAGGCACGTGAGCCGCAGCACCCTCGCGGCCACGACCCATTTTGCCAAGGTCGAGGATCTTGAAGCCTTTGGGCAGGAGGCTCGGCGATTGATGATGCTTATGTACATCATCGAGGATGAAGAGAAGTGACTGCTGCCTGATGTGCAATCTGTATTCCATTACGACCAATCAAGCCGCCATCCTTGCGCTCTTCCGCGTCGTCAATCGCTATGTCGGCAACCTCGCAGCTATGCCGGGCGTGTTTCCCGAATACCCGGCGCCGGTGATCCGCAACACCGACACGGGCCGCGAGCTGACCATGATGCGCTGGGGCATGCCACCACCGCCACGCACGGGCGGCCCGCCCCGTCACCAACATCCGCAATACATCATCGCCGCATTGGCGCGGCTGGCTGAAGCCCGAGAACCGCTGTCTTGTGCCGTTCAACAGCTTCGCCGAATACGCACCCGAGCCGAACCCGGAGACGAAGAAAAAGGACGTGGTTTGGTTCGCAGTCAACGATGAGAGGCCGCTGTTCGCCTTCGCTGGCATCTGGACGACGTTCAACGGTGATCGCGGCACGAAGTCTAAGCCGGTGCCGGGACCGCATCAGGTGTATGGGTTTCTCACGACATCGCCCAATACGGTGGTTGAGCCTATCCATCCGAAGGCGATGCCCGTGATCCTGACGACTGATGAAGAGGGCGATGTCTGGATGCGTGCGCCTTGGGATGAGGCCAAGGCATTACAGCGCCCTCTGCCGGATGATGCACTCAAGATCGTCATGCGAGGGGCGGACAACGAGGACCGGATCGCGGCCCGGTCCCTGTCTCCGTGATCCGTTTCCCTGGGTAATCCAATCGAAGGGGTTGACCCGCGCTCCTCCTTTGCCGTTGATGCAACTGTTACGATATACTCCTAACGGGGCATGGGGAGCGCGGAATTGACGCCTGATGAGTTCGTCCGAAAATGGAAACACGTCGAACTAAAAGAAAGGGCGGCGGCTCACTCTCATTTCATTGACCTGTGTCGAATGCTCGACGAGCCAGCTCCTACGGATGTTGATCCGAAAGGCGATTGGTACGCCTTCGAGCGAGGTGCCACCAAGACGACCGGCGGCGAGGGTTGGGCCGATGTCTGGAAGCGCGATCATTTCGGTTGGGAGTACAAGGGCAAGCGAAAAGACCTAAGGGCCGCGTTCGCACAACTACAACAGTACGCCTTAGCTCTGGAAAATCCGCCGCTGCTGGTGGTTTGCGATATGGATCGCTTCGAAATCCATACGAACTGGACGAATAGCGTTTCAGCGGTTCACGAATTCGGCCTCGACGAGCTACGCGACGCCAATGTTCGGGACAAGCTCAAGTCGGTCTTTTCTGATCCTGAACGCCTCCGGCCCGGCAAGACCCGCCAGGCACTCACAGAAGAAGCGGCTGCCGAATTCGCCAAACTCGCCCAACGCCTACGTGACAGAGGCAATGCCGCTGAAACGGTGGCTCATTTCATAAATCGGCTGGTCTTCTGTATGTTTGCGGAGGACGTGGATTTGCTGCCAAACAAGATGTTCAAGCGGATGCTAGAACATGCAGCCTCCCGACCAGAAGAATTTCATGCACTTGCGAGCGACCTCTTTAAGGCGATGCAGTCCGGAGGACGGGTCGGCTTTGAGCATGTCGCATGGTTCAACGGCGGGCTGTTCAACGACGATACCGCGCTGCCACTGGACAAGGACGACATAGCACTAGCGCTCGCCGCGGCACACTTGGATTGGGCTGAAATTGATCCGTCCATTCTTGGCACGTTGTTTGAGCGCGGCCTTGATCCGGACAAGCGATCGCAATTGGGCGCTCATTATACTGATCGGGAAAAGATCATGATGATCGTCGATCCCGTTATCGTACGTCCTTGGCTCACCAAATGGGAATTGACGAAAGCCGAGATCGCTATTTCGCTCGAAAAATCGCACGCCACAAAAAACGCCAGCGTCCGTACCAAGGCCAGCGATCAGGCTGTGGCAACCTATCGAGCCTTCCTGAACGGCCTGCGCGCATTTCGGACACTGGACCCGGCGTGCGGGTCTGGTAATTTCCTATATTTGGCGCTGCTGGCGTTGAAGGACATCGAACATCGCATCAGCATCGAGGCTGAAGCGATGGGCCTTCAACGTGAATTCCCACAGGTCGGCCCTGCATCGGTAAAAGGAATTGAAATCAATCAATACGCGGCCGAACTAGCGCGCGTATCTGTCTGGATAGGCGAAATCCAATGGATGCGGCGCAACGGCTTCGGAGTTTCAGACCGTCCAATTCTGAAGCCGCTCGACAATATTGAATGTCGCGACGCCATTCTAAACAATGATGGCACGGAAGCCGTTTGGCCGGAGGCCGACGTAGTGATCGGCAATCCTCCATTTCTAGGAGGGAAACTTCTGCGGGCGCTGTTAGGCGATAAATATGTTGACCAGCTTTTCGCTGCATATGACGGTCGTGTACCGGCTGAAGCTGACTTGGTAACTTATTGGGTTGCCAAAGCGTGGGAGACCATCCTTTCCCGCAGGCTGAACCGCGCGGGCTTGGTTACAACAAATTCAATACGCGGCGGCGCAAATCGCAAGGTTCTGGAGCCAATTGCAGCGAAAGGCTTCATTTTCGATGCATGGGACGACGAAGCGTGGGTCGTGGACGGCGCTGCCGTCCGCGTTTCCGTGATCTGCTTTGTACTGGCTGGTGGTGCTGAGACTGCGCGCCTAAACGGCATTGCTGTGCCTCAAATTAACGCCGATCTGACCGGCACGGTCCTGGATTTAACGAAGGCAGTCCGACTTTCTGAAAACCGGAATGTGGCGTTCATGGGTGACACGAAAGGGGGCTCCTTCGATGTCGAAGGCGATCTTGCGCGGGAATGGTTAGCGTTGCCGTTAAATCCAAACGGTCGATTGAACGCCGAAGTGCTTCGACCTTGGATGAACGGGATGGACGTAACGCGCAGAGCCGCCGGAAAGTGGATCATCGATTTTGGTTGGAGCATGTCGGAGAGTGAAGCCGCATTGTTTGAGGCTCCTTTCGCGCACGTGTTCGCGAAAGTGAAGCCTGAACGTGACAAGAATAACCGTGAAGCCTACCGGCGAAACTGGTGGCGTCATGTAGAACCGCGACCAGGAATGTGGAAGGCGCTTCGTGACCTCAAGCGCTTCATCGTTACGCCAGAGGTTGCCAAGCATCGTATTTTTGCATGGATGCAGAAGCCCATCGTTCCCGATCACAAGCTGCAAGTAATCGCGCGCGATGATGATGTGACCTTCGGCATCCTTCAAAGCCGTTTCCATCAAACGTGGTCTATCGCAGTCGGTTCTTGGCATGGTGTGGGCAACGATCCTAGATATACAATCGGCACCTGCTTTGAGACTTTTCCGTTTCCAGACGGACTTACACCGACAGAGATCGCTGGCGCTGTTGGCGATGTGCGCGCCGATGCGATCGCGGCGGCGGCAAAGGGGCTAAACGAACTGCGCGAAAATTGGCTGAACCCTTTGGACCTCGTCCGGCGTGAACCGGAGATAGTTCCCGGTTTTCCCGATCGCCTTATTCCGATCAATAGCGCTGCATTGGCGCTTCTGAAGAAGCGTACTCTAACTAATCTGTATAACGAGCGTCCTACGTGGCTTGCCAATGCGCACGCCGATCTGGATGCCGCTGTAGCCTATGCGTACGGGTGGCCGGCGGATATTTCGGAAGAAGAAGCGCTTGCGCGGCTATTTGCGCTCAATCAGGAGCGAGCAGCACGAGGGGCTCTGATCTAACAGCCACGCTGCTGCGCCTATTGCGCCACCCGCTGTCCGATGTCTCTGAGCCAGCCAATAACCTCATCTGCCGGGTCACATTGAGCGAGACGGGCGCGAGACATCTTGGCAACCGCCGTTGTGTTGAGCAGCGTCTTTGCTCGGCTCGTTTTCTTCGCGCATTTGTCAGGGTTGTGGACCGGCCATGGCGTGCCTGCCGTAGCAGCATGCACGGCTTGCGCAACAATTGTGGGGACGTCATCAAAATCTGCGAACGGCGTCCTGATGGCGACAACGATACTTTGGCCTTGATACGCCTCTACAACCGCCTCATGGTGGAGGAAGTTTTCCATTTCCCGCTTACTTGTGATGATGGCCGAACAACCGTCACGCATGTTCACCTGGGCGGCAAACGCATCGTACTTCGCGGCCTGCGGCGGCGGGTTGTCGCGGTCATAGAGGTGGAACTCGGGCCTGTTTAGAGGGTGAAGTCGAGAGGTCCAAAGTGCGAGATTATTGCCTCCAAACGGGAAAAAGATAAGTTCACCCGAAATCTCAAGCGCATCAACATCAGGCACGTCCACTCCGTCGGCCCGCAGCACTTTGCTCATGCCCTTGAGGAAGGCGATGTCGTGCTTTCCTTCGACGCCCACGAACACCTTGACGGAATGATCGGGCAAAACGCCGAGAGATTGTGCGATCCGGGCGTTCGTGTCGGCCCCCCCGGTTACAATGGTCCGAGTGCCGTTCGGGTGGGTCTCAATAAAGCGTAGAGATGCGTCGGGCAGGCTCCGCGCAAGCATCGGTGTGTGAGTCGTCACGATCACCTGCCGCCCGGCGGTCGCAGACAGATCGGAGAGCGCAGACATCAACATACGTTGGTTCCGCGGATGCTGGCTCGTCTCTGGCTCTTCAATTGCATAGATGACCGACCCCTTCTGGCTCTCGACCGCAGCCTTCTCAGCCTTCGCTCGAAAGAAATTTAGAAGGACTAAGCGTTTGATGCCGCTTCCTCTCTTGTTAAGCGGGATGCCTTCGTCGCCGGTTATGCTCGTTTGGAACAAGCTGTCCCAATTCTTGGTCTTTATGACAGGATTAAGCGTTTCGGCTACAGACGCATCCATTTCCTTGATCTTCTGGACGGTCGCCTCCGCGATCCTTCGTACCTCCGCCTCGACATGGGCTTGTACTTTGAGCAAATCCTGTTCAACAGCTTTTAAGGCGTCGCGAATGGCTGCTTTTAGCGGGTCCTGCGCCTCAGCGTCTTGGTCGGTGCTGGCTCTATCAGATTTAAACAGAGCAAACGCTGGAAGGTATGATGCAAGAGCAGACCAAATCTGTTTTCCGCCTTCCTTCTCTAAAGAGACAAATGCCAAGTCTAACTCGTGCGCTTCCGCGCATTGCCAAATCGCTGCCCTGATTGGTGCGTTGGCTTGCTTATTCACGGTCGTGAGGTCGATCCCAAGCTCACCGGCGCGTGCGACTAGCTCTGCTTTTTTCAGTTGTAGTAGGTCGCTTACTCCGTTCGCCGTGGGGTGGAGCGCGAATGCCTCTACCGAAGTCAGCTTGGGGGACACGAGTGAGCCATCATACGTCTTACGGATTTCGAGGCGACCGTCCGCGTTGACAAGATACTCAGCTTCCAAACTGGTCTCGTAATCGGCGTCTAAGATGACCTTTTCCGGAAGATCGTCAAATTCGCAGGTGATCCGAACAGCCTTGCGGTCGCCCGAACAACAGGCGTCGTCCTTGTCAGGCTTCGCTTCATCGAAGAAAATCGCGAGGCTGTCCATGATGGTGGATTTCCCAACATCATTTCGACCTATGATCGCTGTGATGTCCTCGAACTCGACGCAAACTTCGTCTTTGAAGCAACGAAAATTCTCTAGTTTGAGCTTGGTCAGTTTCATGGAGCCCCCTGGTAAACCAGGGCGGCATGCTACATAGAGTAGCGAAGTTCTCCATAGCACGCGTGGGTGGCTCGCTGCGCCTAGGATGATCTCCACAGGAACGTGCAGCCGAACCCGCTGCCTTGGGTCTCTGAGATGGTTGGATCGTCGGTTCAGGTCCACCCGCCGACCCCATTTCGGCCGTCTCCAAGGCAGGGAAGGTCCGAGGCTAGGCCACGGATACCAAAAATTCCGCGGAAAACGGTCGGGGGGAACGTGGGTAGCGCTCTCCCGCTACCAAAAAATCAGGCACTTCCTGCTAACCTGCGATCCTCGGACTCTCTTGGTACCACATTAGTCCCACCAATTCGCAAGCTGGCGAGCATGAAGCTACGCGCTGCGGAGGGGAAGACGGCGGGGTACATTTAGCGGTTTAGCGCCCGGAGTCGAAGCGTGGCCGCTTCTCAGCGGGCAGAACCCTACGGCTGAGCCGTGCTGCAGCCGACGCGATTGTGCCAGAGCCGCGGAACACGGGGACAAACCTCAGCTCTGCCGATTGCGAATCCCTGCTGCGTGCTAACCGCTCGGAACGAGAAGACGGGCCAAAGGATTCGTCCGGGCAGGAGCAAGCTCGATGCTGATGACGAAGGAAAGACGGCCGGCGATCCGAACGCTGCGCGGCTGGGCGCTCAGCGTGCTGCAGGAGGCGGGCGCCATCCACGAATGCGAGGAGCACGGCTGGGCGAAGGACCGGGCCGACCCGCATGCACGCGAGCACGCATTGGATATAGCCAGGCAGGAGCCACCCGAGGGCTTATCTCCGGATCAGGCCGTCGGGCAAGTGCGCGAGGTTTTGCATTCGATCGGCGATACGTGCCCGGAGTGCCCGCCACGTCCCGATTAAGTCCCCTGCGCTGTCGCGCCGCTCGAATGGCGTGCGAGCCTCAAACGCCTTTGGCAAACTTGGACGACGTAAGGGATATCAGCGGACTATTGCCAAAAGGCCCTTCAAGCGAGCAAGTCTAGTGCGTTCTCGATCGCTGCGCCGGCTGCGGTGTTGTCGAAGATGCACCAGGTCTCACTAGATGACGACGCAGCACCGAGCCGCAGCTTCAGCGATCGCAGGAACGCCCCGTCGTACGCGGAGTAGTAAATGCGCGGCGCTCCATGCAATCGAAAATAGCGCAGACTAGGCCACCCGCCCGGCAGGTCCGCATCGGGCCCCCGCGCCGGATCCGCGGCGACACGGGCAATCCGACGTTCCCCGAGCCAGGCGCCGACCTCGGGCGTAAACCAGCTGACGTGACGCGGCTCGCACGCGAGAGCGGCTGAGGTCTTTTCCTGCAGCGCGCGGAACAGGAACTCCGCATCGGACTCAACGAACATTTTGCGAGGCGCAAACTGAACGAGCAAAACCCCGAGCTTCGCACCAAGTCCGGCGCTCTCTTCGATGAACCGATCGAGTTCACCCTGCGCAAGCTGTGACGAGTGAGTAACAGACTTCGGCACCTTTACCGAAAAGCGGAAATCATCTGGCGTCGCGTTCGCCCATTTCTCATAGGTCGAACGCCGGTGCGGCTTATGAAATGATGAGTTGATCTCGGTGGCGTTCAACACCCGCGCGTAGCGTTCAAGCTGGCTACCTACCCCGCCAACTCTTTCCTTGCAGACTCGCGGAACATTCCATCCCGCTGTGCCGAGCCGCAGCTCAGCCTTGACATGCGCGGCCTCTTCCATGTCAGTCCGAAACTGCCATCGGGTATCACCGGATGTTTCACAATCTCACGCCGACTTCCGCCGCGTCCCTGCTGTCGGCTTCTTCGCCGCCGCTTCCTTAGCCAGCTTCTTACCGGCGATCGGCATCAGCATCTCCTTCTGAGCCGCGGCAGCCTTCTTCGTCTTCTTGGCAGGCTTTTTCGGAGCCTCGGTCTTTGCTGCCGCCCCGCCGACGCTCTTGCGTAGCGCGTCCATCAGATCGACGACGTTCTCGCCTTTCGGCCGATCCTTCGGCACGATCGGCTTGCCGGTGCGCTTCTGGTTGATGAGCTCGATCAGCGCGCTTTCATAATGGTCCTCGAACTTCTCCGGCTCGAATGATCCCGCCTTCTGGTTCACGATGTGCCTGGCCAGATCGAGCATGTCCTTCGTCACTTTGACGTCCTGGATCTCGTCGAAGTATTCCTGCTCGCTACGAACCTCGTAGGGATACCGCAGCAAGGTGCCGACCAGACCCTTGTCCATCGGCTCGAGCGCAATGATGTGCTCTCGGTTGGTGAGCACCACGCGCCCGATCGCAACCTTGTTCATCTCGCGGATGGTCTCGCGGATGACCGCGAAGGCGTCGTGGCCGACTTTTCCGTCCGGACGGATGTAGTAGGGGCGAATTAGGTAGCGCGGATCGATCTCGGCCTTGTCTACGAACTCATCGATCTCGATGGTCCGCGTGGATTCCAGCGCGATCTCCTCAAGCTCCTCCTTGGTCACCTCGATGAACTGGTCCTTCTCGAGCTGGTAGCCCTTAACGATGTCCTCGTTGGGCACCTCGTCGCCGGTGTCGGCGTCGACTTTCAGGTACTTGATCCGATGACCGGTCTGACGGTTGAGCTGGTTGAAGGAGATCTTCTCGCTCTCCGACGTAGCTGGGTAGAGCGCCACGGGACAGGTGACCAACGAGAGACGCAAAAAGCCTTTCCAGTTCGCGCGGGGGGCCATGGTACGCAAAACTCCATAAGGGGACTTGGACTCAAGACGAACGGCGCGACACAGTTCCGACACCGCCCGCAGGTGTCCACCGCAAATTGATGCCAGATCCCGGTCAAGCGCCCGGAATAGATGGCGGGCAGTCTTAACCCAACGAACAAAATAAGAACGTGTATCGGTGACGCAATCCCTGGCACTCCGCGGTGATTAGACCTCTGTGGAAAACGGCCAATCCCTTGCTCTAGGGAAGCGGCAACCCAGCCCGTCGGGCAACACACCCTTCTCCCGTCAATCCCTCTCCGCAAAAATATTCCACTTTACCGAAATTCGGAAACGGCGTATGTGTCGCTCATCCCGGCTCATCCTTGAGGGGCGATCTCGTTGTCGTCTTGATTGCGAGCCGGGCTTGCGATGGACGCGGCAGCGTCGGTACGAGATGGTGCGGGCAGGGCGGGTAGACCCTGTGAGCCCGCAACCGCGTGCGGACGAGCGGCGCTGCTAGGCTTCGTCTCGCCTGTAAGTTTTCGGCTTCGTCGACAGGGCTGGAAAAACTGCGGCGAAATGGCGGGCCGTGCGTACGGCAAAACCGTGTGGTCCTGGCCGTCGTTGCTACGGTCAAGCTTTCGCGGAGGTGTGTGCGAGCCCAACCGGGCAGACAGCATCATCCAAATTCGCGAGGCGAGGGAGGCCAAAGAGAACTCGGCTCCCGGGAGAGCACGGCATAAGCCGTCCAACCATCGCGCAGGGAAGGCCGAGTGATTGGCTACACCTGTATGCTGCTGTGCGGTTTTCCTGCGTGTGCTTTTCGCGCAGCGGACCGCGGGTGCCAGCCGGCACCCGGCCTTCCCTGCGCCCTCTTGGATATGAGGGCGGAGTGACGAAGCAAAGCTCGGGCGAAACGCGCCGCGAGAACGAGAAATCATGTCCGCTGTTTGAATGCCTGGTCGCGTCATGTGCCGCGACGTCTCGGTGGCAGGCGCTCAGGATGAATTGCCGAAGCGGTGTTCTGGAAGTCCCTGTGCGATGCCATCGATGGCCAGAACATGACCCGCCTGGGGTTCGCGGCCCAGTTGCTCGCGATCAAGAAACTTTCTCGCCGTCGTCACGAACAGGGTCTTCAGATCGGCTCCGCCGAAGCATACGCAGGTCGGATTGGTCGCCGGCACCCGAATGACGGTATCGATCCGGCCGTCCGGCCGATAACGCACCACCCGGCCGCCGGAGAAGAATGCGGTCCACAGTCCGCCCGCAATGTCGATGCACGCGCCGTCGGGCCTCTCGCCGGAGGCGCTGTAATCCGCGAACAACCGTCTGTTGCTAATCACGCCGTTATCGAGATCGAAGTCGAATTGCCAGGTGCGGTATCGCCTCGTATCCGTGAAATAGAGCGTGCGATTGTCGGGTGAGAACGCAATTCCGTTCGTCACGATGACGTCGCCGAACATGCGCACCGTCCGGCCGTCCGCCTCCACCCGATACAGCGCTCCGTTCGGCCGATGCAGCTGGTTGTCCATGGTGCCGATCCATAGCCGGCCCCGCGCGTCGACGCGCCCGTCGTTCAGGCGATTGTCGGGGCCGCTTTCGACCTCGCAGAGCTGACCTGGAGGATCGTCATCGGACGCGCGGCGATAAAGCCCCAGATCCTGCGCGAGCAGGTGGGAGCCATCTGCCGTCAAGGCCTGACTGCCGAGGAAGTTGCACGCGTACGGAACAACCTGATGCGCGCCGGTCGCCGGATCGAAGGATTGATGCAGCCGCCGGTCGATGTCGACCCACCACAGCTTGCGGGAGCGGTCGCACCACAATGGCGTCTCGCCGAGGATGTCGCCTGCGGCGACCGCGGTCTCGACCCGATATGCGGGAATCATGTCAGGAGTCATCCCGAAATCCGATTGCAGCGACGAGCGCTGTCTCCGAACGACGTCAGGCCGCGGACGATCAATCCTCGTTCCAGGAGGCGAGGGCGTGCGCGACGCACCCGTTGATGTGATCGGTGAGCACGGTTTTGGCGCTTTTGATGTCGCGCTTGAGGGCGCATTCGAGCAGCGCCTTGTGCTGGTTGATCGTCTCTGCGCCGCGGTAGCGCAGCGCATAGCGGAAATATTTGTCGAACACGATCGCGTGGGTCTGCATCAGCTCGCGCGAACCGCAATTCGAGATGAGAGCCTGGTGGAATTCGCCGTCGTAGCGTTTGCGCAGCTCGGGATCGTCCCCCTCCTTGAGGACGGTGCGTTCGGTGGCCGCCAGCTTGTGATGCGCGGACACCACGCGGCCCTCCCACTCGACGTCGCCGGCACGAAACGACTCGGCCATTGCATGCTGCTCCAGCAGGATGCGCAGGCCGGCGAGTTCACGCAGGTTCTGGATGGATATCGGCGCCACCTCGAAGCCGCGCTGGCCCTCCGCGACCACGAATCCCTCCGAGGTCAGCCGATTGAGGATCTCGCGCAGCGTGGAGATGCTGACGCCGTAGTCCTCCTTCATGGCGTCGAGCTTGAGACGTCCGGACGGCGTCAGCACGCCGAAAATGATGTCGGATCGAATCCGCTGATAACCGCTGTCGCCCGCCGACAAAGGGCGCCCCTCGAGTGACGTCATGCTCTCCGATCCCGCAATATGCGCGCAACGCCCGTGGTGGGCGGCCGAACCATCACTGTTACCAGCAATATAGCAGACGCCTACCAACAGACGTAATCAAAAATATCAGATGAATTGCGATTTATCATTTGACCAAAAAATGTAGTTATGTTTTTTGATTGACCTGAGGGTGCAGAAAAGAATGGCTGAAGCCGCCGTCGTGCCCCGATCGAACAGGGAGGTCAAAATGAGCTTGTTGGTACGGGCGCTGTCTGCGACGGCGATCTGCGTGGCGCTGACGGTCGGTGCATCCGCTGAGGACATTCAGGAGCGCACGATCAGGTGGGGACACCTGAACAACACCGATCACCCCGTCAGCGCGGGGGTGCAGAAATTTGCGGAGATCCTGCTGGCGAAGAGCGGGGGCAAGATGAAGATTCGTGAGTTCGCGGCCTCGCAGCTCGGCAACGAGCTGCAGCAGCAATCCGCGCTACGCGGCGGCACGCAGGAAATGCTGTCGGCCTCGACGACGTCGCTCGCAACCGTCGTGCCGGAGTTCGGCCTCATCGACTTTCCATTCATCGTGAAGACCATCGAGCAGGCGGATGCTCTCGGCACCGGAAAATTCGGCACGTCGATGCTCGATACGTTGCCGTCGAAGGGATTGATCGGTCTGGGCTATTGGGGCCTCGGCTTCCGCAACGTCACCAACAGCACGCGGCCGATCACCAAGGTCGAGGATTTCAACGGCCTCAAGCTCCGCGTCATTCCGAACCCGGTCTATCTCGAGACCTTCGGATCCTTCAAGGCCAATCCCGTTCCGATGGCCTTCGGCGAACTCTATTCGGCGCTGGAGACCCGCACAGTCGACGGCGAGGAGAACCCCTTCACGGTCATTCTCTCCAACAAGTTCTACGAAGTGCAAAAATACGTTTCCGCCACCAATCACACCTTCACCCTGAACATCATCCTCGTGAGCAAGGCGTTTTGGGACAAGCTCTCGCCGACCGAGCAGCGCCTGATGCGCGAGGCGTACGAGGAAAGCCGAGGCTATCAAAAGGAGCAGACCCGCCTTCAGACTGAAAAAGCCCTCTCTGAATTGCAGGCGAAGGGCATGCAGTACAACACCGTCGCGCCGGAAGAGCTCGATCGGATGCGCAAGACGGCGCAGCCGGTCGTCGACAAGATTGCCGCCAATCTCAAGCCGGAGGCGGTCAAGCTGTTCAACGACGAGCTCGATCGCATCCGCAAGGACGTGAAATAGTCGACCTCGTCAGCATGCAAGAGGCAGAGCCGGCCAGTGGGCCGGCTCTGAACCCGACTTTGCCCGGACGGCACGCATGGCGCGAATTCTCGACCTCTATTGCACCCTGCTGAAGGGCATCATCGCCGCATTTCTTGCGGTGATGGTGGTGCTGGTTTTCGGCAACGTTGTCCTGCGCTACGGCTTCAACTCCGGTATTGCGATTTCCGAGGAGCTGTCGCGCTGGCTCCTGGTCTGGCTGACTTTCCTCGGTGCGGTCGTGGCAATGCGTGAGCACGCCCATCTCGGCGTCGATAGCCTTGTGCGGATGCTGCCGGCTTACGGCAAACGCATCTGCTTCATCGTCAGCTACGTCCTGATGCTGTTCGCCGACTGGCTTCTGCTCTCGGGAAGTTGGCGGCAGACGATCATCAATATCGACGACCGCGCGCCGGCGACCGGCCTCTCGCTCGGCATCTTCTATGGCGTCGGCGTGATCTTCGGCGTTTCGGCCGGAGTGATCCTTCTCTACGACCTGTTCCGCGTCATTTCCGGACAGGCCAGCGAAGCCGACATGGTAGCCGTCAGGGAATCGGAGGAGCACTGATGCTGTCTCCTCGTATCGTGCCGCCCGGCGCTCACATCCTGAAAATCACCGGGATCATGCCATGACGATTGCCGTCTTCACCCTCTCGCTGCTCGGCGCCATGGCGCTGGGCATGCCGATCGCCTTTGCGCTGATCGTCTGCGGCGTGGCCCTGATGAGCACGATCGACATGTTCGACGCGCAGATCGTGGCGCAGAACGTCATCAACGGCGCGGACAGCTTTCCGCTCATGGCCATTCCCTTCTTCATGCTCGCCGGCGAGGTCATGAACAAGGGTGGTTTGGCCAAGCGAATCGTCAACGTTGCGCTCGTCGCGGTCGGCCATTTTCGCGGCGGCCTTGGTTACGTCACGATCCTCGCGTCCTGCATCCTTGCGTCGCTCTCGGGCTCCGCGGCAGCCGATGCCGCGGCACTGGCTGCCCTGCTGGTGCCGATGATGGTGGCGGCGGGCCACAAGAAATCCTATGCGGCGGGTCTGGTCGCGGCCGGCGGCATCATCGCGCCCGTGATTCCGCCCAGCATCGGATTCGTCATTTTCGGTGTCGCCGCGGGCGTGTCGATCTCGAAACTGTTTCTGGCCGGGATCGTCCCCGGGCTGTTGCTCGGGGCGGGGCTCTGCCTGGCCTGGTGGTGGGTGGTCCGCCAGGAGAACCTGACGCCCCCGCCAAGAGCATCGCTCTCGGAAATGGTGAAAGCGGTGGTCGACGGCTTCTGGGCGTTGATGCTGCCGGTCATCATCGTGGTCGGCCTGCGTTTCGGCATCTTCACGCCGACGGAAGCCGCAGTGGTCGTCGCCGTCTATTCGCTGTTCGTTGCGACCTGCATCTATCGGGAATTGAAGCTGTCGCAGCTTTACGAGGTGTTCGTCTCCTCGGCCTTGACGACGAGCATCGTCATGTTTCTCGTGGCAGCCGCGCTGGTGTCGTCCTGGCTCATCACCGTGTCCGAGATTTCGGCACAGATCGTCACCCTGCTCAAGCCTTTCATGGGCAACAACACGCTCCTGATGCTGGCGATCATGGTCGTGGTGGTGATCGTGGGGACGGCTCTCGACATGACGCCGACCATCCTCATCCTCACGCCGATCCTGATGCCGATCGTCAAGGCGGCGGGCATCGATCCCGTCTACTTTGGTGTCCTCTTCATCATCAATAATGCGATCGGCCTCATCACGCCACCGGTCGGTATCGTGCTGAACGTGGTTTGCGGCGTCTCCAGGATCAGCATGGAGGACATCATCAAGGGCGTCTGGCCCTTCTTGATTGCGCAACTGATCGTCCTGTTCGCGATGGTGCTATTCCCGGGGCTGGTGACGATCCCGGCCAAGTGGTTCAGCGGCTAGACGCGTCGGCAACAAAAGAAGGACAAGCCAAAATGGCCGCAAGGATCATGATCCTCAACGGACCCAATCTCAATTTCCTCGGCATCCGCGAGCCCCACATCTACGGCTCGACGACGCTCGGGGAGATCGAGGCGAGCTGCAAGGCGCTGGCCGACCAGCTCGGGGTTTCGATGTCGTTCCATCAATCGAACATGGAGGGCGAACTCGTCAGCCTGATCCAGTCCGCCCATGGCAACGCGGACGCCATCATCATGAACCCCGCGGCCTATTCATTCACCTCGATCGCGCTGATCGATGCGCTGAAGATTTTCGAGGGTGTAAAGATCGAGGTGCATATCTCGAACATCCACGCGCGGGACGAGCTGCACCGCCACTCGATCACGTCGAGCGCCTCCACGGCAGTCATTTGCGGCCTGGGTCCCTATGGTTATCTCGCCGCGATGCTCGCGGCGGTCCAACGGCTAGGGCAATTGCCTGCGACCATCGCGCCAGCTCTGCACGGGCTTGCGGCCGGCGGCAAGGCGTAGGCATGGAGGGCGGGATGCGCGGCACGGGATTTCTCGCCATCTGGAGCGACGTCGAGGCTCACGACCTGACCGACTACCGGCACTGGCTGACGCGTGAGCACACGACCGAGCGCGTGACGACGAAGGGCTTCCTGGCATCGCGTGTCTTCCGCGCGGCAAGGGACGACATCAACCGCTTCTTCATTCTGTACGAGCTGGGGACGCCGGAGGTCCTCGACGGCGAGGCTTATCTGGCGCGCCTCAACGCACCGACGCCGTGGTCCCGGCGCATCATGCCGAAGCTTGGCAATTTCATGCGGGGCGGCGGCGTCATGATTGCGCGGGGAGGGCGGGGCGAGGGCGCATCGATCGTGCCGCTGCGGATCGAGACGTTGCCGAAGGATCCCCAGGGTCTGGCTCAGGCGCTCGTTGCGTGCGACGGGGTTGCCGCGGTGCAGATCGGCGCGACCGACGAGGCGCGGACATCGGTGCGGACGACCGAGAAGGGCATGCGGAAGAACGAGGGCTTTTTTGCCGGGCTTTTGCTGATCGAGGCGCTCGACGTCGCGTCGTTGCAGGGCGCCTTGCGGAAAGCCGCGGAAATTGCCCCCGACGTCATGGCCGGGGCGAGCGAGCCGGAAGTTTATCAAAGCATGTTTGCGCTCGAGGCCCGTATCGCAGATTTCGGCTGATGACAACGTTCTCGCTCGCCGCGGTGACTTGCTCGAGCTTGCGCCGCCTGCTGCCCGACGTCAGATTCGTCTGGATTGCTGGCTGACGTGGCATCCCGATACCTGAGGAACGCTCCGCGTCAGGAGTGCACCGCTCCATCCCGAGGCCTGTAAAGGCGGCGAGAGCGGGCTTCGTTCGAGCTCGCGTGTTCGCCGCTCCGGGCTAGGAACTCTTGCGCACCATCGAGGCTTGACTCAGCGGGCCAGCGTCGCCGCCGATTTGCTGGCCTGCACGGCCCCGCCTCCAAGCCCCCATACCCCCCAGGGTGGGGCCGTGTCTCTTCGCAGGAGATGCAATGCCGGAGCCGACCGATCACGACATCAGAGAACGCGCGCACCGCTTGTGGGAACAGGCGGGCAAGCCGGAAGGCCGCGAGGACGAGTTCTGGCACGCGGCCGAGCAGGAGTTGCGCAACGAGGACAAGTCGAACCCGATGCGGACGCCGGATACGCTGTGACCAACAAGGGCTGCCCATTCTGCCACGGTCTGGGATGGGTCTGCGTAAACCATCCGCTCCGCGCCTGGAGCGAGGAATTGGGCGGCTGCCGCTGTGGTGAGGGCATGCCCTGCACCTGCAACACGACGGAAGATCCCGAAACAAGAGTGGTGATCGTCGAAGCTGACACGACCTGGCATTGAAGGCGGAACAGAAGCCTTCCAGCAGGAATTGAGGTTGTGAGCAGCACGGGCTGCGACGCAGGCCGGTGGCTACGGCGGGGTTTGCGGTGGATGAGCAGCAAAAGATAGAGCACCAGATCGAACTCGCAACGCGAGCGGCTGCGCTCGTTAAAGACGAAACCACCGTCCAGCGATTCAGGAGTTTCGCCGAGGAGCTGAAGCAAAAGCTCCTTCGCATGATGCGGCGCGGCAAGGTACGAGCGCGCGCGTACGAGCTCTGGGAGCAGGCCGGTCGCCCGGCCGATCGCGATGTGGAGTTCTGGGTCGAAGCGGAACGGCAGATCGAAGAAGAGCGCGATCAGCGGAAGCTTTCGGACTCCTCAGACAAACGATAGTAGCTGGCGCTGCCGGTAGCCACATCGGCAGCGAACAAGCTCGGCCGCGCGTTCCTGGACAGAGAAAAAGCCGCCGAGCTCTTCACCCTGGCGGCTTCAAAAGTTCGTAGCTGTTGGTCGCCTCTCCAGCCTCATGCGTACCGCCGTTACCTTGTTTGCGGCCATGCAGGATCAATCTACGCGACGGCGCTCGATTCTGCTGTGACCTGAAGCACACATTGGAAGGACGATGTGTCGGGAAGCCTGGGAGGGCACCGACTTTGATGGGACGGCCCCGTCATTGGCCTATGCGCCGGCCGCGACACCGAGGCGGCCTATGCCTGGAAGCTTCAGCGCGGGGCGGCGGATGTCGAGGCCGAGCACCGCGCCGAGGAAATTGATCTCGACCCCTTCGACCCAGCCGATGGTCATGCCGAGATAGCCCGACAGCGAGGCGTAGAGCCCGGTGCCGGACGCCGTGATGCCGGCCCAGCGTCCGCTGTAGGGAAAGTCCTTGCCGATAGCGGTCGGCGGCAGCACGGCACGCAGCTCGGGAACAGCATCCAGCGCCGCCTGCACGAAGGTGTTGGAATTCGGTCCCGGCCAGGCGCTGTAGTCGCCATAGGCGCGGAACTTGTAATTCTCGATGACGGCACGGATCTTCGGAATCAGCGCTTCGGCCCGCGCGCCATCGACGGCGACCACCGTTTCCGGGAGGGCTCCGAACCAGCGGCCGTCGGGCGGAAAGCCGTTGCTGCGAACAGGGTCGCCCCAGGCCGTGTAGTCGTATCGGCTATAGGTTGTGGCGCCCTTCTCCTTGACGACGATCCAGGTGTGGACGGCAAAAATACTGCGCCAGCGCACGGTGCGCGCGGCGAACACTCGGATCAGCGCATCCGGATTGGCCGATGCGGGCGGCAGCAGGCCGGCGCTGGAGCGATCCGCCGTCTGCCAATTGCCGCGGCCGTCGCCGCGCAAATAATAGCGGCCGGCCGACACGCCGATCGGCAGGAAGATCAGCAGCAGGAACAGAATCAAGGATTTCCTCAAGGGCAAACGGCGATCAGGCGGGACGATGCCACCAATATAGTTCGCAAGGCACGCCGCGCCAGCGCTCTCCTGCTCTTGCATTCGGGTGGTGCGGCCATATGTTGCGTCCATGAGGAAGTTGTCGCTCGTCGAGGACCAGGCCATCCAAGCGCGAATCGCGTACATCGCGGGCGCCGAGATTTTCGATCGCCTCTTCGCCGGCATCCGGTTCGACGAAATCGACGGCAATCTGCTGTTTGCCATTGCCAGCGACGAAGACTGCGCGGCCGAGATCGAGGACGAGTTCTCGCACCAGCTCGCTGTGGTCGCCACGCACATCCTCGCGCAGAGCGTGGACGTGGTCGTCGTGCTGCCGAAGGTTCTGCAATAGCCGCCTGCCCGTTAGCCTTTTGCCCGTTCAGGCCGCTTGCCTTTGCCCCCTGTCTCTGCTTTTCAACGCAATTGCAAAATTGTAATGACGTCAGTGGGCGCTCAAGCCCGAGGCGCGTTATCGACGGAGCTCGACGGGAGGGCTCGTCGTCGCTCGCCTCTATTTGCGAAACAAAGTTGGATACACATTGGCGCCCACCAGCAAAGCCCGGGCCACGACCGGCGCGATAAAGACAAAAAGCAAGAGCTCGACAAGCGTAGGCTCGATAAGCAAGAGCGCGAAGAGCACGAGTTCGAAAAGCAAGAGGTCGAAAAGTACCAGCTCGACAAGCAAGCGCCCGGACAAGAGCGCCTCGCGTTCCGCGGTCGCCTCCTCATCGCCGCTCGGCATGCTGGCGCTGCATCTGCTCGAGCAGTGGGAGAAGTCCGGCCGCGACGGCCTCGTCTTCCTCTGCGACGACGAGAGTAGGGCGGAGCGGCTGGGCGGCGTGATCCACGCCCTCGATCCCTCGGTCGACGTGCTGGTGTTTCCGCGCCTGAACACGCTGCCCTTCGACGGCCTCGAGCCCTCCCGCGAGATCGCGGGCCGGCGCAGCTCGGTGCTGCGGCGTCTCGCCAAGACAAAGAAGCCCGTCTTCCTGGTGTCCACCGCGGAAGCCATCATGGAACGGCTGCCGCTGCCGGCGAGCTGGTCGCGATCGAGCCTCACGCTGAAGGTGGGCGCGCCCTATTCCGAGACCGAGCTGGAGACGCGGCTGGAAGCTCTCGGCTACGATCTCGACGAAGAGGCGGAGTATCCGGGCGGTGTCCTGTTCCATGGCAAGACGTTCGAAGTGTTTCCCGCCGGCGCACTCGCTCCCTTCCGGATCGAGCATTCCGGCGACACGATCCGCAAGATCGTCGCGGTTGATCCTATCGAGCACGAGGTCGTCTACGAGACCCCGGAATTGATCATAGATCCCATGTCCGAGCGGATCGCTCTGGGAGCTACGCGCGGACAGCGGGCGACACTGCCTGATTATTGCAGCCGCGCGCGATGGATCGCGGATGCCGGGGTATCGGCTCACGCCGAGAGCTGGCTGGGCACGATCGAGGACGCTGCCGGCCGCAGGGATGCGGAACGCGAATATCTGGGGCAGGCGGACTGGAAGCAGCTGAAGAAGCGCATCAGCGTGCTGCCGCGCAAGACGGCCTTCATCTCGACGCCGGAGTTCTCGAAGCTGGCCTCGCCTCGCAAGGCGCTTCGCGCCTTCGTCGCCGACATGCAGCGCGGCGGATCGCGGCTGCTGTTCGTCGCGGCCGTCGAGGACGACCTTCGCGCGATGGAGCGCATGAGCGGCATCAAGGCGGAGCGCCTGGCCGATTGGAGCGAGGTGACGAAGGCACGGAGCCGCGAAGGCGCGCTGCTGGCCGATTTCGACGCGGGGTTCATTGGCGCCGGCCGCAAGCCGCTCGTCGTCGTGACCGCGTCCGACGTGCTCGGCAGCCGAGCCCATCATCCGCAGCCGATGGCGCGCGCCTGGAATCCGGCTTTCGATCATCCCGACGTGCCGGAAAAGGGCGCCGCTATCGTCCATCTGCAACGCGGGCTCGCCGTGCTCGATGGCTTGCAGACCCTGGATATGGGCAAGGGATCGCGACGCGAGATGATCAGGCTCAAATTCGCGGGCGACAATGCCGTGCTCGTACCGCCCTCCGATCTTGCCGTGATCTGGCCTTATGCCGGCGAGCCCGGCAAGCTGACGCTGGACAAGGCGGACGGTAGCAGCTGGTGGGCGCGGCGCACCGAGGCGGAAGCGGAAATCCAGGTCGCCGCCAAGGCGCTCGCCAAACACATCAGCCAGCGCCTCCGCCGTCGTGCACCGAAACTGGTGCCGCCGGGGCCGGCTTACGAAAAATTCGTCGCGCGGTTCCCCTATTTCACGACAGTGGACCAGGCCGAGGCGATTCAAGACGTCCTCGACGATCTTGCGGCGGGCCATCCCATGGACAGGGTGATCTGCGGTGACGTCGGCTTCGGCAAGACCGAGGTCGCGCTGCGGGCGGCGGCCGCAGTGGCGCTGTCCGGCAAGCAGGTGGCGATCGCGGCGCCGACGACCGTGCTGGCGCGGCAGCATGTCGAAACCTTCCGCAAGCGATTCGGCCCTCTCGGCATCGAGGTGGGAAGCCTGTCGCGGGCCAGTTCAGGCCCGGAGACGCGAGAGACCAAGGAGGGGTTGCGGCGCGGCACGCTGAAAGTCGTGGTCGGCACGCAGGCGCTTGCGGCAAAGGACGTGAAGTTCGCCGAACTCGGCCTCGTCATCATCGACGAAGAGCAGCATTTCGGGGCGGCCGAGAAGGCGAAGCTTTCAGGCCTCGCCAAGGGGGCCCATTCGCTGTGGATGAGCGCCACGCCGATCCCGCGCACGCTCGCGGCGGGTCTTGCCGGCTTCAGGGACCTCAGCGTGATCGCCTCGCCGCCGGTTCATCGCCTTCCCATCGTGACCAGGATCGCGCCGCTGTCCGATGCTGCCATTGCCGCAGCGCTGCTCCGTGAGCGCAGGCGGCACGGTCAGAGCTTCCTGATCTGCCCACGCATCCAGGATCTGGAGCCGATGCTGGCGCGGGTGCAATCGGTGGCGCCGGAGCTGCGCATCGTCTGTCTTCACGGCAGACTGCCCGTGGACGAGATCGACGATCGCATGATGAGTTTCGTCGATGGCGAGGCGGATGTGCTGCTGGCGACCAATATCGTGGAAAGCGGTCTCGATATTCCGCGCGCGAACACCATCGTGGTGTGCTGGCCCGAAAAGTTCGGGCTTGCGCAGCTGCATCAGCTCAGGGGACGGGTGGGACGCGGCGGCACGCGCGCTTTTGCTCATCTGCTGACGGAATCGACCTCGGAGCAGTCCGAGAAGCGCCTGGCGGTACTGGAGGAGTTCAGCAAGCCCGGGGCCGGCTTTGCGATCAGCGAGCGCGACCTCGACCTCAGGGGCGCCGGCGATCTGTTCTCGGAACAGCAGTCCGGGCATGTCCAGGTGTTCGGACCGGTGCTCTACAGTCATCTGCTGAAGCGCGCGTCCGAGCGAGGCAGCGATACCGGGGCCGATCTGTGGGTGCCCGATCTCAATATGCCGCTCGCCGACATGCTGCCTGAAGGCTACGTGCAATCCGAGGCGGTCCGGCTCGAGATCTATGGGCGCGCTGCCAGGTGCCGGAGCGACGACGATCTGGAAGATCTGGAAGAGGAGATCTCGCGTCGTTTCGGCAGGCTGCCGCCGGAGGCCCGCGACTTCTTCGCCTCCGCCAGGCTGCGGATCGATTGCAAGCGGCGCGGTATCGTCAGGCTCGATGTCGGGCCCGAGGCCGTCGCCGCGACGTTCCTGTCGGGGCGACTACGGAAATCGAGGGCGAAGTCGCAGACGGGGGCGCTGCAGCGCGACGGCGACCGCGTTGTTCACGCCGGCCGCCGCGACCAGGATCCGTTCAGCCGGGTCGAGGAGTTTCTCGACCTGCTGGACGGCTAGGGATCATTCGGTCTGCTCGACTGCCGCCGGCATTTTCGCCACCGACATCAGAGAGCGAGCCACCTGGTTGAGAAGCTGATCGGCGTTCTCCTCCTCGGCGAGCGATTTCGACAGCAGGGCGACAATGGCACTGTGGCGAAGCTGCTGGGCGAGGTTGCGCGCCGTGGTGTAGCCCGCGATCTCGTAATGCTCGACGCGCTGCGCTGCGCCGATCAGGGCGAGGTCGGCCGCCGCGTCCTCCTTGTCCTCGCCCTCGGCCATGATCTCCTGGCCTTCCTCGACGAGGCCCATCATGCCCTTGCAGGGCTTGGCGCGGGCGGATTTGCCGAGCATTTCGAAGCATTCGTTGATGCGCTCGACCTGCGCTTCGGTCTCGGCGAGGTGCTGCTCGAACAGCTCGCGCAACTGATCGAAGCGGGCGGCCTCCGCCATCTTGGGAAGCGCCTTGGTCAATTGCTTCTCGGCATGCAGGATATCGCGCAGCTCGTTGATGAGCAGATCGCCGAGACCCGCTTCGTCCGCGGGCGGCGAGCTCTCGGTGACGATGGCCGAGGCCGGACCCGGTTCGCCCGCCTGGATCGCCGGCGACTCCGTGAACACCCAGTCGCCGCCCTCGTTCCACGGGCCGCGCGTGTCGATCTCGCCATGGTCGCCGGCGCCGGTGGAATCGTTGAAGAACTGGTCCACGAGGCCGGGCGTCGGCGCGATGCGGCCGATGCTGAACGCTGGCTTGCCCATGCTCTCGAGCGCGAGCGCGAACGCCTTCATGTGCGTGATCTCGCGGGTCATCAGGAACTGCAGCGCGTCCTTGCTGCCGGCGTCGTCGCAGAAATTGATCAGCCGCTCGTAGACGATCTTGGCCCGCGCCTCCGCGGCGATGTTGCTGCGCAGATCGACGTCAAGCTCGCCGGTGATCTTCAGATAGTCGGCGGTCCAGGCATTGCCCTGGGAGTTGAAGAGATTGACGCCGCCGCCGCCGGCGATGGCGATGAGGGGATCGGCTTCGGCCGCCTGGCGGTCGAACTTCGACGGCTTGAGATGCATCCGCGCCAGCGTGCCGACCACTTCCAGATGGCTGAGCTCTTCGGTGCCGATGTCCATCAGCAGGTCCTTGCGATCGGGATCCTCGCAGTTCAACCCCTGGATCGAGTACTGCATCGCGGCGGCGAGCTCGCCATTGGCGCCGCCGAACTGCTCCAGCAGCATGTTGCCGAAGCGGGGATCCGGCTCGTCGACGCGAACGGTGAACATCAGCTTCTTGACGTGGTGATACATGGTGGGGACTCTCGTATTGGGAGGACAGGAAAGAGGATGTCTTCCGAACGGGCGGCTTTAGCGTTCGTTCCTCGCGAAACGACCTGCGCCGATGATATCGGGCGCAGGTCGTTCGAAGTCGATCGGCAGGATCGTGGGCGTATTCGCTTAGCGCTGGTCCGGACGCTTGGCGGGCGGCCCATTCTTGTTGCCTGGCGCGCCCTGAATATTCGACGGGTCCTGCGACTGCACGGCGGTGTTGCCAGTGGAGCTCGTCGAACTCGATCCAACGGTCTCACCAGGCTTTGCGGCCGGCCCGTTCTTGTTGCCGGGCTGCCCGGCAATGCCGGCACCCGAATTCTGCGCGCTCGGCGCGGACGAAACGTCAGGCTTGCTGGCCTGCGCCCAGGCTGCTCCAGGCAGCGCGAGAGCGGCGAGGATAACGGCACCTGTGAACTTCATCTCGGTGTTCTCCGACTGATGCCCCATCTACTCGAACGCCGATAACCTGCGTGCGTTCCCTGTCGTCATCAACTCGAAAGCGTCGGCTCACCGTGTCACGACCAACTACCCCGGCAGCGGCGCCTCCACGACGTCCAGCAGCGCGCCGAGGCCCTGGCGCAGGCGGCGCGTGGCGATGGCTTCGGTGGCGAGACCGAACACCACGAGGGATCGCCCCGTCATCGCATAAACGTGCCCGAACTCGAATGCGGGCATTTGCCCCTCCGGTTGATTGGTGTCGATCAACCCGATCCAGCTGCGTCCCTCGGCGACTGCGGGCAAGGTGAAATTCACGACGTCGTAATGGGCGTTGTAGATCAGCAGCATGGTTGCGTCCGAGCCGCGGCGCTTGATCCCGGTCTCCTGGGCGCGGCCGTCGAGCAGCAGGCCGAAACATTTGGCGTTACCGTCCTGCCACTGGTCCGTCGTCATTTCCTCCCCGGACGGCGCGAGCCACGTCACGTCCTTCACGTCCAGCTCTTCATTGTGGGAGCCGACCAGGAAGCGGCTGCGGTAAAGAATCGGAAATGCCTTGCGCGTGGCGATCAGCTTGCGCGTGAATTCGCGCAGGCTGCGGCCATTTGCGGTGATGCGGAGCCAGTCGAGCCATGTGGTCTCGTTGTCCTGGGCGTACGCGTTGTTGTTGCCGTGTTGGGTGTGTCCGAATTCGTCGCCGGCAAGCAGCATAGGCGTGCCGTGCGACAACAACATGGTCGCCAGCAGATTGCGCTTCTGGCGCTCGCGCAGCGCCGTGATGTCCGGATCGTCCGTCGGTCCCTCGGCGCCGCAATTCCAGGAATGATTGTCGCTGTGGCCGTCGCGATTATCCTCACCATTGGCTTCGTTGTGCTTGTCGTTGTACGAGACGAGGTCATTGAGATTGAAGCCGTCATGGGCTGTGACGAAGTTGACGCTGGCCCATGGCCGGCGGCCGCGCTTGTTGAAGAGATCGCCGGATCCGGACACGCGCTTGGCGAAGTCCGCGATCGATCCCTCGTCGCCCTTCCAGAAGGCGCGCACGGTGTCCCTGAACTTGTCGTTCCACTCCGCCCATCCCGGCGGAAACTGACCGACCTGATAGCCGCCCGGACCGATGTCCCAGGGCTCGGCGATCAGCTTGACGCTGGAAAGCACGGGGTCCTGCCGGCAGGCATCGAGGAAGCCGCCGCCTTCATCGAACCCGTAAGGTTCGCGCGCCAGGATGGTGGCGAGATCGAAGCGGAAACCGTCGACCCGCATCTCGGTCGCCCAGTAGCGCAGGGAATCCGCGACCAGTTGCAGCACGCGTGGATGCGACAGGTTCACCGTGTTCCCGGTACCGGTGTCGTTGATGTAGTAGCGCTGCTGGTCCGGCAGCAGGCGGTAATAGCTGGCGTTGTCGATGCCCTTGAACGAGAGGGTTGGGCCGAGCTCGTTTCCTTCAGCGGTGTGATTGTAGACGACGTCGAGGATGACCTCGACGCCATGGGCGTGGAACTGGTTGACCATGGCCTTGAATTCGTTCGCGAACGGCGTCCTGAGGTAACGCGGCTCCGGCGCGAAGAAGGCAAGGGAGTTGTAGCCCCAGTAATTGCGCAAGCCTTTCTCGACCAGATAGCTGTCGTCAACGAAGGCATGGATCGGCAACAATTCTGCACTGGTAATGCCAAGCGAGCGCAGGTAGGCCGGAACTTCCGAGTGCGCGAGACCGGAGAACGTGCCGCGGTCTGCGTCGGGCACCAGCGGATGCAACTGGGTAAACCCCTTGACGTGCATCTCGTAGACGATCGTCCGCTCCCACGGCACTTCCGGCTTGCGCGCGGCGCCCCAGGTGAAGGCCGGGTCGATGACACGGCATTTCTGCATCAAGGGCGCGCTGTCGCGTTCGTCGTAGGAGAGATCCTTGTCGGCATGGTCGAGCTGGTAGCCGAACAGCTCCGGTCCCCAGCGCAACCGGCCGACCAGCTGCTTGGCGTAGGGATCGAGCACGAGCTTGTTGGGATTGAAGCGGTGTCCAGCGTCGGGTTCGTAGGGGCCATGGACGCGGTAGCCGTAGACGGTGCCGGGGCGGGCCGAGGGCAAATAGCCGTGCCAGACTTCGTCGGTATATTCGGGGAGTTCGATCCGCTCCAGTTCGGTTTCGCCGCTGTCGTCGAACAGGCAGAGTTCGACCTTGGTGGCATGGGCTGAAAACAGCGCGAAATTGACGCCGAGCCCGTCCCAGGTGGCGCCGAGCGGAAACGGCTTGCCCTCGCTGATGCGGGAGCGGCGCAGGCTCGAGGCCGCCCGCGTCAGGGTGTCGTCTGAATGTACCGTTTGATCCATCGCTGCCCCCGAATAGCCCCTCAAGAATTTGGTGAGGTTGCCGTCACTTCCGCGTCGCCTGCTCGCCGACGGTCGCAGAAGTAATCACCGCGACAGGGGGCACATCGTCCGGCTTCGGCAGCGTGGTTGCCCTTTGCAGCGCCGCCTCCTTGCTGATAGCCGCAATCGAGTTGCCAATCCGCTCGACGATGCTGGTCAGCTCTGCGTCGGATAGTCCGAGACGCTTTCTGACGAGGCGCACCTGAGTACGGTCGGCGAGGTCGAGCTTGTTGCGGATCGGCTGTGGCTTCGAGCGGCGCATGACGAAAACTCCCGTGTGGAGTTGCAACCGTCGCCCCGGCGATTCCGTTCCCTGTTTGCAACAGTGATCTTCCCCAACCCATCGTCGCCGCACCTCGGCCCAAAAGTGCACACAACGCACATGGCGCATCGGTGTGGCGCCGGCCTAAGGAACGAATGCCCACATCTCGGCTTCTCCCGTTGAGCATGCTCAAGCGATCGTAAAATCGAGCCTCGCGAAGCGTGCCGTAACTTCCAGCCATGCACGCAAAGGCGGCCAGGTTTGAGTCACAGTTTGGGAATGGCTGGGCCAGCGCGACACCACGGCCCTCGATGCCTCGACCACGGGGTCTGCTTCAATCTGTGGGCGCCGACGGCGCAATCGGTCGAATTGCTCGAAGCCGGCCGGCCGCCACTCCGGATGATGCGCGACCACGATCGCTGGTACCAGGCGTTGAGTCCCACCGCGCATGTCGGCACGCGCTATCAGTTCAGGATCAACGAAGACCTGGTCGTTCCCGATCCCGCCTCGTTCTTCCAGCCGGACGACGTCGGGGCCCCGAGCGAGGTGGTGGACACTGCGGCGTTCCGGGACTCGGTGCTCTATCCCGGCCGCCCTTGGGCGGAGGCCGTGATCTACGAGTTGCACGTCGGCACCTTCAGTGAGGAGGGCACCTATGCCGGCGTCGAGAAGAAGTTGCCCTATCTGCGCGATCTCGGCATTACCGCAATCGAGCTGATGCCGCTCAATGATGTCCCCGGCCGGCACAATTGGGGCTATGACGGCGTGCTGCTGAATGCGCCGAATGCGCGCTACGGCAGGCCGGAAGACCTCAAGCGGCTGTTACGCGCGGCGCATGCCCTCGACATCATGGTCTATCTCGATGTTGTCTATAACCATTTCGGACCGCAGCTGAACTATCTGCACCTCTATGCGGAAAGTTTCTTTACCGCGCGCCACAGCACCGGCTGGGGCCCTGCCGTCAACCTCGAGGGACACGACGGCGCGTTCGTGCGCGAGTTCCTGATCGAGAACGCGTTGATGTGGCTGCGCGACTACGGGTTCGACGGCTTGCGGCTCGACGCCGTTCACGCCCTGAAGGACGATTCCGACCGCCATTTCCTGATCGAGCTTGCCGAGACGGTTCGCAGTCAGCTGCCGGACCGGCGCGTGCATCTGATGCTGGAGAACGAGGCCAATCAGGCCCGCCTGCTCGACCGTGCTCAGGGGCGAACCCGGCTCTATGACGCGCAATGGGGCGATGATTTTCACAACGCGCTCCACGTCCTGTTGTCGGGCGAGGACGAAGGCTATTATCGCGCGTTCGCAGACAGGCCGCTTGAACATCTCGCGCGAGCGCTCACCGAGGGCTTTGCCTACCAGGGCGAAATCTTTCCGCTGCATGACGAACCGCGCGGCGAGCCGAGCGCGCATCTGCCGCCTGATGCCACCATCTTCTTCGCCCAGAACCACGACCAGATCGGCAACCGCGCGCTCGGGGAGCGGCTTTCCGCGCTGGTCGGTCCGGAGAAGCTGGACCAGGCCATGGCACTGGTTCTCTTGAACCCGCATATTCCCCTGTTGTTCATGGGTGAGGAAGCCGCGGCCGAGACGCCATTCCTGTTTTTCGCAGACTGGTCCGGCGAAGCTGCCGAGCTGACGCGGGAAGGGCGGCGCAAGGAGTTCGCGCACTTCAAGGCGTTCTCGACGCCCGGCATGCGCGCCAGGATTCCGGATCCGTGCGATGAAAAAACCTTCGGGGCATCGAAGCTCGACTGGGCCGGCATCGACCGCTCTCCCGCCAGCGCCAGGTTTCGCGGCCTCACAGCCCGATTGCTGAAGATAAGGCGCGAGAAGATCGTTCCGCTGATCAAACGGGGTTTCGTTTCGGCTCATTGCAGGTTGCTGGGGGAGAACCAGCGTAAGGGCGGCCTGGATGCCCGTTGGCGGACGCAGAAGGGAGACATCTTGCAGATTCTTGCCAATTTCGCCGACCACGAACTGCCCATGCCGGCGCTGGTCGCGGGCGAGAGCCTATGGCGATTGGGCGCCGCCGACGCGCCAGAGCTGTTGCCGAGCGACATCATCGTGCGGCTTGGCCACGAGGCGTGATGGAACCGCGAGGAACGCTTCCGAAAGCTTTCCGTTAGCGGAGTAAATCCCTGGAGCCACTCCATGACCGAATATCCAAAGCCGCCTTATCCGTCCCAGCAGCAATCGATGCCCGGTTCGACCCGCGCGATGAATCCACGACCGGATCACGGCGAAGAGAGTTACAAGGGCTCCGGGCGACTGTCCGGAAAGAAGGCAATCATCACCGGTGGCGACAGTGGCATCGGCCGCGCGGTCGCGATCGCCTATGCCCGGGAAGGTGCCGACATCGTCATCGCCTATTTGAACGAGGACGAGGATGCCGCTGAGGTCAAGACGCTGGTGGAGCGCGAGGGACGCAAGGTCGTCCTGATCCCCGGCGACATCCGCAATCCCGATCATTGTCGCGCGATCATCCAGCGCACCGTCGAGGCGTTCGGCGCAATAGACATCCTCGTCAACAACGCGGCGCATCAGGACACGTTCAAGGAGATCGCTGAGATCAGCGACGAGGAATGGCAGCGGACGTTCGAGACCAACATTCACGCCATGTTCTATCTCACCAAGGCTGCGGTCCCCCACATGCGCCCGGGAGCGGCGATCATCAACACCGCGTCGGTGAACTCCGACATGCCGAATCCAACCCTGCTGGCCTATGCCACGACCAAGGGCGCCATTCAGAACTTTACCGGCGGCCTTGCGCAGATGCTGGCGGCAAAGGGCATTCGGGTCAATGCGGTCGCTCCGGGTCCGATCTGGACGCCGCTGATTCCGTCGACGATGCCGGAGGACAAAGTCAAGAACTTCGGCAAGCAAGTGCCGATGCAACGGGCCGGCCAACCGGCCGAACTTGCGACCGCCTATGTCATGCTCGCCGATCCACTCTCGAGCTACACGTCGGGAGCGACCCTGGCGGTCACCGGCGGCAAGCCGTTCATCTGACCGAACCTGCAACGAGAACGTGGCAGCCCCGCGGGTGGGGCCGCCACGTCTAGTACGTCTTCACCAGCACGCCTTGACCAGCAGGTCTCGATCAAGCCGCGCTGGACGCCTTGGCATTGACGCCCTTGCGAAGCGCCACGGTGTTCAGCTTGGTGTTGGCGGCCTTCTCTTCGTTCAGGTTCGTCGTGAGGAAGCGCACGATGTCGTCGTGCCCGAGTTCCTCCGCCCATGCGATCAGCGTGCCGTAGCGGCACATCTCATAATGCTCGACGGCCTGTGCGTTGGCCACGATCGCGGCATCGAGCACGGCCTTGTCCTCGATTTCGCCCGCGGTCTCATCGGCCTCCTTGATGAGGCCGTCGATGGCGGGACAGTGTGTCCCGCTGGGCTCCTTGCCGAGCTTCGCGAATGCCTTGCCGAGCCTGTCGACCTGCTTGTTGGTCTCCTCCAGATGGGCTTTCAAGCCGGCGGCAAGGTCCCTGTTTGTCGCCTTCTCGATCATCTTCGGCAGAGCCTTGAGGATCTGCTGTTCCGCGTAATAGATATCCTGCAGGCCGTGCAGCAGCAGGTCTTCCATCGATTTGATGTCCTTGGTGAAGAATCCCATAAACGACGTCTCCTTTGACAATGATGGAACTGGAACGCTGCACAGCCCTAGCTGTTCCATTCCCGTGATCAGATCAGGAGAGCCGAATGAGCGATGCTGCGGATCATCTTGCGGGCTTGCTCGGACGAGCGGCCATGGACGTGTGGGGTGACATGCCTCGCGACATCCAGGAAGCGCTGTTCGAGACCGCCATGAAGGGGCGTCCTGCGGAGCGGGAAGAGCTCGCGCGACTGCTGCACGAGCGGCATCCCCGTACGCTTCATCCGGCACGGCCTGGCTGAGCCGCGGCAGGAACGATTGTGTCAGAAGCCGATTTGTAAAATGGGCGAGGCGCGGTGAATGGGATTGACGAAGCCCGTGAGCCGTAGCTCGCCCAGGATCAAATCGGTGAGTCGATCGGCGTGACTGAAATGATGATCGGAAAATGGTACGACCCGATCTCCCAGCGATGGATCGTGCCTCGCGAGGAACGTCCGGTGGCGGACTATTCGCAGTCCAACCCGGAGAAGGGGCCGGAAAGCAGCGCATCGCGCGAGGCGCAGCGGATCTGGGACCTGTTGGTCGATTGCTGCGCGCGCGGTTGATGTCCGAGCCGCACCATCATTCGCTTCTACTTGGCAATTCAGAGAGTGATGACATAGACCGCGAAGGCAATGATGAGCGCCAGGCTTACGACGGCGGTGCTGATCAATATCTTGCCCATGGCGCGTCCGTGCTGTCTCGCCGCGTCAATGTAACAGCCGCCATTTTCGTTCCGGAGCGGCAGGTGAAGGTGGCTCCCACTGTTCACATGTGAACAAAGGGTGTCGGCACCAATGGCGTGAACTATATCATTTGATACAGACATGGCTGCGCTCGCACTTATCATCGGCAATCCGGAAAGGCACCGCATGGTGCCATGAGATGGAGACCCGATCGTGCTCAGGCGGCGTCGCGTTCAGCAAACCACCACTCTGCAAGAACGGCTTGCGGAGTTCACCAGGACCATCCGTGAAAAGGCCGAGGCGTTGCCCGACGGCAAGGAGCGGGATGAGCTGATGAAACGGCTCAGAAGCGCCGACGCGGCGTCAAACCTCGACCGTCAATTCGCCGGCAGGGATTGAGCTGGTGGTCTGCCGAGGCGGAGTTTGCGCGTTCAGCCTCTCCGGCGTCAGCTGCGATACCAACTCGCCAGATTCCAGGTCGTGACGTCCCATCCCGACATGTCGACCATGAGGTTGTTGACCCCTGCGTTGACGATGTTGCGGGATAGAAGCGGCAGGAACACGTTGGCCTCGCAAAACGTTTCGTCGACCTTGATCAGCAGCGCGGCCCGCCTGACCGGATCAAGCTCGTTCTGCGCAGACTTGTAGGCCTTGTCGGCCTCGGGATCGGACCAGCGCGAGACGTTGCGGCCGAGCCATTTGTTTTCCTTGTTGGAGATCTCCCAGGAGACGCACTGGTTCAGGAAGCGCTCCGGGTCGGGCTGCGGCTGCGTGGTGTTGTACATCTCCATGTCGGCATAGAACTTAGAGTAGGTGTCGGGGTTGCCGACGTCGGACGAGAAGAACACCGATGCCGTGACCGCCTTGATTTCGATCTCGATCCCGGCCTTCTGGCAGGCCTGCTTGATGATGGCCTGCGTCTTCTGACGCGGCGCATTGGTCGAGGTCTGGAAGACGAATTTGAGCTTCTTGCCGTCTTTCTCGCGGATGCCGTCCGCGGCCTTGGCCCAGCCGGCCTCGTCGAGGATCTTGTTCGCCTTGTCGACGTCGAACTCGTATTTCAGCTTCGGCGACTTGAACTGTTTGGGCGCGTTGACGAAGCTCGCGGTGGCGACGCCGCCGCGCCCGTAAATGAATTTCTGAATCGACTCGCGGTCGATCAGCAGATTGATCGCGCGGCGAACGGCGGGATCGGACAGCGTCGGGTGCTTGGTCTTGGGGCTTGAGCGCTCGCCGTCCACCTCGGTCCAGGGGTCCGTCGTGTTGAGGATGATGAATTCGACGTTGCCTGATGGCGTGACGTCGAGCTTGCCCTTGCCGCTGGCCTCCATGCGTTTGAGGACCTCCTCCTCCACCTGCATGTTCCAGGCATAGTCGTATTCGCCGGTCTGCAGCACGGCGCGAGCCGCGGACACCGCATCGCCACCGCCCTTGATCTCGAGCGTGTCGAAATGCGGCTGGTTCTTGACGTGATAGTCGGGATTGCGTTCGGCCCGGATCAGGTCACCCGGCTTGAACTCGACGAATTTGTAGGGACCAGTGCCGACCGGCTTCAGATTGCCGGGCGCTTCGCGCGACTTCGCGCCGACATAGTCGCCGAAATGATGTTTCGGCAGGATCGGACCGACCGAGCCGACGAAGGGATCGGCCCAGAACGGCGTCGGCGCCTTGAACAGCACCTTGACGGTGTGGTCGTCGATCTTCTCGACCGTGATGTCTTTGTAAGACCCCGTAGTGTACGCCGCCGTGGCGAGATCCGAGGCGTATTGCCAGGTGAACACGACGTCGTCGGCGGTGAAGGGCTTGCCGTCATGCCATCTCACGCCCTGCTTCAGTTTCCAGGTCACGCTCAGGCCGTCCGGCGAAAGGCCGCCGTTCTGCTTGGACGGAGCCTCGGCCGCGAGGCAGGGGACGAGGTTGCCGTCCTTGTCCCAGCCGGCGAGGGGCTCGAAGAAGACGCGCGAGGCGATCTGGTCCTTGGTCCCGAGCGCGAAATGCGGATTGAGCAGTGTAGGGGCCTGCCAGAGCAGGATTTTGAGTGGGCCGCCGCCGCCGGCCTTGGTCGGCTTGTAGGGCAGGGTGGCGTCCGCCATCGCCACGTCGTTCCAGACCAGGATCTGGCTCGCGACAGGCGCCGCGATCCCGATCGCAGCCATCGTCTGCATGAACGAGCGTCGCGACAGGGTGCCCTGCTGCACCTCAGTGATGGACTTGCGGATTTCGTTCTCGTTCATCGGATGATCCCCCACTTCAAGGACAAGTCGTCACCGGCCAAGGCCCATCATGTTTGATCATGGGCGAGGCGGCAATGCCACCAAGGTCAGAAAACCCTGCGGCGAAATGACGAATGTGCGGGGAGAGGTCTGACGCCCGGATGGAGCCGAGCGCAACCAGGATAAGTCCAGCCGCGCTGGCGGCGCCCCGGATTGCGCATCGCTCCATCGGGCTACGGGCAACGATCCGTGGGTTTTGTCGTGACGCGTCTCACGCTTGCGCAGATGCATTCGTTCCCCGCATGCCGTCGAACGGAGAAGCGTCGTCCGCGTCAATCGGTCAATATGGATTTACATTTCATTGATTTCGCGCCGCGGAGAAGCGAATACGGTTCCAATCATTGCCGAGTCATGGAGACCAAGATGTCGTTCTGTTCCACCCTGATCCTTGCGACCGTGCTCGCCGTCTGGTCGGCCGCCGCTTCAGGCGAGACCATCAAGATCGGCGTGACGCCGGGGCCGCACGCCCAGATCTTCGAGGCGGTGAAGCCGATCGCCGCCAAGCAGGGTCTCGACATCCAGCTCATCGAATTCTCCGACTACGTCGTGCCGAACGCAGCGCTCGATGCCGGTGAGATCCAGGCCAATTCGTTCCAGAACCAACCATATTTGGACAATCAGAAGGCGGACCGTGGCTACAAGATCGAAGCCGTCGGCCTGACCGTGAATTTCCCGATCGGCGTCTATTCCAAGAAGCACAAGGCCTTCGCCGATATCCCCGAGGGCGGCAAGGTCTCGATCCCGAACGATCCGACCAATGGCGGCCGCGTGTTGCTGCTGCTGCGCGACCAGGGCGCGATCAAGCTGAAGGACGGCACGGGTTTCAAGCCGACGGTGCTCGATATCACCGAGAATCCCAAGAAGCTGAAGTTCATCGAGGTCGACGCGGCGCAGGCGCCGCGCGCGCTCGACGACGTCGACGCCGCCGCGATCAACACCAATTATGCAACCCAGGCTGGCCTCGATCCCGTCAAGGATCCGATCCTGCGCGAGGACCCGAAGGGTCCCTACGTCAATCTCATCGCCGTTCGCACGGTCGACAAGGACAAGCCCTGGGTCAAGATCCTGGTGGACAGCTATCACACGGCGGAGGTCAAGGAGTTCATCCTGACCAAGTTCAAGGGCGCGGTTCTGCCGAGCTGGTAGGCAGTCTGCCCAGCCAAAGTTCAGCTCAGGGCGATCCCGGCGGGCGGGCTTGCGTACTAGCCCTGCGCAATGCCCGCTTGTCTGGAGCTGCGGCAACCGACATCATCGGGACCTATCCTCGTCCGACAGGGGTCGTATGAAACGCTTAGCAAACCTGAAACGCCTGGGGTTTTTCACACGGCTTCTCGACGAGGCCCCGCCGGCCGACCGATATCGCTTCGCGGCCGAGCAGATCGTGCGCGCCGAGACGGCGGGCCTCGATTCCGCGTGGATCGCGCAGCACCATTTCCACGAGCGCGAGGGCGGCCTGCCGTCCCCCTTCACCTTCCTCGGTTATGTCGCAGCCCAGACCTCGCGCATCAGGCTCGGCACCGGCATCGTCACCTTGCCGCTGGAGAACGCGGTGCGGGTGGCGGAGGATGCCGCGGTGCTCGATCTGCTCTGCAACGGTCGCTTCGAGCTCGGTGTCGGCACCGGCGGCAATCCCTCGGCCTTTGCCGCCTTCGGCCTCGACAGCGCCCAGCGCAACGAGATCTTTGCGCGCAATCTGGACGTCGTCCGCACCGCGTTGGTCGGCAAGCCGCTCGAAGGTGGTGACACGCTCTATCCGCAGCGGCCGCAATTGGACGACAGGATCTGGCAGGCGACGTTCTCTGTCGCGGGCGGCGCGCGTGCCGGCAAGGCAGGCGATGGCCTGTTGCTGTCGCGCACCCAGCCTCGAACCAAGGAGGCGCCGAAGGCAACGCTCGCCGAGATTCAGAATCCGGTGATCGATGCCTATCTCGAGGCGCTGCCGCCGGGACGGGAGCCCCGCATCATGGCCTCGCGCACCGTCTTCGTTGCCGACGACCGGACTGAGGCGATGCGTCTTTCCGATATCGGCCTGCGACGCGCGCTCCCGCAATTCCTCAAGGGCGGCCACGCCAAGCCAGGCGAAACGCTCGAGGAGATGATCGTGGCGTTCGACACCCATGTCGGCGCGGCCGACGACGTCATCGCTTCGCTCCGCGCCGACGCCACGCTGGAGCGGGTGACCGATCTCGTCTTCCAGGCGCATTCGGTCGATGCCCCGCATCCCCACATTCTGCGCTCGATCGAGCTGGTCGCGGAGAAGGTCGCGCCGGCGCTGGGCTGGGCGCGGACGGCGCCCGACGTGGCGCTGGCGGGATAGTCGGAATGAACGGAATCGCGTTGCACGAGGCTGCAAGAGGCTGAATGATGGCTACGAAAGATATCATCGACACGCTCGCCGGGATCGAACCGGGTTCGGCTCTGGACGGCATTCGGGCCAAGCGCATCCAGGCGCGCGACAATGCGCAGAAGAGCTATCTCTCGCTGTTGGAGCCGATCGACGCCGGCGATGTCTCGCTGGTGGAGCGCGCCGCGGTCGCGCTCTTCGTGATCGGCCTTCACCGCGAGCCCACGATGGCCGGCTTCTATCGGGCGAAGTTAGCTGCGACCGCCGATGGCGCGCGCCTGGTCGAAGCTGTCGATGTCGAAATCGCGCGGGGCGAGACCTCGGGCCCCTACGGTGCCTTTCCAGCCGGCCCCCTGTCTGTCGAAAACAAGGCCGGCCTGATCTATCGCGTCGGCGCGGAGCGCAAGCCCGATCTCGGAGACCGGCTCGCCGCAGCGTTCGAGCATGCGCATCTGCTGGTGTTCCGCCCGCGCGATGCGGCTGCAGCCGACATGAAGGCGCTGCTCGCCGCCGGCTGGTCGAACACCGGCATCGTCACGTTTTCCCAGCTCGTTGCGTTCCTATCGTTCCAGGTGCGCGTCGTCACGGGACTGCGCGTGCTCGGTGCCTCGCTCGGGCGCACCACGAACGCCGCGGCCGGCGCGTAAGGAGGCTGCATCATGAGCGCTGCAAACAATGCCAATCCGCCCGTCGTCTTCACCCAGGACGAACTGGGCTGGGTGTCCTGGATCGACCCGCTGCTCGAAGCCGAGCTGACCGAGCGGCATTTCGCGGGCCTCGTCGATCGCTCCCGTTCCAAGTCCGAGTATTTCCGCCTGCTGGTGCGCGACCCCGAGGTGCTGGAAGCCCGCACCAAGACGGACAAGGACATCTTCTACAACGTCGCCGACGGCCTGCCGCGCGCCGAGCGCGAGCTCGCGGCGGCTGCGACCTCGCGCTACAACGGCTGCATCTACTGCGCCTCCGTGCATGCGCGTTTCGCCAGCACTTATTCCAAGCGCCGCGACGATGTGCAGCGCCTGCTCGACGAGGGCGTCGGCGCCGATCTCGGCGAGCGCTGGAATGCGGTCGTCAAGGCCTCGGTGGCGTTGGCTGCGACGCCGATCGCGTTCAGCGCCGACAATATCGATGAGCTGCGCCGCGCCGGTCTCGACGATGCCGAGATCGTCGACGTCATCAACGGCGCGTCGTTCTTCAACTGGGCGAACCGGCTGATGCTGTCGCTTGGCGAGCCCTCGAAATAGCCAATCTCACCGGCATGAAAATTGCTAGTTGTTTCAACGCCTGACAGGATGGAGCCGTCCATGAGCAACATCGATCGTCGTACCCTGGTCAAGGGCTCGCTTGCCGCCATGATGGCGGGGGCAGCCTTCTCGCGCGCCGCGCTTGCGCAATCGTCCGAACCGATTTTGCTGGGCGTCAGTGGTCCGTTGACCGGGCCGAACGCACAATATGGCACGCAGTGGAAGCAGGGCTTTGATCTCGCGCTCGACGAGATCCAGGCCGCGGGCGGCATCAACGGTCGCAAGCTCGCCTATAGTTTCGAGGACAGCCAGAGCGACCCGCGCCAGTCGGTGGCGATCGCCCAGAAGTTCGTCTCCGATCCCAGGATTGTCATGGAGCTCGGCGACTTCTCCAGCCCCGCCTCGATGGCGGCCTCGCCGATCTATCAGCGCGGCGGGCTGGTGCAGTTCGGATTCACAAATTCGCATCCGGATTTCACCAAGGGCGGCGACTTCATGTGGAGCACCTCGGTCAGCCAGGCTGACGAGCAGCCGCTGCTGGCGGCCTATGCCGTCAAGCGCCTCGGCCTGAAGAAGCTCGCCGTGCTGCACCTCAACACCGATTGGGGCCGTACCAGCCGCGACTATTTCGTTAAGGCCGCGAAGGAGCACGGCGCCGAAATCGCCGTCACCGAAGGCTACATCGCGGAGGAGCGCGACTTCCGCTCCACGCTGGTGCGTGTCCGCGACGCCAATCCCGACGGGCTGATCCTGATCTCCTATTATTCCGACGGTGCGCTGATCGCGCGCCAGGCGCGCCAGGTCGGGCTGAAGCAGGTGATCTGCGCCGCGAGCTCGGTCTACTCGCCGAAATTCCTGGAGCTCGGCGGCGAGGCCGTCGAGGACGTCCATGTCGGCACGCGCTACTTCCCGGAAGACCCGCGCCCCGAGGTGCAGACGTTCATCGCCGGCTTCAAGAAGAAATACAACGGGGTGGAGCCCGACGCGTTCAATGCCTACGCCTATGACGCGATGAACATGGCCGCCGCCGTGGTGAGGATCGGCGGCGCCGACCGTCGCGCCATTCGCGACGCCTTCACGAAAGTAAAGGACGTCTCGAGCGTGATCTTCGGCAAGGCGACGTTCGACGTCGAGAGTCGGCGCGTCAAGGGCGCCATGAACGCCGAGCTCGTCGTGCGCAAGGGCCAGTTCGCGCTCTGGGACGGCAAGCCGACCTGAGGGGATTTTCTGCGTGTCTTCCTGGCTCGACTACACGATCAACGGGCTGATCGTCGGTAACGTCTACGCCCTCGTTGCGGTCGGGCTCGCGCTGATCTTCGGCGTCAGCCGGCTGATCAACTTTGCGCAAGGGTCGATCTACCTCGTCGGCGCCTATATCGGCTGGGTCGCGGTCGTGCAGCTGCATACGCCACTGCCGCTCACCATCATCCTGGTCGCGGTGGCGGCGGCGCTGGTCGGCTTGATCATCGAGCGGTTCGGCCTGCGCCCGCTGCAGAACTCGGTGCGCATCGCACCGCTGCTGGCGACCATCGGCATCAGCTTCGTGCTCGATCAGCTCGTGATGCTGACTTTTTCGCCCAATCCGCGCGCATTGCCGAGCCAGTTGCCGGATGTCCGCTTCCAGATCGGCGGCGGCACGATCGGCCCGCTCGATCTGCTCATCGCCGGTGTCGGCCTCACCAGCGCGTTGCTGCTGTTCGTGTTCCTGCGCTACAGCAAGCTCGGCTGGGCCGTGCGTGCCACCGCGCAGGACCGCGACGCCGCGATGCAGATGGGCGTCGACGTCAACCGCGTCAATCAGGCCGTGTTCGGCATTGCGGCTGCGCTCGGCGGCGTCTCCGGCCTGCTGGTCGGCATGTACTACAACCAGATCGACACCGCGATGAGCCTGCAGGCGACGCTCAAGGGCGTCGTCGCCGAAGTCGTCGGCGGCGCCGGCAATGTGCCGGGCGCGGTGATCGGCAGCCTGCTGCTCGGACTCGTCGAGAGCTACGGCGTTGCCGTGTTTGGCACCAGCTACCGCAACCTGTTCGCGTTCCTGCTGCTAGTCGTGGTGCTCGTGCTGCGCCCGAACGGTCTGTTCGCCAGCGCGCGGCAGGCGCCGCCCGAGCCGCTCACCGGCACTTTCATCGCGCCGAGCCGCCCGGTCTGGATTCCGCGCTGGGCTCTGCTGATCGCTGCCGTCGTCTTCGCGATCCTGCCGCTGTTGCCCGTGTCGTTCTACGTGCTCCAGACCCTGATCAACGCTTGGCTGCTCGGCATGCTCGCGCTGAGCCTCACCCTGGTTGCAGGCACGATTGGTCAGGTCTCGCTGGGACACGCCGCGCTGCTCGCGATCGGCGCCTACACCTCCGCGCTGCTGTCGCTCACGTTCGCTGTCCCGGTCGGCCTTGCCATCATCGGCGGCGGCCTGATGAGTGCGGCGCTGGGCACGGCGCTGATCTCGCCGTCGTTCCGGCTGCGCGGACATTATGTGTCGATCGCGACGCTCGCGATCGGCGAGATCGTCTCGCTGGTGATCCTGAACTGGGAGAGCGTCACGCGCGGGCCGATCGGCATCTCCGGCATCCCGCCGCTGTCGCTGTTTGGCTATGAGCTGGTCAGCCCGATTTCGATCTACTGGTTCAGCTTCATCGTGATGATCGTGCTGGCGTTGCTGCAGGGACGCCTGCTCGGCTCGCATCTCGGCCGCAGCTTTCGCGCCATCCGCGACGACGACATCGCCGCGCGGGCCTATGGCCTCAGCCTGAATCGCTACAAATCGCTGGCCTTCATCTTCGGCGGCTTTGCCGCGGGGGTCAGCGGCGGCATCGCCGCGCATCTCTATTCCTATATCAACCACGAGACCTTCAACACGCAGCAATCCATCCTGGCGCTGACCGTCGTCATCCTCGGCGGTCTCGGCAATGTCGTCGGGGCGATTCTCGGGGCGGTCGCGCTGGTCGGCCTGCCGGAAGTGTTCCGCATCGCGGCGGAGTATCGCATCCTGATCTACGGCATCGTGCTGCTGCTGCTGGTGCGGTTCAGGCCGCAGGGCCTTTTGGGGACGGTGTGATGATGGACGCACACACGGCGATGCTGTCCCTGCGCGGGCTCACGCGGCGCTTCGGCGGCCTCACCGCCGTCGACGCCATCGATCTCGATCTCGCCAAAGGCGAGCTGATCAGCATCATCGGCCCGAACGGGGCGGGCAAGACAACGCTGTTCAATCTCGTGACCGGGCTTGACCTTCCGGACGCCGGGACGGTTCGCTTCGAAGGTCAGGACATCACAGGTTTCTCGCCGGAACGCCTGGCGGCCGGAGGCATCGCGCGGACGTTCCAGCTCGGCCGCGTCTTCGGCAATCTCAGCGTGATGGACAACGTCCTGATCGGTGCGCATACGCGCTTGCGCGCGGTGAAACCGGCAGTGCCGGTGATCGGCCCGCTGCTGGAATTGGGTCTGGCGCTGCTGCGCCCCGCTAGCGTCAAGGCGGAGGAAGAGCGGCTGCGCGAGGAGGTGAAGGTCATTCTCGCGCGCTTCGGCGAGCGGTTGCTGCCGCGTATCGATCAGCCGGCCTACAGCCTCTCTTACGCCAACCGCCGCCGCGTCGAGATCGCGCGCGCGCTCGCCTTGAAGCCGCGCCTGCTGCTGCTGGACGAGCCGACCGCCGGCATGAATCCGACCGAGACCACGGAGATGCAGGGGCTCGTCGCCGAGCTGAAAGCCGAAGGGCTGACGATCTTGCTGATCGAGCACAAGCTCGAAATGGTGATGCGCCTCTCCGATCGCGTCATCGTCATGGACGAGGGCAAGAAAATCGCGGAAGGCCCGGGCGAAGCGGTGCGCGGTGATCCCAAGGTGATCGAGGCCTATCTCGGCCACGGCCTGACGACGAAGCAGGAGAGCGCGGCATGACGAACCCGCCTCCCGATGCGCTGCTCGCGATCACCGACGTCAATACCTTCTATGGTCAGGCCCAGGTGCATTTCGACCTGTCGATATCAGTTCCGCGCGGCCACATCGTCTGCCTGCTCGGCGGCAATGCCAGCGGCAAATCGACCACGATGAAGATCATTCTAGGCCTCGTGAAGCCGCGCTCGGGCGACGTGACGTTCGACGGCACTTCGCTACTGGGACTTACCACGCCGCAGATCGTCCGCCGCAGCATCGCCTCGGTGCCGGAGGCACGGCGGCTGTTCGCCGACATGAGCGTCCGCGAGAACATTTTGATGGGCGCCTTCGTGCGCGACGACCGCGAGGCGATCGCGCAGGATCTCGACAAGATGCTCACGCTGTTCCCGAAGCTCGGCCAACGGCTGTCGCAGCGCGCCGGCTCGCTCTCCGGCGGCGAGCAGCAGATGGTCGCGATGGCGCGCGCGCTGATGAGCCGTCCCAGGATGATCGTGATGGACGAGCCGACCATGGGCCTGTCGCCGCTTTACGTCGACCGCGTGCTGGAACTGATCCGTACCATCAACCAGGAGGGCGTCTCGGTCTTCATGGTCGAGCAGAACGCCAGCCTCGCGCTCGAGATCGCGCACGAGGCCTATGTGCTCCAGACCGGCAAGATCGTTCTCTCCGGCTCCGCCCGCGCGCTGAAGGACGATCCCCGCATCCGCGATGCCTATCTCGGCGGCTCCGAGGCGGCGTAGCGCCATCTCGGCCTGCATGGTTCGAGACGCCCGCCCTTGGCGGGCGCCTCACCGTGAGGGTCTGGCGATCTCGCGGCGAAGCGAGACCTCATCCTAAAGGAGCCCGCGCAGCGGGCGTCCCGAAGGACGCCGCAAGCACTGCTGCAGAACCGTGCCGCCCCTCCGGGATTGCACTGGTCAGTATGACCACCTTATGAAAAGATCATACCGCTCGTGCGATGGGTCGTGCAGCGGACGGAATGATTGGCGTGACGAAATTATCTTTGCGGGCGGTCGACCCCGGAATGATGCTGCTGTTCGGCGGGTTGATCGCGGCCAACATCGGGGCGTGGGCTTGGGCGTTCGCGGCGTTCGGTGACCGGCCGACGGTGATGGCGACCGCGCTGCTTGCCTGGGTGTTCGGCCTGCGCCACGCCGTCGATGCCGACCACATCGCGGCCATCGACAACGTCGTGCGCAAGCTGATGCAGGCCGGCGATGCGCCGCGCAGCGTTGGTCTCTATTTCGCGCTTGGTCATTCCACCGTGGTTGTGGTCGCGACCATGCTGCTCGCGCTGGGCTTGGTGAGCCTTGGCGGCGACAGCCTGCTCAAGGACGTCGGCGGCTTCATCGGCACGTCGGTGTCGGCGCTGTTCCTGCTGGTGATCGCGGCCATCAACCTGGTCATCTTCGCCGGCCTGTGGCGGACGTTCCGGATCGCGCGCGCGCAAGGCATCCACGACGCCGCGCAGCTTGATGCGCTGCTCGCCAGCCGCGGATTGCTGGCGCGGCTGCTCGGCCCGATGTTCCGCCTGGTGACCAAGCCGGCGCATATGTACCCGCTCGGCTTCCTGTTCGGCCTCGGCTTCGACACCGCCACCGAGATCGGCCTGCTCAGCATCTCCGCCAGCGAATACGCGCTTGGTGCATCGCTGGCCGACGTCATGGTCTTTCCCGCGCTGTTCGCATCAGGCATGGCGCTGGTCGATACCGCCGATTCCGCGCTGATGGTCAGCGCTTATCGTTGGGCCTTCGTCGATCCCTTACGGAAGCTCTGGTACAACCTCACGATCACCGGTGCCTCGGTCGCGGTGGCGCTGTTCATCGGCGGCATTGAGGCGCTTGGCCTGATCGGGGATCGGCTCGGCCTGTCTGGCGGTGTGTGGACGCTGGTCGACGGCCTCAACGATTCACTCGCGAACGTCGGCTTCGCCGTGGTCGCGCTATTCGCGATTGCATGGCTGGTTTCGGTCATGCTCTATCGCAGGCTATTCGCGCTCGAGCGGCGGCGCACGCCCGATGTGCTGGTGGGCGTCGATGCTACCGAGACAGCGTGAGTCAATCGTGGGCTCAAGCCGAAGCTGCGCTCTCCGCCGGCAGGTCGTCGGCATTGGGATCGCCCGGCGCGGTGGCCCACGCCAATTCCACCAGCGTCACGAACCTGCGGCCGGCGCCGTCGAGCTGGCAGACGATCAGGCCCTGCTCTTCCATGTAGCCGAGCAGGCGCTGAGCCCGGCGCAGCGAATGCGAGCCGTAGGCGCGGGCGATCGCGGCGTCGCCGGGGCAGGGCCAGCCTTCTTTCGCCGCGCGCGCGATCATCATGAACACGCCTTGCATGTCGTCGGGCAGGATCGAGGCGCGCAGCGACACGTCCTGCCAAGCGTCGTCCTCGGCATGCTCGGCGCCGAGCCCGGCGCGTGCGCGTGTCAGCATGCGGCGGAATTCGGTGAGGTCGGGCACCGCCGAGCCGAGGCCCTCGATGCGGCAGCGGACCACGAACTCCTGGTACAGCACGCCCACCGCGCGGAAACCGGCATCGGGCGCGGCGAGCACGGCACGAAGGGTCCGATCCACGCGTTCGCGCCGTTCAGCGAGCTCTTCGGCACTAATCGGGACCTCGATTATTTCGGGGCCGATCTCCGGTGCGGCAGCCTTCGCGGCGCGGAGCTGCTCGAGCAGATCGGGCGCGGGCCGGCGCTGCGGCCGGCTGGCATCGGGCGGCGGCGCGGCCAGGATCACGGCGCGCATATTTTCGAGTGCGGCTTCGGGCATCGGCATCAGCCGCGGCGTGGAATTGCGCGGCTGGGTTTCGGTCGCGCCGATGTTCAAACGCAGCGGCCGGCGTGACAGCGCGGGGCCGAGCGCCATGAATTGTCCGCGTTCGAGATCGCGAAACGATTCGGCCTGCCGCCGCTCCATGCCGAGCAGGTCGGCGGCGCGCGCCATGTCGATGTCGAGGAAGGTGCGGCCCATCAGGAAGTTGGACGCTTCCGCCGCGACGTTCTTGGCGAGCTTCGCCAGCCGCTGGGTCGCGATGATCCCGGCAAGCCCGCGCTTGCGGCCGCGGCACATCAGATTGGTCATGGCGCCGAGCGAAAGCTTTCGCGCTTCGTCAGAGACTTCGCCCGCGACCGCAGGCGCAAACAGCTGCGCCTCGTCGACCACCACCAGCATCGGATACCAGTGGTCGCGGTCCACGTCGAACAGTCCGCCGAGGAAGGCTGCGGCGCGGCGCATCTGGTTCTCGGCATCGAGCCCTTCGAGGTTGAGCACGGTGGAGACGCGATGCAGCCGCGCGCGCTCGCCGGCAACCTGAAGGCCGCGTTCGGTGTGATCCTCGGCCTCGATCACGAGATGGCCGAAATGCTCCGCCAGGGAGACGAAATCGCCTTCGGGATCGATGATCGCCTGCTGCACCCAGGGTGCGCTCTGCTCCAGCAGCCGCCGCAGCAAATGCGATTTGCCGGAGCCCGAATTGCCCTGCACCAGGAGGCGGGTCGCCAGCAGTTCCTCGAGGTCCATGGCCGCCGCGGCGCCCGCCGTGGTCTGCCCCATCTCGATCGCAACCGTCATGCCCGACTCAAGTCCCATCATTCGCGGACAGGGGCTTATCAATCCGGCCACGGCGCGTCGAGCGCCATGGCGAGAATCATGCGTTGTTGCCCACGGCGGAGTTCAGGCGTGATTCGATTGCCGTAGAAGTGCGGGCCGATAGGGGGCTTGCGGATCGTCGTCCTGGGGTTATCGCTTGCGCGAGTTCCCCGCTGATGTACGAAACCGGCATTGCGCCGTGCGCTCGGCATGCGCCCAGTCAATGATGGATGCGCGAAGTCCGGCAAAGGGGATCGTGGCCCGTTACAGCGCGCCCGATCCGCCCTGCACGATCTTCTCGTTGAGCTTCAGGTCCACAGTCTCGACGGTGCGGTCGATCTCTGCATTGGGCGCGCCGAGCTGATGCGAGATCAGCTTGACCAGCAGGTCGACGCGCTCGATGAAGGGTGCGCCGCCGGCCACCGCGCGCGCGGCCGACGACGGCTTCAGCAGGCTCTCGGCAGCCTTGGCGTATTTCGCGAACGGCACCTGGTCCTGCGGATCGGCGCCGAGACGCCGGGCGATGTCGTCGACATGCTCATAGATGGTCTGCGAGCGCGCGAGATCACTGTGCACGGCGTCGCGGATCGACTGCGGCTCGTGCGGCGTGATGCAGCGGTAGTTGCCGGTCAGCAGCATCGACCATTTCGCCAGCGGCACGAACAGAGAATCGAACACCTTCAGCTTCACCGGCACGTCGTGGCCGTCGAGGGTCACCGCGTCGATGTCGGCTTCGAGCTCGCGCAGCACCTTGTTGTGCTTCTCGTCGGCGAACACGGATGCCTTGAAATTCGTGGGCAGACCGACGTGGAGCACGTTCGCAGCCTCTTCCGGCGGACGGAATGCCTGCGGGTCGGGCGAGCACAGGGTCACCAGCCCCGGCTCGAAGCGCTCCACACCTGCGCATTGGTGTAGGCCTCCTCGAGATCCATGTCTGCGAGCGAGGGGATCCGCTTCAAATAGGGCAGCGGCGGCATGTTCATGATCGAGAGGCACGGCAGCTTCGCCGCGGCGATCCTGACCATGAGAACGCGCACCGTGTGGTTGGTGTATTGCGGCTCCTGCATTGCAAGGCCGACCATGTCGTAACGGGACAGGTCCACATTGGCCGGCGTCACGGCGTCGAGCTTGCCGGGCAGGTCGCGCGAGAAGATGGCGCGGTGAACCGCCTCGTCACGCAACTTGATGCGCACCTCGGTCCCCTCGCGGTTGATCAGCTCCGCGGTCTTGGCGCGGCAGACCAGGGTCACGTTGTGCCCCGCCATCAGCAGCTTCGTGCCCAGCAGGGAGCCGTAGGAAGCCCCGAGAATCAGGATGTTACGCGCCATGTCTCGTCCCTTTGACAATTGGTGATTTTTGGGCCCCGGCCGTCAGCCGCGGGCGAGTTTGGCGGGCATGTAAGGCAAAGTGCGTGGGGATGGCAACTGGGATAATGGATACAAGGCGCGGATCAGCGGGCGGCCCGGCGTGTTGCTTGACGCCGAAAGCAAGACGACGCCAAACCGGCGGCGGTTGTGCAGGGTCGTTGAGTTGCTCAAATAACTGGCTTACCGAAGTAAGAAATGTTGCACATCTCGATCGCCCAGGCTCTCCCAGAACGCGATCATACCTCGTCACGTCTCGCGCGCCGGGTGCGGATGAGCGACTTCGAGGATTTTGTCGCGCCGGTTTTCCTGCGACATTGACTAGCGGAAAGTCCTTTGGCGAAGGCCGTCGGCATCGATCAGGCGGTAACCCGCCGCATTTTTATCGCTGGCGTGATTGGTGGCGCGCCGGATCGGCGTCATGAGGAATCATGATGGAAGCCGACACAGGTGATGCCTTCTCCCTCGTTAAATGAGCTCCAATTTTAGTCGTCCACCGCAACAAAAAACTGCAAACGCGGGACAGCAAAGAATGGCAGAGTGGTGCGGGGCCTAAACTGTGTATCAGCAACGGAGCTGAGACGTGACGATTGAGTTGGAGTCGGCGTGCGACTTGTTTTGCGACCGGTTCGTTCGGACTGTAGTCCGTCCGGTCCAGTGCCCCCGCCCGCGAAGGGAAAACGGAACGATCATCGGGACGGCAGACGCAAGCGCGATCACGCACGCGTGACATCGCATCGAGCAGACATGCAGGGCGTTGCGCTGACAGCGCTGCGCCGAGTCCAAGCAACCGCCGACGCGCCGTTCGGGGACGGACATGGAAGATGATCATTGGCCTCACGGCACGTGCGACGGCGCCGGTCGAAGCCTGGCGTGCTTGCGAAAACGTGCGTCTCATTTTTTTGAAAGCTTGTCCGTCGGGGAACTCGTGCGCGAGGCGCACAGGCATCGGTGGATTTCGGAGTGGTTGAGGATCTCAGGCGAGTACCGGATATTCGCCGAATCGGCACGCGTAACCAGTTCAGCTCAGATCGCGCGGGAAGCGTGGCTGTGCTCGCTGACGGCCCTTGAAGTCGCGAGGAACCTGTCTTGGCCCGGAGATCCCGGGGGTACCGACCTCGTAGACAAGGTCAGACTCTGCCTGAGGGGCTTCGAGGAGGACGCCGGTTCGGCGATCGAGCGTGTGGAGATCGACTGCTCTGATCAAGGCTCGCTTGCGGGCTACTTTCTGCCGGCGTTCCCCGATCGGTCTTTCGCACCCGCAGTTATCTGCGTCAGCGACGAGGACATCACCCTCGGCTCGATGATGAGCAGGCTGTTGCCGGCTTCAGGGCGACGGAACGTGTCACTCCTGTTCGTTGATGCCGGCGATTCATCCGGTTTTAGCCCCTTCAAGCCGGCGCATATTCTTCAATGCTGGCTGGATTACCTGGAAGCTCGTCCGGACGTCGATTCGCAGCAGATCGCGGTCTACGGCGAGGGGGCGGCCGCCAGTCACGCATCCCGTCTTGCCCTCGTGGATCGCAGAATGGCTGCCGCCGTGTGCGACGGCGGCATTGCGACGCCGGTCATGCGCCGGGCATCGCTGCGCTGGATGATCGGCGTCGAGCAGGCGGTCCGTGACGGGCCCTCGACGGGTTCGTTGCTGCCGTTGTGTCGGATACCTTGCCCGCTTCTGATGGTCGTCGGGAGCCGCTCAATGGTTTGGGAGGAGGATGCTCTCGAACTGCAAGCCGGCTATCGGCAGGCCGGAGCCGATTGCGCGACCGTCGTGCCGAACTGCATTCCGCACCCTCTGGGCGAGGTCGAGAATTTCATCGCGGTGGACGATTTCATTTTCGAATGGCTCGACAGCAAACTTGGAATTGCCCGCCAGCTGGATTCCGTGACCTACCTCTAAGGCGCCAAGAGATTGGGAAGGCGAGAAAAGATTGGGAAGGCGAGGAGAGATTGGGGATGAATCGAGGCGCGCGTTCCGCGCCTGACGTCAGGGAGTCAGGAAGCGTCGATGGCCAGCAACCGTGCGGCCAGCCGGGCATTCTTGGCAATCGTTGCGAGCGCGGCATTCAGGTCGGCCAAGGTCTTCTCGTCGAGCTCGTTGAACATGGTCGAGTTCAAGGCGAGCTTTCTCTTCGACAGTTTTTCAATCTCCGTCGTTGCTTTCGCCGTCAGCGACATCAGGACGTAGCGTGCGTCGTCTGCGGCCGGCCGTCGCGACAGGAAGCCGCCCTTTTCGAGACTCTTGGTCTGGTTGGTGACGAAGGCGGGGTGGACGCGCAGCTTGTTCGCGATGTCGATTCCCGCGACACCTCGCCCCTGGTCCAGTTCGGTGATGGCCATCAGGATCAGCCACTGCGGCTCGGTAATGCCCAGCAGTCCGGCCCAGCTGGTGTGGATGTCCTCCAGCTGGGAATGAATTTCGACGACGTTCCAGATGAAGTCCGTAATCGCCCTGTCGAGTTTCTTCTCGATCATGTGGCTCCCTCCCCGTTTATCCCTTGCCTATCCTTAATGGGATATCTTGGAAGCGTCTCGAAAATCGCGCGCCGACCAAAGGGGAGATACCGCGCGGAAGAAATCGTAGGCCCAATTATTACTTGCAAAGAACAATTAATTTCATTATCGATTATCGCACTCTATTTCGCTGCTCTTGACCGACGCGACGGACAGCGATGCGAGACCTCCAAGAAGCCCTCGGGATGCCCCCTGAGGGCTTTTCTGGCTTGTATGCAATGATATTCCGGGGTGATATCGCCGCTGTTGCCCTCAAGCCACATCGCGGCCCGAAGTGTCGATTCATCAAAGCAATAAATTGAGACCATTGTTTTTATAAACTATATGTGAAGCCGCGACGGAGGGGGCACCTCGCTGTCGTTTCAGTCCGAACCTTCGGTGCGGGCCTGAATTGAACGGAAATTGAGAGGGTAAAGCGGCGTCCACCGAGGACCCGAGCCCCCTGAACCGACCTGGAGGTTTACTAATGAAGTTGACGAAGACACTCTTTCTCGGCTCGGCTGCCGGCCTGATGGCCGCCTCCGGGGCGTTCGCTGCCGATCTTCCCGTGAAGGCCAAGGCGGTCGAATACGTGAAGATCTGCTCGCTGTACGGCGCCGGTTTCTACTACATCCCGGGCACCGACACCTGCATCAAGCTCGGTGGTTACCTGCGTGCCGATGCGAACCTCAATACCAATTCGGACTTCAACCCGAACCAGAGCGGTGTTGCCGGTGCACGCAACCGCCTGATGAACTACTACACCTTCCGCGCTCGTGAAGACCTCAACATCGACACCCGCACCGCGACCGAATACGGCGTGGTCCGCACGTTCTTCGACGGCGTCTTTACCTGGACGACCGGCAACTATTCGGGCACCGGTTCGGCAACGGGTGGCACCCAGTACAGCGGTACGCTCGGTCTCAACGCTGCGGGCACAGGCCTCGTCGGTTCGGGTAGCGGCAACGTCAACGGCACCGACGGCAATACCTCGGCCGGTGCGCTCGGCGTATACTACGCCTTCATCCAGTTCGCCGGCTTCACGATGGGTAAGGCCGTGTCGCAGTTCGACGCGCCCTGGACCAACTATCCCGGCAACATCACCGACAACCTCGTCGGCGGCAGCGGCACCGTTACTGGCGTCACCCAGTTCACATACACCGCCGACTTCGGCCAGGGCGTCACGGCATCGTTCTCCGCTGAAGATGCGACGGCCTACTATCAGGCCGGCAACCTCAACATGACCGGCGCGACCGCAGGTGGCATCATCGGCGGTTCGTACGGCACCAACGCCCTCGGCGGCTCGCGTTCGCCGAACCTCGTCGGTCAGGTGCGTGTCGATCAGGCCTGGGGTCTCTTCCAGGCGTCAGTGGCTGCGCATGACAACCATGTCGCCTATTACGGCGCGACCGAAGCCACCGGCCATCCCGACGACAAATGGGGTTGGGCTGTTCAGCTCGCTTTGTCGATCAAGAACATCCCGACCGGCGCGGGTGACACGATCAACATCCAGGGCGTCTACACCGACGGCGCGACCCGCTACAACTTCCAGAACCTGTCGGGCAGCAGCTACTCGCTGTTCGGTAGCTCGGGTGTTGCCTACCAGAGCGTTGGCTTCGCCAATGCTCCTGACACGGTGTACGTGACCGGTAGCTCGCAGGAAACCGTCAAGACCTGGGGCTTCCGTGGCGCTTACACCCACAACTGGGATCCCAACTGGAACTCCTCGCTGTACGGTGCTTACGCTCAGGCCCAGTTCGGCACGCTGGCCAAGACCACCATCTGCGGCGCCGGCGGCGGCGCCGGTGTGTTCGGAGCCCTGGCAGGTGTGACGGGTTGCAACCCGGACTTCGCGATCGGCCAGCTAGGTGTCGTCACCCGGTGGACCCCGGTCAAGAACCTGACCTTCTCGGCGGACGTGTCCTGGACCCATCTCGATCAGAAGTATTCTGGTACGGTTGGCGCCTCCCCGAGCGTCGCGACCGCCAAGCCGACCGCGGCCTACGAGCTGAAGGATCAGGACTCGGTCGCCATGATCCTCCGCGCTCAGCGCAACTGGTAAAATCTATCGAAACACATGAACGAACACCCGGCGGGAAACCGCCGGGTGTTTTTTTGCGCAAGGCAGATGATATAGGGCGGCGAAGCCCCGGTGCCCGGATGGAGCGCAAGCGTGATCCGGGGGCTGCTCGCGCTGCGTCCGGCACCTTCCCGGATCACGCTTCGCTTCATCCGGGCCACGGGACCGCGCCTGTGTCGCCCCCGTGTCAATCCGCTCTCACAAAAATATTCCGCTTTACCGAAATTCGGAAATGGCGTATGTGTCGTCCATCCCGGCTCATCCTTGAGGGGCGATCTTGTGGTCGTCATGTTCGCGAGCCGGGCTTGCGGTGGACGCGGCAGCGTTCGGGTGC
>NZ_JADPIQ010000030.1:0-52981 GCF_023073015.1 Bradyrhizobium sp. 87
ATGCGGAGGGCACGCCCCTACCGCGGAGAGAACCATGGACCCGGCAAGGATGTTCAAGGAGAGCTTGACCTCACGCCCGGAATTAGAGAACAGCCAGGGTCAAATTGCGACCTCTAGTCATCGAATTGGACCTAAGTACGCCTCCTATGGTCCGAAAGCCGACGTAAGAGAGTTCGAAACTGACCAGCCTCATCAACTGAGGAGGTCATCATGACCGATGTCTCAAAATCCGCAGAGAACGTTCAAAAGCGCGTCCCGTGGAACAAGGGTAAGGTCGTTGGCGCTAAGCCGCCACTTTCGGCCGAAGCACGTTTGGTCTATCCGGACGAAGCTCCAGGTTGAGGGACGAATCCGTGATCTGGCGTTGTTCAACATCGCAATCGACAGCAAGCTTCGTGGGTGCGACGTGGTGGGCCTGAAAGTCGATGACGTGGCATCAAGCGGGTATGCGGCCGATAGAGCAAGCGTCCGCCAGAAGAAAACTGGACGGCCGGTCAAGTTCGAGCTTACAGAGTCTACCCGTCAAGCGATCGATGACTACCTGAGGGCAACCGGCAAGAAGCCTGGCGACTCTGTTCACCGGCTGTAGAGGCCCCGGGTGCAGCCTGACCACGCGGCAATATGCGCGTTTATTATCGGGCTGGCTGGCCGGTATAGGGTTGGATCCTCACCTGTTCGGAACGCATTCGCTCCGTCGAACAAAAGCGACCCTTATCTATCGGCGCACGGGCAACTTGCGAGCGGTGCAGCTGCTTCTGGGGCACACCAAAATCGAGAGCACCGTCCGATACCTAGGAATTGAAGTCGACGATGCGCTTGCAATAGCAGAGCAAGTCGACGTCTGAACTAGCTGGGCAGAGCGGACATGCTCTGCCCCTTTCTTCAAGGCGGCTTCGGGCCAGGAACGGACTCGTGCACCGCAGCAGTTTCTATTCCATCACCTCGTCAGCGCGGGCAGTCATTGGACCGAAAAACAGAAATGCAAGGTGTACCGGAAAAGGCTGTTTTCAAAGCTCCGAAGTAAACTTCAGAACAGCTTGATTGAAAGCCTTTGGGTTCTCAGCGGTCATTGCGTGACCCGCGCAAGGAATAATGACCGGCGGCTCGAAATTGCCCCGATTTTGCATCTCGGAAATCAAAACACCGTACAGTGGCGGCGATTTCTCGCCATTTGTCATAAGGACGGGGAAACTGAAGTTCCGCAGCTCTTCGTCTGTGGTGAGAGGAAGTGGATCATCGACGATCGCGGTCCGAATATTCTGAAGAAACTCTTTCTGCCGTCCCGCTGACAAACTCTGCCAAAAGTCCGGACCGACTAAGCGATGCATGAAGCGGGCCGTGCCGCCCTCAACATCTCCATTGGCTACATCTTTCCGCAACTCAGCAAACAAGTTTGATCGGAAGGCCGTCGCCTTTAAATTCGCTTCCGTTTCAGGAAGCTCAAGCCTGACACCTGCATCCGCCAGAATGAGGGTTCGGATGAGGTCAGGATATTTTTTCGCCACTTCGATAGCAACTGCACCGCCGCGAGAAACGCCCAACAAGTGGACCGGACCAAGATTCAGCTTTTCTACGAAGGCGCCCACATCGTCGGCGTGCTGGGCGAATGAGAAATCGTTTCCCACGCCGTCCCACAGTTCAGGGAAATAGTGCCTGAGGCTTACGTTCAGAACTCGATGTTGTTTGGAAAACGGTTCGATCTGATCCGGCCAAATTCGATAATCACAAAACGATCCATGGACCAGGACAAGCGGCGGGCCAGCTCCACGATCTTGATAGGCCATGGGATATCCATTGACCTCGATCCATTTTACATCAGCAGGAATCGGCCACTTCGGCGGTAGATAAGACATCAAAGAAGCTCCAGCATGGTCCGTCGATAGTCGGAAATCGTATCACTTTGGGATCGAGCAGAATACCAACTGCCCTGAGTCCGTTTAGGTCAAAGGCTGCCCTCTCCAGCCAGTATGACCTTGGTCGGGTCAGTTGCGCGAAGCGGACAGCCCCGCGCTCTGGGCTGAGGTCAGCCAGGGGCCAGAAGGCGACATGGTCTCGCACCGGATAATTGAAAAGAGGCCGCCAACTGAGGCGGCCTTACTCATCGAATTCTTTACGTCGGCGCCCGTGGCGCGGGGCCGGCGTCCAGGTCGTCTCCAGCCTGGTTTATCCGCCCTCATTCGGCGCAAGCTGGCGGGTGCCGAGAAGCTCGCGAAGTGCGGTCGCCCATGCGAGCGGCTGGTCCAGATAGGAGATATGATTGCCTGGAAGCACAGACATCGGCCTCCCTAGCTGCTCAGCGAGGATAGGGCTGGCGCGGCCGTAGTAGAGGTTTTTCCGCAACGTAAAGGCGCCAGCGGCAATGATCAGCCTGACCTCGTTCTCCTGGATCTTCCGGACATCGGGCTTGTAGCCCGAGAAGGGTATCATCTCGTGCATGACGAAGAAATCGTGATTTCCGGCCATGCGCTTGGCCAGATCGGAAGGAACAGCCTTGAGCGACTTCCAGGGCAATCGCGTTGAGAGGGCGACGCGAGCCATTGCAGCGTGGCTCCCAAATCTGTGCGCTGTCGCGTAACAGTTGGCGAAGAATCGGCTCCATTTCGCCGCGTCGGGCAGCACCCGAACAACAGGCGCTTCATGCACGACGCCGAGGATGATCGACTGCGGGTGGGTCTTGGCTAAATCCAGGAGAATGACGGCGCCGCCACTGTTTCCGAACATCAGCGCCGAAGCGTGACCATTAGCCCGAAGAACCGCCACAGCATCTCGTGACTGCTGACTGATCTCGAAGTTTTGCGGATTGTTCCGAGTGCTGCGCGAGTTGCCCCGCCGGTCATAGGTAATGACTTGATACTGGCCGCTTAGAACAGTTGCGACCACCTCATAAAACCCGGCATCGCCGCCGCCGCCCGAAATCATCAGTAGCGGCGGACCGTCGCCGCGCACCTCGTAGTGGAGTTCATCGCCCTCGGTCAGGACCCGTCCGGTCCGCACGCCAATCGCTCCGAGCGCTGCTATCCGGACCGATGCCATCTGAGTCAGGCTCCGGAATTCGCGGCGGCATAAGGCACGCCCGGCGAGCCATAGAGAGCGGCACCCAATCCGGATACGTCGCTTGACCGGCCGACGCAACGGCAGATTTGAAGCATCAGCGCCCCGCCTCTTCGATAGCTGCCCATTTGAACGCGCGTTGTCCGATACCGGGTGGCCCTGGCAAAGGCGGTCAAAGTGGTATCTTCCCGAGACACGCCGCAGTTCGCCGCGCGGGGCGCAATGCCATTTTGACGAACAACTCCTAAGCTTCGTTCTTGCGCCACGGGAGCATCGCTCGCAGGGCCGGATCGCGCAGCCACAATCCCCCCCACATGAACAGAGCCAGATAGATTGAGAATAGTTCGTGGCTGAACAACGGGTTTTCGACCCGCACCTGGGTCGCCATGGCTCCGCCGAGGAGGCCCGTCATCAGCACCGCGCCTAGTACAGCCGTCGGCGGGAAGAGATAGAGCGCGATGAAGGTAAATTCCATCAGGCCAATCATTAGGATATAATCGACCTTCCAACCCAACGACGATAGGGTGTCGGCCGCCACCTTCATTCCAGTCAGCTTGGGAAAGATCGATGCAGTAAGCAGAAATACGGCGAACAGACCGGTCAGGACACGTCCCGTCCACACCATGGGCGAAGTCTTTGACATAAGCGGTTCCTTTCTAGGGTGCGCGCCTCTCCGGGTCCTGCGCTACCCCCCAATGAACCGAGGACGTTCTATGCATGCCATCCCCGACATGACCCGACGTAAAAATTTCTGGCTGGCCTGAGCGCTCAAGAGCGGATCGCGTGCCACCTCTCCTGGATGCAGGACTTCGGACAAAAAGAGCCCAGGCCGCTCTTGCAATGGCTCAAGTTAGGTTCGCTGATCAGTGAGACCGATCCCCGAAATTGTGGCTTTGTCGGTGGGCGTCAGCCTGACGCTGTTCTCGAGCAGGTGTGTTCTTGGAACAAGCTCGCAAAGCCTTCTCCGGCGCAATTAGTGCGGGGCGGGATTTGCTTGAAATCTAGCGCCGGTTCTTGACGCTCAACGTCAGCGATGGGTCACAACGCGAAGAACTCAAACCCTAGCAAATCTGGTCCGCCCTGCCTCACCAAGCGGACCTCAAGGAGGTGCGGCGCTACTTCGCTGATGGGCCAGAAGTGGATATTTCCGGCGCCTTAGGGTTGCAACTATGATGGCTCGTGTCAAAATGACCGCATGCAAATCAGGGACGCCAGAAGCGAGGACGCAGAAGCCGCTTGTCTGGTTATGAGGCCGTCGATTGCGGAACTCTGCGTTGCCGATCACAAGAATGATGCCGCCATTCTGGCGCGGTGGTTGGGCAGTAAGACGCCCGAGATCTTCGCCTCTTGGATTCGGCAGCCCGGAAATTCTCTCCTCGTCGCCGCTGAGGACGACAACATTCTTGCTGTCGGGTCCGTTACAGATGCAGGCCAAATTACTCTGAACTACGTTTCCCCGGATGCGAGATTCCGGGGCGTTAGTCGCGCCTTGCTCGGTGCGCTCGAACGAAGGGCTCTTGAGCGAGGCAACATGCGATGCACCCTCACCAGTACGGAGACCGCGCTACGCTTTTACCAGGCCAGTGGCTATGCGCCAGACGGACCGCAGGTTGGAAATTTCGGTACTAGCTCCGGGTACCCAATGTCGAAGTCGCTCATGGACTATCTAACGTAGGGCTGAGCTATTCCGCTTTGGGGCACAACCGGAAATGCGGCCGAGAAATTTACGAAGGCTTAGCGCTAGTTGTTGCACAACCAACGGGTGTTGGCCCTTCGAAGAAGCCTGTCCGCGCATGAGAACGGTGCTCAAAATTGCCCTCGTGGCGGTCTTTGCTGCAATTTTTCGCAAGACGGCGTGCGCAGGGCATGCGCTTGTGGCCGTTCTTGTATTTCTCGGAGCGCCTAATGCCGCGACGGCGTCTGAGGTCTTCTCAATCAGGTGTGAAACGGAAGCGCCGGCTCGGCCCTATTTTGTGACTTTTGATCTTGGCGCGCAGTCTGTGGCTTTCGAGACGCCGCCGGCTGACGTTACTTCATACTCTGGAATAAACCTACGGGTCGGAGCTGTGACGAGCGAGGCCGCCGATTCGAAAATTACTTTCTTCCTGCAAGTCGTATCGGGCAGGATTGATCTAGTGTTCGACCGAGATCGAAATATGCTCATCTGGCCCGGGCTCGATGACAGCAGTCTGCGACCGACGTTATATCACTCCTGCAAAGCTGGTCGTCCCCGCAGCGTGCTGGACTTCCGCTTGAGAGATCCAGTCAAGGATCCGATCTCGATCCGTTGCGAGGACGCTGATGCGATCTTTTTCACTATGGACGTTGCGGCGAAGCGCGTGCTTTTCGAGCGCGGAGAGAGCGGGCGGACCTTCGAGGGTGCCGTGGTCTCGGTAAAAGACGACGAGATTGCTATCGATATGCAGTTCGACAGCAGGCTTCGAATTAAGTGGGATCGAGGCCGAGGAACGATCTCGTTCGATAACGGTGCGGGGCGCCCGAACACCGTCATGCAGTGTCGCACGGTCTCGCAGCGAACCTTGATGGTCTATTACAAGAGGCTTTGGAAGCGGATTCATTGACCGTTGTAAGTGCAATCGTCCGCTCTGGGTCACTTGCAGGCCTCGCAGCCATCTTCCAGCTTGGTCCGTTCTCACCCGGCAAGCCGACCTCGCTGCGGTTGAGAGATCGCACCGAAGCGACCAGCAGATCGGGACCTCCACTCCTTGTGTGGTAGTCACCAGCGTTGGCCGGCAGCGCTCTGCCCCTCAAAAGTCCGAGGGCACTTGCCGCGAAAATTAACACGCCGGAATCCCCAGGCCGACAAAGCCGGGCTAGGGTGTTGTTTTCGCTTGGGGGCCCGTCATGTCCGACCTGGAAACGACCGCGCGTTCGCGCGTGGTCCGTGATGAAGTCTGCGAAAGCTTGTCGCACAGCGAGATCGTGGACGTACGCTCGTCGCATCGGATATCCTAGAGGCTACCGCCAATGGCGAGGTTTCTCCCGAGGGTCTCAGGCAGGTCAGCCGGGACGCCCTGTCCCGTGCACCCATGACGTGGCGCTGATCGGGAGCGGGCGTGAACTTCCAGGCGACGCTCCTCAAGATCCTGGTGAGCTATCCGGAGGGATTCGCGGTTATGGAGGACCTCAAACGCGACATGGCGATCCTGGCGACCAGTGGCCGCGAATGGGCGGACCGGACCAAGCGCCTCGCCGCCCGAGTACCGGATCTCGACATCTTCTCACACGGGCTGGTTCGCATCAGCGGCGGCTGGAAGATCACGGCCAACGGACGTGCGGTTCTCGACTTCATGGAAGCCCGACACGCTGTGCCCTTCTACGTTTCGCCGACGTTAGAAAGCGCGAAGGCCGCGAGCAAGCCGACAACCACGAGCACGCCGGCCAGCTTCTGTTCGCCTTCGACAGCTTCCGGCACCATGGTGTTCACCACCATCGTGAGAAGAGCGCCCGCAGCTACAGCACTTACGGTAGCAACGACCTGAGGAGCAGCACCTCCCAGGAAAGCTGCTCCAGAGGCGGCTGCAATTCCCGAAAGGATGGTGATCGCGCCCCAAAGTCCAAAGATATAGGTAGCCGACCGGCCAGCGGCCCGCATGCCGAGCGCACTAGAAAGCCCCTCCGGGAAGTTGGACAGAAAGATAGCGGCGAGCATCGCGATGCTGATGCCCTTTCCGCTCAACAGCCCCAAACCCAGGACAATGCTTTCCGGAATACCGTCGAGAAGTGAGCCGACGGCAATCGCCAAGCCTCCGCCTTCGCCGGCGTTGACCTGCTGATCGCCGGACCGCTTGCGCGAGCGCGCTCCTTCTCGAGAGACTGCCCAATCGGAAAGAGCATAGGTGGCAGAGCCAGCGATCGCACCCGCAATGATGGGCCAGATACCCCCTTCCTGGTATCCGTCTTCCAGAAGGTCATAGGCCACGGCCGAAATCAGCACACCGCAGCCGAAAGACATGATGCCTGCAGTAACGTAGCGAGGCATCCTGAATACGAATGCGACCGCTGCTCCCAGGAGCAATGATGAGGCCCCAAGCAGCCCCCAAAGACCCGCAGTAAGCCAGATGGGCATCGGAGCTACCGCTACTTTTCGCGGCATAGCGAGGGCGAGGTCTGGCGAGGTGCTTTTTCCTCTTTTCTATGACCCTTCTTCGGAGAGATGGATTGGCGCTTCAGAGCGGACGCCAGTGCTCTCGCTACCTCGCGGGCGATCTTGCCCGCGCTCATTGTGCGTGCGCCATTTGGCAATGCTCATTCCTCCTGTTGCCGAAGGCCGCATGCCGCAACACCCGCATGCTTGGCCGTTCCGGTTGAGCCTCTCCACTTTCCTTGCGAATCCCAAGCTTTGTCTATCCCCCGCTTGCAAAGCCCGGGAAAAGCATCATGCCTCCGTCGATGAACAAGGTGGTGCCAACCACGTAGTCGGCCGCATCTGAAACCAGCCAGGCGACCGCTTGGGCGACATCGTTTGGCTCACCGATGCGTCGATAGGGGACCAGCGTCATCAGGCTGTCGTAGGCTTCCTTGGTTTCCCACGCGGGTCGGTTGATGGGCGTACGGATGGCTCCAGGCGCGACGCCATTGACCCGGATGGCCAGCGGAGCAACGTCCTGCGCCAAGCTTCGCATCATCTGCATGACGCCGCCCTTTGAGGCTGCATAGTTCTCATGACCCGCCCAAGGGATCTCCTGATGGACGGAGCTCATGCAGACGAGTTTGCCCGCTGCCGCTGACACGTTCTTCACTACACCTCGTCTCTTGAACTCACGGATCGCTTCTCTGGCGCAGAGAAATTGGCCGGTGAGATTGACGCCGATGACTTTGTTCCACTGTTCGAGCGTCATCTCGTGAAACGGCGCATCGCGCTGCAATCCGGCATTGTTCACCACGATGTGCAGAGTTCCGAAGTGGTCTATGGCCTTGGCGAACATCGCCCGGACGTCTTCTTCGTCGCTGACGTCCGCCTTGATGGTGATCGCCTTCCGGCCAAGCGCCTCGACTTGATGGGCCACATCGTCCGCCGCTTGTGGCTCGACCACGTAGTTGACTACTACATCAGCGCCAGACGCCGCGAGCCCAAGGGCCACCGCGCGCCCAATTCCCGAGTTTGCTCCCGTCACCAACGCAGGCTGTCCTTCCAGCACGAGCGGAAAGCGAACCGGACCTTGAGGTCGCGCCTCCGGACCGGCTGAGGCAGCAGCATCGATCGGCTTCTCTGTCATACGTGCCTCCTCGTGGTGCCCTTACTTTCCTGCTCCTTGCTCGGAAGCGCTTTCTTGCTACCGCGATGCTCGGAAGGCTTTTCGCGGTGAGTGAGATTATGAGCAGTGTTCACCAGGGCGATGTGAGAGAAGGCCTGGGGGAAGTTGCCGACCAATCGATTTCGCTCTGTGTCGTACTCTTCCGACAGCAGCCCGACGTCATTGCGCAGCGCAAGAAGACGCTCGAACAATGCCTTGGCGTCAGCATCGCGGCCGATCAGGTGATAGGCATCCGCGAGCCAGAAGCTGCAGGCCAGAAACATCCCTTCGCCAGGCGGCAGGCCGTCCTTGGTCGCCTTCGTATCGTATCGCTGCACGAAGCCGTCCTTGAACAACTCGCGTTCGATAGCTTCAATGGTCGAGATCACCCGCGGATCTTCGGGCGGCAAGAAACCTATCGCGGGGATCAGCAGCAGGGATGCATCGAGCTGGGACTCACCGTAGACCTGAACGAAGGACTTCCGCTGTTCATCGTAGCCGCGTTGGCAGACATCTTCCTGAATGGCGGCGCGCTGCGCTTTCCAATTGTCCACGGGACCGTGCATCCCGAACTCGTCGGCCGATTTGATGGCTCGATCGAAAGCGACCCACGCCATCATCTTCGAATAGGTAAAATGCTTGGGCCCACCTCGCACTTCCCAGATACCCTCATCCGGCTCTGTCCAAATCTCCCTGAGATGATCGAGGAGGGCACACTGGATCGCCCATGCTCGCTTGTTCTCGCGAAGGCCGCCTCGGCGGGCCTGATATAGGGCGTCCATCAACTCGCCATAGACATCAAGCTGAAGCTGAGTGTGGGCCGCGTTCCCGATACGCACAGGTTTTGAGTTCTCGTATCCCGAAAGCCAGGGCACCTCCCACTCGGTTAGCCTGCGCTCGCCTGTGACCGCGTACATGATCTGCAGCTGGTTCGGGCTTCCCGCCACGGCGCGGATGAGCCAGTCTCGCCAAGCGCGCGCCTCGTCGTAGTAGCCGGCCCCCATAAGAGCCAACAGCGTTAGCGTGGCATCGCGGACCCAGCAGAAGCGATAATCCCAGTTGCGAGACCCGCCAATTTGCTCCGGAAGCGAGGTCGTGGCAGCGGCGACAATGCCGCCGCTCGGTCCAAACGTCAGTGCCTTGAGAGTTATGAGAGATCTCAGAACCTGGTCCGAATATGGACCCGCCGCTTCACAGCGGCTGGACCAATCGCGCCAGAAACTTTCCGTACGGTCCAGGAGAAGCCACGGATCGTCAGGGGAGGCTGGGTCTTCATAAGATGTCTGGTAGGACAGAACGAAGGCAGCGCGTTGGCCCGGTTCGACGGAGAACGCGCCGACTGTCTTCATCGATTTGCCGTGCAGCGGCACCCCCGTCCTTAGCACCAGCATGGACGCTCCCGCGACCAAGCTGACCGCACCATCCTGGAGGCGGCTCACCCAGGGTACACTGACACCATAGTCGAACCGTGCGACCAGTTCGCTCCGCATGGCGACGGATCCTTCAAGGCCCTCAACGATCCTGACGACCTTCGACACGCCAGTCTTCGGGGGCATGAAGTCGAGGAGACGCGCGCGACCGGTCTTAGTCGCGAAGACGGTCTCCAGGATCAGCGTGCCGGGAAGGTAGCGACGTTCGTTCGAATATCCGTCGACCGGGCGAAGGCTCCAGTATCCGTTGTTCTCGTCTCCCAGGAGCTGCCCGAAGCAGCTATCGGAATCGAACCGCGGGAAACAGAGCCAATCGATTGAGCCGTCGCGCCCGACCAGTGCGCTGGTCTCGCAATCGCCAATAAGCGCGTAATCTTCGATCCGGGCCATCAGGACACCCTTGATGGTCAATGGAAAGCCGCGCCCTCCAGTTCCGCGCTCAGATGGTCTGGAGCATGTACTTTCGTCTAGAGCGCCGGCAGCGCGGAAACAGAACGGATGGTATCAGCACCGAGCCGTATCGCCCGTCCTGACAGGTCCGCCGGCCCTCATCACTCCCAGCACCCGCGCGTTTGAATGGAGGGCCCGTTTCCGCCGACGAGAGAACACGGCGTTTGAGGCGTGCCTGGCAGCACCGACGAGTAAGCAGGCCTCTAGAGAGGGTACAGGAGTCCTAGGCGCGGGCGTTCAGACTATCGAGACGCTTGCGGAGAAATGCCAGCACCATGATCTCGTCGGAAGTGAGCTTGGCGTGCTGGCGTTTGAACTTTTGCGCGATCTTGCCTTCAATCATCTTCACGAGGTCACCGGACACGTAGGCGTTCAGGATTTCCGGGTGCACGTAGCACTTGCGGCAGATTGCCGGTGTATTGCCGAGCTGCTTCGAGACGCTCTCAATCGCGGCGACGACGTTGCGCTTCGCCTCGGCCTGGCTATCGTACTTCTTGAATTCGGCTAGAGCCAACGCCGCCAGAACCGTCCCCGCCCAAGTCCGAAAGTCCTTGGCGCTGAAGTCCTCGCCTGTGATGTCCTTGATGTACGCGTTGACGTCGCCAGAGTCGACGGTGCGGGGCTGTCCGTCCTCGTCCAGGTACTTGAAGAGTTCGTGTCCCGGGATCTCCGCGCAGCGCTTCACGATCGCGGCTATCCGCTTGTCCTCGACGCGAAGCTTCCATTGTTTGCCCGACTTCCCCGTGAAGTCGAACCGAAGGATTCCGCGCCCGACCTCGACGTGCTTGCGACGCATGGTGGTGAGCCCGTAGGACTTGTTTTTCTGGGCATACTCCGCATTGCCGACCCGGATCAATGTCTTCTCCAGAAGACTAACGATCGTGGCCAGCACCTTCTCGCGGGGCAGTCCGTGCCGCTTCATGTCGGCGGCGACACGGTCGCGCAGCGCGGGCAGCGCACCAGCGAACCGGAGGATGTGCTCGTACTTGTTCTGGTCGCGGAACTCGCGCCATTTCGCGTGGTAGCGGTACTGTTTGCGGCCCCGCGCATCGAGCCCGGTCGCCTGGATGTGGCCGTTGGCCGTGGGGCAGATCCAAACGGATTCGTAGGCCGGCGGGATGCCGATGGACTTTATACGCCGGATGACGGCGGCGTCGGTGATCCGCTTTCCGTCCTTGTCGTAGTAGCTGAAGGTGGTTCCGGTCCGCTTGCGCGTGTAGCCCGGCGCGGAGTCGCTAACGTACCGGAGGCCTTCTTCCGCGATGGTAGCCGCCACTTCGCCGGTGCGGTCCAGAACCTGTTCGTCGTTGCCGGTCTGTCGGAGCATCGGCCCGTCCCTCGGAAGCACCCTAGGATCGAGGCTCCGCTCCTTTCTAAAGGAATGAAGATACCGGTTGGTTCCGCTCTGAGGTGGACGGGCGCGATGTGCGATGGCCGCTCAGACTATCGGGACCTCAGATGGGAGCCGGGCCGGTTCCTTTCGAGAAGGCGCTGCGCAGTCGATGAGGATGGCATGGCTGAACTTCAGACAATCGCCACAAAGTTCACCGACACGCTCCCCACAGTCAGTCTTTCCGAAGGCCGCTATGTCCCAATATTCGCTCGATGTGCTGCGTCAGCGCTATGTCGTCGAGAAAAGACCACTCGAGGCCAGCGTCGAGCAGACCTTGCGCACCGACACCCGCGCGGGAGCCCGTGCCATCCTGGCTTTAATCGATAAACGGCGTTTCGAAAACAGGTCCGAAGGACAGCGCCTCCGGAAGATCCTCAGTTTCGAAACCTCTCTCTGGGAGAGCGGCCTTCAGGCCGTGGCAGGCGTGGACGAAGCTGGAATGAGCCCTCTCGCCGGGCCCGTCTCCGCTGGCGCCGTAATCCTGAAACCCGGCACGCGAATAGTCGGAATCGACGACTCGAAAAAACTCGATGCCGCGGCTCGCGAAGAACTCGCGAAGGAAATCAAGGAAAAGGCAGAGAGTTGGTGTGTGGTATTCGTCGAGGTCGAGGAGATCGACGCGATCAACATCTATTGGGCGGGCATCCAGGCCATGCAGCGTGCGGTCCGGGGGCTGGCGTTGACGCCGCAGCACTTGCTGATCGATGCGAAGCGGTTGAAGGAAATCGATATCCCTCAGCAGGCCATCATTAAAGGTGACACCAAGTCCGCCAGCATTGCGGCCGCCTCCATCCTCGCGAAAGTCGAGCGCGACGCGGTCATGCGGACGCTCGAGGTGCGTCATCCCGGCTACGGCTTCGCGGATCACAAGGGCTACCCGGTGCCGGCTCATTATGAGGCGCTCGCCAGGCTTGGCGCTTGCCCAGCTCACCGCCGGTCGTTCGGACCCGTCCGCAAGGCTCTCGGGTTGCCGCCCCTGCCGCCGTGGCCTTCGGCGTCCGAGCGCGCTGCCAGCCGAACTCCCAGGCGCACGCTGCGGCTCGGCGGCGCTATTTGCGCGGCACCTTATTTTCGCGGACGACGTCCGTGGCTTTTTTATCGGACCGCAGGCCGAGATAGACCGGCTGGCGCAGTTCGCCCTTGCTGGTCCACTCCGCGAACTTCACTTCCGCGACCAACGAAGGACGCACCCAGGTCGTGACCTGCTCATCCTTCACCTTGGCAGCGAACGGCGACTTGGTTGTCTTGAGCCTCACGAGCTTGCCGTGAAGCTCTTCGAGAACTTGGTGGCTGAAGCCGGTGCCGACGTGGCCGATGTACCGCCACGCATCGTCTTCGCGTACCGCCAGCACGAGGGCGCCGAAGAAGGGCCGGGTTCGCCTCGGCGCCGTGAAGCCGGCGATCACGACCTCTTGCCGCTGCGCGGTCTTCACTTTCAGCCAGTCGGCGGTCCGGCGTCCGGACGCGTACGGGCTGTCGGCACGCTTGGCCATGATGCCTTCCAGACGTCTCAGCTCGGCTTCTGCGAAGAACTTTGTGCCGCTGCCTTTGCGGTGGTTGCTGAACGCGATCAGCTTGTGGCGTGGCAGTATGGCCTTGAGCCGCTTCTTGCGCTCGAGGAGCGGCAGCGTGCGCAGATCCTTGCCGTCCGCGAACATGAGGTCGAACGCGCAGTACAAGAGCTTGGCCTCATGGCGCAAGGCGTTCTGGAGCAACTGGAAATGGGATGCGCCGTCCTTGCCGATCGCGACGAGCTCGCCATCGATCACGGCGTCCTCCTTCACGCATTCAAGGGCTTTCGCGACGTCGACATAGGAGTGGCTGATGATCTTTCCATTGCGGCTGTAGAGCGCGACCCGACCACGCCGGATTTCCGCGACCATGCGGAAACCATCGAATTTGTCCTCGAAGACCCAATCGCGATCGTCGAACGGCGCATCCGTCAACGTGGCCAGCATGGGCTGCAGGCGATATGGCAGGGTCGATTTGCGAGCCATGGTAGGGTCTTTCTACACGGCCGGCAGAGGCCGAAACGGGGAGGACGGAAGGCGAATCCGCGCAGTATCACCAGCCGCGACCATCCCGCCGGCCCGTACCACGCCCAACACCCCGGATTTGAATGGAGGGCCCGTTTCCGCCGACGAGAGCACCTGTTGCTTAAGGCCGGCCCGGAAGCGGTCGATGAGGACACAGGGCGTCCGGAGACCGGTCAGCTCGACGATGGCCATGGGACCTAATTCGATGAGGGTGCCGAGCGGCATCCGCTCGAGGGCCAAGCCGGCGCTGCTAATGTTCTCGCCGAGGTCGCCGGCGCCGACCTCGAAGCCGGCTTTAAGTAGCGTCGCGAAGAGTTCGGACGGGATCAGGTGAACCTGCCGGAGATTGGGCAGGCGTGGCCGGCGGCGGGCAAGGTAACGGTGCCGGACGAATGGGCCGGCGTGGGCGTCGCCTTGGACGCCGTGGCCTTCCTCCAGCACGATCCGATCCTGAGGGGGCTTGCTGAAATGGTGACCGCGATCGGCGGCAACTGCGACCACTGTGCCCTCCAAGGAGAGCGGGTGCGGCTTCGGCATCAGGCGGCCCGGGCGAATGAGCGCCGCTTCTGGCGGAGGTAGCGCGTGATTTCCGCAAGAGGCATCGCGTTGAGGACCCGGTCGGCGGGGACACCGCCCTTGCGCGCCATCTGGACGCCCCAGTGCATGTGGTCGAGCTCGGGGATCGAGTGCGCGTCCGGATTGATGCTCAGCATGCAGCCGAACTCGAGGGCCGTCTGGTGCCAGCGCCAGTCCAGGTCGAGCCGCCATGGGTGAGCGTTGATCTCGACGGCGACGTCATGCTTGGCGCAGGCCCGCAGCACCTTCTCGATGTCGATTTCGTAGCCCGGCCGCCGCTGCAGCTGGCGCCCGGTCATGTGGCCGATGATGGTGGTGTGAGGATCCGCGATGGCCCGCAGCAGCCGCTGCGTCTGCGCTTTGCGTTCGAGTTTGAAGCGGCCATGGATGCTCGCGACAACGAAATCGAAGCGCTCCAGCACGTCGTCGTCATAGTCGAGCGAGCCGTCGGCCAGAATGTCGGACTCGATGCCTTTGAGAATCCGGAAATCCTTGCCGAAGCGCTTGTTCAGGCGGTCGGCTTCCCGGTGCTGCTGCGCGATCTCCTCGACCGAGAGCCCGCCCGCGTAGTGCGCGGACTTGGAGTGGTCGGCGACGCCGAAATATTCAAAACCGCGCTGGCGCGTGGCCTTGGCCATCGTCTCCAGGGTCTCCGTGCCGTCGGAGGCATCCGTGTGGCAATGAAGGATTCCGCGCAGGTCCTTGTCGCTGACGAGCTTCGGCAGCTTGCCCTTCAGGGCCAGCTCGACCTCGCCGCGACCCTCACGGAGTTCAGGATCGATGAACGGCAGGCCGAGAGCGCTGTAGATCTGGGCCTCGTCGCCGCCGATCAGGGTGCGACCCTTGTGCAACCCGTCGCTCTCCAGCCGCATTCCTTTCTCCGCGGCCAAAGCCTGGAGCCTCTCGATGTGAGCGGCTGAGCCGGTGCCGAAAAGAAGGACGGCGCCGAAGTGGTTGCGGTCGGACAGGCGGATCTGCAGTCCGTCCGCCGCGGATGCCTTCGACCTCTTGTCGAGCTTGGGAGCCTCCGCGACGATCGTGAGGTCGCCGACGAGTTCGCAGCCGCGGCGGAAGTCGCCTGCGATGGTCACGCGCTTAAGCTCGGGCCGCGCCTTGCGAAGCGAGTCCTTGGCGTGCGCGAGCAGAGCGGCGGCACGGTGCAGGCGGAGGCGGCCTTGTCCGCTTTTCGCGATGGCCAGGTTCTGCAGGATCTTGGTCTGCAGGGCGGCGCCCAATCCTTTGGCTTTCTGGATGCGGTCGTCCTTGGCGGCGGCCTCCAACTCCGCGAGCGAGGTGATGCCGAGATCCTTGTAGAGACGCAGCACCTTCTCCGGGGGAAGACCGGGCACGGCCAGCATCTCGAGCACGCCCTCCGGAATCTCCTTCCGGAGCTTTTCAAGGCTCGGATGAGTGCCGCTCTTGTGAAGCTTGGTGATGATCTCGGCAATCGCCTCGCCGACGCCGGGGATTTCGGTCAGTCGGTCTTCGGCGATGAGCACGTGCAGAGGGACGGCAAGGGCCGCCAGGCTGTCGGCCGCCCGAGAATACGCTCTTGCCTTGTAGGGATTGCCGCCACGCAGGGCGGCGCGCTGAGCGTATTCTCGCAGGAGACTTGCTACGCTGCGAGCGTCGACGGAAGCCACTCAACGAGCCTCCCGTTCCGCGCCTTGCTGCCTCGCCGGAGCAAAGCGAGCTTGAGAGACCGGGCCGTCGCCGGGCCAACCATCGAGAGATGCCTCAAGCTTCTGCGCTGCCCGGAAGTCCTCAAGGTGCTGCGTGTTCGGGGCATAGGCGGCCTCTTTCTTGAGGAGATTGTAAATTCGGCCGACCACCAGCTGCAGATGCTTGATCCTGCCCCGCGGCATCGCTCGGGCTTTGCAAAGAGCCCGGAGAGCGTAAGCGCGGAAGTAATCAAAAGCGTCGGACATGATCTCGGTAAACGCAGGCAATCGCCTATGGTTCGGTCGGCACCGCAGGATCGGAAGCCTCTTCGGCTGGTCATGAGGAACCTGACGCGTGGGCAGCGCGATCTTAAAAGTCAGCGCTCCACTGATTCCACCGCGTTTCTCCGGTCGACGGTGAAGCCCAGGCGCTCACAGACGGATGGCCGCTTGTCTCGAGTCCGGCGGCAATGGCGAGGAGCTTCGGGAACCCCGGGAATCCTTACGGCGTTGCACCGCCATCAGATTCGCAGAAGGAGGAGCAGATGGCAGCCGCGAAGAAGAAGACCGCGCGAGGACGCAAGCAGGACCGGGCGCGTGTCGCCGGCGGGCAGAAGTACGAAGTCGGCTACGAGGCGAAGAAGACCGGCCGCTCGGCCGCCGCGGTGAAGAAGGCCGTGAAGAAGGTCGGCAACTCCCGCAAGCGGGTCGAGAAGCGTCTCGGCCGCTGAGCCCCGCTCTCTCGTGCTCCAATCCGGAGCCGGCCTGCTCGGAGGCCGGCCGCTCAAGCCCGGCTCGAGAAGCGCGTGAAGGCGGTCAGCGTCTGCTGGCGCAGCTCGACGTCGCGCAGGTAGATCTCCGCCTTGAGGAACGCGAGCTCGGCGTCCAGCGCGGTCTCGCAGACGTCGATGTACCAGCTTTTCGGACGGCCGTCCGTGCCGTCGCTCCAGCGATAACCTCGCCTCTTCAACGAATCCTTCAGCTCGAAAGGCGATTGCTCCGCCCATATCCGCAGCGTCGGCTTGCGGGCGTTCTCGAGCAGCAGCGCGAGCGCCGGCGAGCCCGTAGTCGGCAGTTCGAAGGCGAGGACCTCCAGCAACGCGTGGCAGTCGTCGATGCCAGCAGACGAAAGCGACCCACCCGCCCGGCTTGAGCGCGCGCGGCGCATATGGGCGAACGCCTTTGTCGGATGTCGAAGAACATCACCCCGAAACGCGAGAACAGGATGTCGAACGCCCGCTCGGCGCTGCTGGCGTCGGCCACCCGGAACAGGGCCGGCGTATCCTCTGTGGCGCAAGCGCGCGCGCTCGGCCGATCAGCGGTTCGGATATGTCCACGCCCAGCACTTGGCCCCCCGCGCCGACGCGGGCGGCCAGAGCCAGACTCGACGCGCCCGCGCCGCAGCCGACGTCCAGCACGCGCTCGCCCGCCGCGGGCGCGGCGGCTTCGATTGCGGCCTGGCCGAACACCGCCAGCCCGGCATCGAGCCGGGCCTGGTGGGCGACCCAGCGCTCCCCGGTTTGGGCATTCCAGTCGGCGACCTGATAAGCTGATGGCGGCATCACACGAATGATCCGCGTTAGCTCACGATTGGTCCAGCCGCAGCCTCATCCAAACCGGCACGAGCTTGGATAGCGAGGCTTCGTTCTGCAGCCTGCGAGTCGAAGTATTCCTCAATCGAATAAACCTTGCCCCATCGCAACTTGAAGACGTGGACGCCACTGTTCACATACGAGCTTTGGCCGTCAAGTAGCCTCGCGTTGGCCCGCCACTTGACGAACACTGTGGTATTCCATGGCCAACCCGTCACCTCGACCTGCTCAACATCTATGTGCAGCTTCGGGAAAACACGGCCCATGCGCTCGAACCACTGCTTCACGGATTGCTTTCCATGTCGCTCACCCCCCAACGCATGATCTCCGGCAACCCAGTGATACGCGTTTGGTGTTAGGCCTTTTGCAGCATCATCCCAACGCTGGTTGTTGACATGATCGAAGCTCCTGCGGATCTCTTTTTTGACAATTAGACTGTAGACCATTGATGTCCCCTGTTGTTGGATAGCCGACGGCTCTGCAAGACGGGATGGATACTTTCCAGATACTGAAAGCTGCTCCGGGTAACGACGGCGATCCGTTGGCAAAGCTGGCTGACGGGCGGCCACGCAGACGGCAGCGGCGCAATAGTCAGAGCCAGCGGCGAACCTCGGCCTTGTAGCGGCGATAGTCGTCGCCGAACTTCGTTTCGAGATAGCGCTCCTCGCGGGCGATCACCTGCGTCTGGATCGCGATCAGTACCAACGGGAGCAAGGCGAAGGCGATCGGCCCGTCCAAGCCGATCGCAAGGCCGGCATAGATAAGCGCCATGCCGAGATACATGGGATTGCGGGTCCACCGATAAGGGCCGGTCGTTGCGATGAGGGTCGTTGGCTGCGACGGCGGAACGTTGGTGCCCAGCCGCCGGAACAGCCCCGCCGCCGCAAGCATCATCGCCGCGCCGGCAACGAACAGCAGCGCGCCCGTCGCGACCAGCAACCGCCAGTCGATGCCGAAAGAGCGCAGGGTGACGAACCGCTCCGCCGCCAGCCCCAACAGCAGCGCTCCCAGATAGACGAAGGGCGGAGGGAAGCGCACACCCGCGCTGTCCGGTTCGAGGGCCATGCTTATCTCCAATCTGTGCTCTCAAACCAGCATCGACTGCTGGGCGAAGATACCCGCCATCGCGCCTTGCCATGATGCCGTGGTGACCGAGGGCATGAGGGGGTTGGCGAGGTCGCCGGCGGCGTAGATGCCGGGCATGCTGGTTTGGCGGCGCTCGTCGACCTTGAGGGCGATGCCGCCGGGCGTATCCACCGTGGCGAGACCCAGTGATTCATGCAGGCTTGCGGACGGCTTGTTGCGCGGATGCGCGAACAGGATGTCGACCGCGACATCGGGGCCGGTATCGAGCTTGACGGTGGCGCTATGGCCCCCGTGATGGGCGATCCCGGTGATCCGGCCCTCGACGACAGGTATGTTGCGGCGCGCCAGGTCGGCCCGGATATCGGGCGGAATGTCGTGACCATCGGCGAAGAGCGTCAACCTGTCGGTCCAATCGTGGAACAGCCTGACCTGATTGTGCGACTGCGGGCCGGACCAGACGAGGCCCCAATGCTGGCCGGCGACTTCAAAGCCGTCGCAATAGGGGCAGGGCACGATGGACGTGCCCCAGCCTTCGGCAAAGCCCGGAACGTCAGGCATCTGGTCGGCGACGCCATAGCTCAGGATCAGGCGACGCGCCCCAATGCTTTCGCCGTCGGAAGTGAGGACGGAGAAATCGTCGATCGCGCCGGAGACGCTGTCGGCCCGGGCACTGACCAGCTTGATCATGGGATAACGCGCCAGCTGCTGCCGCGCCTCGGCCAGGATGTCCAGCGGCGGCTTGTGATCGTGGCCGAGCAGGCCATGCGAGTGGCCGGCAAAGCGGTTGCGCGGCAGGCCGGTATCGAGAACGGTGACCGTGCGGCGGGCACGGCCGAGCTGCAGGGCGCCGGCGAGACCGGCAAAGCTGCCGCCGATGATGATGACGTCATCCATGGTGATGGGCTCCGTGTTGTGGATGGAGGGGTTGAACGCAGCAGACCGCTCAGCCTGATTTGCCGAGTGCTTTCAGTATGAAACGAATCTGGTCGCGCAGGCCTGCTTCCGTGTCTTCGCCGTGTACAACGCAGTGCTCGATGAGAATGGGATGGAAGAATGGCATAAACGCGGATCTGACTGCTCGCGCCGCTTCCGCGGCATCTTCGACATCGAACTGGCCAGCTTGGGCGCCCCCGCGTATGATCGCCTCGAAGATCGTCTCCATCCGCTCGATATGCGCCTTGATGATCGGCCAGTTCTCCTGCGTGGCGGCGACGATCAGATCGTGCATGGGCTTCGCCGTGACCAACGTCATCTTGCTGTGGTGGTGAACAGTGCTCAGCAGTTCCTCGAGTTTCTCGGCGGCCGGCGCGTCCCTCCGTGCGATCGCAAAGGCGAAGTCGGCAAGCTCGTTCAATAGACGCCCGCAGATGGACTCGTCGATTGCATTCCGGGAGGGAAAGAACCGGTAGATGTTCGCCGGGCTCATGCCGAGCTCGGCGGCGATGTCGGCCACCGACGTCCTGTGGTGACCGACACGCCGAAAGCGCTCTTCCGCCGCTCCCAGGATCCGGGCGCGGGCCTCGTCGGACTCTCTTCCCGTTCGGACCGAACGATCCATTGGAGCAACAGCGCCTTATTCGGCAGCCAATGCCGGCTGCAGTTCCGGCCTCTTGGGTGAAACCTCATGCATGTCGTCTGCGGTCGGCTTGATCCGAAACCAGGCGGCATAGAGCGCAGGAAGGAACAGCAGGATCAGAACCGTTCCGACCGCGGTGCCGCCGATCAACGTATACGCCATCGATCCCCAGAAAACGGAATGCGTAAGAGGGATGAAGGCCAGCACCGCAGCCAATGCGGTCAGGATCACGGGTCTGGTGCGCTGCACCGTGGCCTCGATGACGGCGTGATAGTCGTCAAGGCCGGCGGCAAGGTTCTCCTTGATTTGGTCGGTCAAGATAAGTGTGTTGCGCATCAGGATGCCCGCGAGGCCTATCAGGCCCAGAATGGCGTTGAATCCGAAGGGCTGGTGAAAAATCAGCAACATCGGCACGACGCCGGCGAGGCCAAGCGGTCCGGTCAGCACGACCATGGCCATCATCGAGAAGGATCGCACCTGCAGCATGATGACGATCAGCATGGCGGCAATCATGACCGGAAAGATTGTCGCCAACGCGTCGTTGGCCTTGGTTGCCTCCTCGATCGATCCGCCCAACTCGATGCGATAACCGGCCGGAAGGGATGCGATCAGCGGCTGAAGGGCCGTCTTGATATCCTTGGAGACCTCCGGAGGCTGAGTCGCCTCATTGATGTCCGACCTGATCATGACGACGGGGGTGCGGTCGCGACGCTTCATGATCGGTTCTTCAAGCTGGACTTCCGAATGGCCGACCTGGTCTAGAGGAACGGCGCGGCCGTCTCGGCTCATCAATGAGAAATCCGCCAGTCGCGTCGGATCCAGCCGCTCGCCGCCGGCGCTGCGCGCCACGATGGGGACATTGCGAATGTCCTCGCGGACCTGTGTCACGGCGATGCCAGTGAGAAGGAACTGGAGTTGCCGGCCCACCTCCGCGGGAGACAGGCCGATGAGGTTCAGCCGATCCTGATCCGGGATGAAGCGGAGCACGGGCGTGCGATCACCCCAATCGCGATTCGCCTGGCGCACATCAGGAACGCCACGCATGATACCGAGCGCCTTTTCAGAGATCGCGTATAGTTGGGCGGGGTCAGGCCCCATGATCCGAAACTCGACGGGGAATGGCGTATAGGGTCCGAACACAAGCTGCGTCACGCGCACATTGGCCTCAGGCGCAAGCCCATCCGACACCGCCTGTCGCAGCCGATGCTTCAAGACCTCGCGCGCTTCCGCGTCCGGTGTCAGCACGACGATCTTTGCGAAGGCCGGATCGGGCAGCTCCGGCGCCATCGCGAAGAAGAAGCGCGGCGCACCCTGACCGACATAGCTCGTGACGATCTTGGCCTCCGACTGGCCTTCCAGCCAGCGTTCAAGCTTTGCGACGGTGGCGGTCGTCGTCCCGATGCTGGTGCCTTCCGGCAGACGAACTTCCACCAGCACTTCGGGGCGGTCGGACGTCGGGAAGAACTGCTGTTTGAGGCCACCCATGCCGGCGACGGAAAGCGCGAAAGCGACGGCGACGACGCCGCAGGTCACGAACTTGTGGCGCACGACGAAGGTAATGAGAGCGCGCAAGCGCCGATAGTTGGGCGTACCGTAAATCGCGTGGTGGCCGCCTTCGATCGGTTTGATAGCGGGCAGCATCTTGACGCCGAGATACGGCGTGAAGACCACCGCGACGATCCAGGAGACGATGAGGGCGAATCCCACGACCCAGAAGATGTTGCCGGCGTATTCCCCGGCCGTCGAGCGGGCGAAGCCCACCGGCAGGAAGCCTGCGATCGTCACCAGCGTTCCCGACAGCATCGGTGCCGCGGTGTGGCTCCATGCATACGCCGCCGCCGAGATGCGGTCCATGCCCTCTTCCATCTTCACCACCATCACCTCGATGGCGATGATGGCGTCGTCCACGAGAAGGCCCAGCGCCAGGATGAGGGCGCCCAGCGTAATGCGGTCGAAGAAACGGCCGGTCTCCAGCATGATGAGGAACACGACGGCAAGCGTCAGTGGGACGGCAGCCGCGACAACGATGCCGACGCGCCAGCCGAGGCTGAGTAGGCTCACCAGCAGCACCACGCCGAGCGCCATCGCGAACTTCATCATGAATTCGTTCACCGATGAGGAGATGTTGACGGCCTGGTCGCTGACCTTTGCCAACGTCATCCCGAGTGGCAGTGTCCGGGAGATCGCTGCGGACCTCTCCTCCAGCGCCTTGCCGAGCGCGAGACCATTCCAGCCCTCCTGCATGACCGCTGCGAGCATGATGGTGGGCTCGCCCTGGTGCCGGATCAGGTAGGTGGGAGGATCCTCGTAGCCGCGACGGACTTCGGCGATGTCGGAAAGCTTCAGCGTTCGCCCGGCTGCGACAATCGGAGTGTCGGCGATCGCCTGGACGCTGTCATAGGCCCCCTCGACCCGGATGAAGACCTGCGGCCCCTTGGTATCGATGGAGCCCGCCGGTGTGACCGTGTTCTGCCGCTGCAAGGCGGCAACGATATCCGTTGCCGATACGCCGAGGGTCGCCAGTTTGGGATAGGAGAACTCGACGAATATCTGCTCGGGGCGTTCACCGAGGATGTTGATCTTCTTGACGCCGGGCACGTGCAGAAGATCCTGACGAATGGTCTCGGCTTGCCTGGCGAGCTCCCGCATCGGCATGCCCTTGGCCTTGAGCGCATAAAGGGCGAAGCTGACGTCCGAATATTCGTCGTTGATGAAGGGGCCGAGCACACCGGGGGGCAGCTTGCGGGCTTCATCGCCCAGCTTCTTGCGGGCCTGATAGAATTCCTCCTGCACGCTCGATGGCGGTGTGTTGTCCTTCAGCGTCACGGTCATGTACGCATAACCCGGCCGTGTGGTCGTCTCCACCCGGTCGTACCAGGTCAGCTCCTGGATCCGCTTTTCCAGCGGTTCGGCGACCTGGTCCTGCATCTCGCGTGCGGTCGCACCCGGCCACACGGTCGTGACCGTCAGGGTCTTGATGGTGAAGGAGGGATCCTCGGCCCGTCCGAGCATGAAGAAGGCGTAGGCGCCCGCGGCTGCCAGCAAAAGCAAGAAGAACAGCGTTGCGGCCCGTTCACGGACTGCGATCGCCGAAAGATTGAAGCTCATCAGTTGCTCCTGTCTTGAGAGGCTGTCCTGACGTGAGCGTCCTCCTGCAGGAGGTGTGCGCCCAGAGAGACAACCCGATCACCGGAGTTCAGGCCGGAGATAACGGCATTTTCGCTGGTCACACGCACAAGCTTGATGGTCTGAAAGCGGACCGTCGAGGTGCCGCCGTCGAACACCCAAACGCCGGTCTTTCTGCCGTCGTCGAGCACGGCTCCCAGCGGCACCTGAACTTCCGGCTGGCTCCCCTGGCTTGCAAGCCGAATGGTGATCGTCGCGCCAAGCGGTGCCGCCGCGGCCTCACCGCCGAGCACGTAGCGGGCCTCATAAGTGCGGGTCTGGATATCGGCGGAATCCGACAACTGCCGCAGATGCGCAGTAAACCGCCCATCGCTCCCATACAGGCTCGCCTCAGCGAGCGAGCCGATCGCCGGCCGGATCGTTTCGGGGAGCGCCACCACAGCTTCGCGAGGACCGGACTGCGCGACCCGAACGACCGCTTGGCCGGCGGAGACAACTTGTCCCGGCTCGCCCAGCGTTTGGGTGACCGTACCATCCGCATCGGCCACCAGGACCGAATAGGTCGCCTGGTTCTCGGCAACCCCGGCGTCGGCTTCCGCCGCGGCAAGCTGCGCTTTGGCTGTATCCGACGCGGCCTTCGCCTGCTCGTAGCGCTGCTTGGAAGTCCATCCGTCGCTGACCAGGTTGGCGTATCGCCGCTCATCGGCGTCGGTCTGAACGACAGCTGCACGCGCAGCGGCGACGGCGTTGCGCTTCGCTGCGAGCGCCAGGCGGAGGTCGGTTTCGTCGATCCGCATCAGCGGCTGCCCGGATTTGACCTGCTCACCGACACTCACGAGCCGCTCGACGATCTTACCGGCGACGCGAAAACCGAGATTGCTTTCCACCCTCGCCCCGATGGTGCCGGTGAAACCGCGTTCGGATCCGCCGACCGGCGCGGCCATCGCGAGACGGACCATTGGGGACTCTTGCCTGGGGTCACCGACCGCAGAGGCTTCCCGGGGCGGGATCCCGAGGGCAACGAAGGTCGCCACCCCGGCCGAGATCAAAATACCGGCCAAAACCGCAAAACCCCGCATCCTCATGTCAATCTCCCAATTTAGATTTCGTCCGAACTCTGTATTCTGTTTAGATTTCGAACGCAATCTAAAAAGGAAGGGAGACAAAGAAAATGTGATTCCGGGGCCTCGGGCGACGTAAGAGCGCCGGCTGAAGCCCTCCACCAAGAGATTCGGCGTTGGGGCCCCTTGATAGATTGCGCTCGGCTTCTATATTATCGTATTAGAGTTCAAATGCAATCTAAGTTGGAGGTGCCAATGCGAGTCAGTCGCGTTCAGGCCGCGGAGAACCGCAAAACCGTGATCAATGTGGCAAGTCGCCTCTTCAGGGAGCGCGGCTTCGATGGCATCGGGCTCAAGGATCTGATGGAAGGGGCGGGGCTAACCCAAGGCGCCTTCTACAAGCAATTCGCGTCAAAAGAGGATTTGGCTGTCGAGGCGTCCAGGCGAGCATTGGAGAGCGCGTCGGGCCGATGGTCGGACGCGGCTGCTCAGAATCCCGATGATCCGCTGAGCGCGGTGATCGGGTTTTACCTCAGCGGCGACCATCGCGGAGAAAAGATGGACGGCTGCCCCATCGTGGCACTCGGCTCAGACGCTGCCCGACAGGGCCCCGAGGTGAAGGCCGAATTCGAAGCAGGAATCAAGGCGCATCTCGACGTGCTCGACCGCTTTCTCGCCGGGGCCGGCGACGAGGCCTCCCGCAGCAAGGCCATGGCCATTCTCGCGACGATGGTTGGCGCGGTGACGCTATCGCGCGTGATCAACGATCCTGATCTGGCGCAGGCCGTTCTGGATGCCGCGGCGAAACAGGTTCGCGGCGCCGCCGCAGCTTGAAAGGATGGGCCAGTGTTTCTGATTGAGATCTGGCCGAGCCCCATTCGCTGACCAACTAGATGAGGACGAGAACGATGTCGAATGAAGCAATGAACAGCTTCGCCGGAAAATGGGCGCTGGTGACGGGAGCGTCGAGTGGCCTCGGTCTTGAATTCGCAGGTCTCCTGGCGGCGCAGAAAGTCAATCTCGTCTTGGCGGCTCGACGGCGGGAGTGGATGGAAAAGCTTGCCTCCGATCTCCGCAGCAAATACGGGGTGGATGTGCTCGTCGAGGCCATCAATCTTGCCGCGCCGAGCGCGGCCAGCCGCCTGAAAAGCAGTCTCGACGCGAGGTCGGTGACGATCGACATCTTAGTGAACAATGCCGGATTCGGCTTGCACGGCTATTTTTTGGACACGCCGATCGAGCAGACCGCGAACATGATCCAGCTCAACATCACGACGCTCACAGAGCTGACCTATCTTTTCGGCCGCGACATGGCTCAGCGGCGATCCGGACATATCCTTCTCATCGCCAGCCTCCTGGCCTTCCAGGCCGTTCCCAGCTATGCGGCCTATGCGGCGACCAAGGCTTATGTGCTGGCTTTTGGCGAGGCTCTGCATGACGAACTCCGCCCGCATGGTGTGGTCGTGACCAGTCTCTGCCCAGGGCACACCGCGACGGGGTTCGATGCGGCAGCCGGCGCAACCACATCGGCCATGCTGCGGCTCCTCACCATGAAGCCGCGTCCGGTTGCCGAGAGCGGCGTTCGGGCGCTCTCGCAAGGAAAGGCCATGGTGATCCCTGGCCTGGCGAACAACATGGCTGCCTTTTCAAATCGCCTGACGCCGCGATCGATGCAAAGGGCCACGATGAAAAGAATCATGGACGCTTGACGCGTGGAGCGGTTGCGGCGCTGTGGAAAAGCGTAGGCCTCTGTCGAGCACCCGTCCGAGCTGGCTCGCCTGACATTGGCGGCAGCGCATCCACGAGGCGGAGCGACTTGACGCAACGCGCGTCTTCCTCATTACCAGTCGGACCCTGAACTCCAACACCGACGAGATCGAGAAGATCAGGCACTCCGTAAGACGAAGCCGATATCGTCGATCTGCTGCGAATGGCCGCGTAGCAGTGGCGCCTCGCTCGTGGGGCCTCTAGTCGGGAAGCGCGCGCTCGCTAGTTCAGACAGGCTCTACGAAGGAAAACCCGAGCATGAACGCCTCCGCTTCAATGACCCAACAACGGCACGCCGATAGTCCAGGGCGCTCGCGGGAGAACTCTCTGGCGAGCGGCCATATCCGCAACCGCACGGTTCACGCCAACGGGCTCGATTTCCCGATTCTGGAGGCTGGACATGGTCCCCTCGTGCTCTGCCTGCACGGCTTTCCCGATCATGCGCAGAGTTGGATCCCCTTTCTCGATCGTCTCGAGCGAGAAGGATATTGGGCGGTGGCGCCGGCGCTCCGTGGATATTGGGTCGGCGGCGCTGCACCGGACGGGTCGTACCGCGCCTTGGCAACAGGTCAGGACGTACTAGCGCTCATCGAATCGCTTGGAGCTGAGCAAGCCGTTCTCGTCGGCCATGATTTGGGCGCACGTGCAGCCTACGCTGCGGCAAGCCTCGATGCGGGACGCGTCCGCAAGCTTGTCGGGCTGGCCGTGCCCTATGGAAAGGGACTGGCGTCGGCGTTCGTTGCCGACGGTGATCAGCAGCGACGAAGCTGGTACATGTTCTTCTTCCAGACACGTCTGGCCGAGATCGCCGTTCAGCTGAACGACTTTGCATTCCTCGACCGCCTGTGGCGGGAATGGTCACCGGGCTATGTGCTGCCAGCTCCGGCTCGATCTTCACTCAACGAGGCCTTTGCCCAGCCCGGCGTCCTCACGCAGACTCTGGCCTATTATCGGCAGTTGTTCGCCCCGCCATCGGACGCGGCAGCGCAAGCTCTCGAGGCTCTCGCGACTGGCCCAATTACGGTCCCGTCGCTCTATCTTCATGGGGCAGACGACGGCTGCATCTCCGCCCAGCTTAGCGAAGGCATGGAGGCGGCGTTCACGAATGGTCTCGAGCGTGTCGTGATGCCTGAAGTCGGGCACTTTCTCCATCTTGAACAACCCGATGCCGTCTTCGACCACATCCTCCGCTTCATAAGAACGTAGCTGATCCCGCGCGCGAGGATCGGACCTGTCCACGAACCACTCGGTCACTCCGCCAACAGGACAAATCGATGTCGAAGCGGCCCCCAATATTGATCACCGGTGCCGGTGGCGAGGTTGGCTCCATAGGCAGGACGACGATCAAGATGCTGCTGTCGCAGCAATATCCGGTGCGCGCCTTCGTCAGGAGGGAGGACGAGCGGGCTGAGGCGCTTCGACAGGCCGGAGTCGAGGTATTCGTCGGCGATCTTCTTGATGTGGCCGATGTCGCGGCTGCCCTGAAAGGTTGTCGCCGGATCTACTTCAGCATGAGCTTGAACCCCTACTATAGCGACGCGACCATCCTGATGGCCGCCGCTGCGCGTGCGGAAGGCGGCATCGAGGTTTTCGTGAACATCTCGGAGTTCGAGCAGACCTTCATGACGTTCGATCGAATGACCGCCGAGCGGGAGGCGCGAATAGCCTGGCTGGGCGGATCTGTCGCCGAGTGGTCGCCGCAACAGCGGGCACATTGGGCGTCGGAGCAGGCGCTGCAATGGTCCGGTCTCCCGGTCGTCAACATCCGAGCAACGATGTTCGCCGAGAACCCGATCCTTTCCTGGTTTCCGCTCAAGCAATTGCTGAGCGCGGGCGAACTTCATCTGCCGTTTGGCACGCAGAAGATCGCGCCAATCGCTGCCTATGACGTTGCGGAAGTTTGCGCCAAAATCCTGACCGACCCGCCGTCGCACATATCAATGTCGTATGCGCTCACGGGACCGGTGTTGAAGGACATGCACGGGTTTGCTGAGGACTACGGCGCCGCGCTGGGGCGCCAGGTTTCGTACGTACCCCAGGACCTGGACGCCTGGATCGGCACATACATCGACGGGGCTCTGGCATCTCGCAATCCGCACATTGCGGACCACCTGAAAGCCATCACCCGCCTGGTCGCAGGCGGACGTTATGACGTTGTCACCGACGAGCTCGAGCGATTGCTTGGGCGCGCTCCAAAGACCGTCCAATGGGCTCTCGAACACAATCCGCGTATCCGCAAAGCACTGGAGGGCGCATGATCGGCGTGACTGCGGCTCGAGCCCACATGTCACATCATGGTGCCCGGCAAAAAGCAGCGCACCCGCGGGTGGCCATCAATGTAGTAGTTCCAAACCATAGTCCGCCCGACCTTGTTAGGCTGTGTGATCACGGCCCCGTCCGGCACCATCACCCACTCACTGTTGATGCGCACACGATAGTGGCCGTGGTCGGATTCCCAGTCGACATCCGCGACGAAGTATCCATCCGCATCCGAGCAGCACTGCCCAAAGTCGCTGGACAGGCTTTCGAATCAAGCCTTCAGTGGTGAGCCGGTGTAGCGCCCATCGTCACGCGCCAGCGCGGACGTAGCCAGCATGATCAGGCCCAGCGACAAGCCCATGCGGTTCATAGCGCGCAGCCCGGGTGTCCAGCCATGTACAAATCCACGTGGCGCACGAGAGCTCTGAGCTTGGAGACCTGTCGGATCAGCAGCTCGCATACGCATGATCGACAGTCCCTGCGGCATCCGAGATCAAGACAGGAAAATCCATATCTCCTCCTCCGGAGCCCCCGGCGAGCCGAGGCGGCGTCGGGCACAAATAGGGGCATATCAAACTATATTGGATATACAGCAGGAGAAGCCCTCGTTCAACTGGTCTCTCGGATCCCGCCGCTCTGGAACTATCGACAGCAAACACGCGCGGGTGATATCTTGCGCATCGGAGGGGATCGATGACGCGAGCAGCTATAGGAGCATCGAATTTCGTTGATGACCCGGCGCGCTGTAACTGCAATCAGGTCCGCCGCGCAGCCCGTCGTCTCTCGCGCTACTATGACCTCGCCCTCGCCCCGAGTGGGCTCAAAGCGACGCAATATGGTCTGTTGAGTTATCTGGTGACGTCGGGGCCAATGACGATGGCGCGTCTCGCCAAGCTGATGTCCATGGACCGCGCCACCACAGGCCATAACCTCAGACCGCTGGTGCGTGACGGTTTCGTTGAGATTTCAGTCGGCGAAACTGACCGGCGGGAACGGATCGTTACCGTCACAAAGCTGGGTCACAGAACGCATACCAGAGCCCTGGCCGCATGGCGGCGCGCGCAGACCGCCTTTGAAAAGGCCGTGGGCGAACGTGAGGCCTCTGATCTCCGCGATTTGATGAACCGAATCGTTGACCTTCCTCTTCCCGACCCTGAGTAGATCGCATGTTCCAGTGCGGCGCTCGACCTCGCTCTCGGCCTTGCGGGACGCGTCCCGCTCGCGGCAGAGATCGTCGACCTTCGCCCGCATCCTCAAGATTTCGGCCGAGGCGGTCGCGACGCCGGCCCGCTGCAGCATCTGGATCTGGCGCTCCTGGGCGCGGAGTTGTCCGCGCATGCGGGCGATCTCGTTCCGGATCCGATCGAGTTTCATAGGGTGCTGAGATGGTCCGGCACGTCACTTCCGGATCAGCCTGGCTTCGCTGAAGTCGCCGCTGGACGGGTCGCCTGTCCGCGAGAAAGCGATCGCGCCGGCATGGCCCGGCTTGCGGGACGGTGCCTCGGCCCGCATGACCGCAGCGTTGGCGCTCAAGCATTCCGCGCGGCAGAGCCACAAAAGTAACGTACTCAATCACGCTCACGTATTCGGCGACGTCGCTCGCACCTTGCAGAATGTCGCGGAGCAGATCGTCGGAATTTCTGGCCATCAGAAAACCGCGCACTTTTCGGGAGTGTCGGTGCAGTTGGACCCTGTTGCGGGCTCGCGCAGCGGCTGCCGGGGGCGAGCGCTCCTGATGGAGGCGCCGTGTTCCACGGGCGCCTCCCCAACCCCGTTCCAAGCCGCTAGGATCGAGTTCAGGGCGGAATGCGATGCGGCACCCGCTTACGACCTCAAATCTTCGCTGGTGAGGCCAGAACCACCGGCTGGGCGAGCATGGTCCTCGGGAGACGCCCGTCGGCGGCTCTCTTGGCGCGCTGCGGCTCGATCGGGGGCGCGCTGCGCCGCCATCGAGAATGCCAAGTGGCGCGCGCGTCTCCCCGGGTCCGGAGAAGATCGATGCAGGCGGCGTCGTGCGCGGCACCGGCAGCGGCCGTTCGGTCGCTCCCCGTCCTGCGGCGCCGCCCTTGGAGTCGTACCGCTTGGCGAGATCGAGGAGACGACGCCGGGTGAACGGATCAGCCTTCTCGGCCATACCGCGGACCCGTTGGGCCAGACCTCGGTAGAACTCCTGCTCCATGACACGCCCCTCAACATCACTGCCCAGAGTTGAGTGCTCTGCGGCCGCGGAGTCAAGAAGGCCGCAATAGTGCGTGAACGCGACCAGGATTTCATCGGCCTGCTTGAGCCTCCGCTGTCGGCTGAACTAGAGTGCCGTCACAGGGGGAAATAGATGGCCATGCTCCATCCGGTCCGGAAGGCGTGCCCCGCGTGCGGCAAGCCGATGAAAGCTGTACCCGACGAGGCTTCGGAAAAGCGCCCGCGGTACGTCTGCACCACTTGCAACGACGACCCTCTGCGCGACCCCAACGTCCTCAAATGGGCGCACAGCCGGCTGCGCCCTCCGGAGCCATAGTTCTTTGCGTTCCGAGCACGGGTTTGGCCGGATGCCGTTGATGCGGCGGGCCCGCGCGAATGCAAGGCCTGCGTGGCTCCGCCCTCAAGCCCCCCAGCCCCCAAAAGGCGGGCCACGCTCAATCCTCTCCGTCCTTCCGCAGAATTTTTCCTTCTCCCTAACTTGCGTGAATCCCAGGCTGGGCGGGTTCAGGCAGGATGCTGGCTTCGCTGGGAGAGACCTCCAATGTTCGATGCTGAAACAACCGCGCTTTTGCGCGCGGTCCTCGAAGATGTGTGCGAGAGCGTGTCTTGCTACGAGACCGCTGCCCGCACGCACGTGGCCTCCATGATCCTCGAAGCCGCGAGCAAGGGCGAGACCTCGGTCGACGGGCTTAAGCAGATCGGCAGGAGTGCACTTCGCGGGGCGCCAATCGTGTGGAATTGACTGCTTCCAGGTGAGGGGCTTCGGGATCCGCCCAAAAGCAGAGGAGCGCCTAAGCCCGAAGTAGGCCGCATACTTATAGCCGCGCTGAACTCACGTTGCGGATGAGGTCCGCTCTGCTCTGATCGGGGGCAGTACGGCACTTCACCGGACGTCGGAGTGGGGCCAACAGATGGCGTTAGCGAGCGCGTCGCTGCCATCGTCACGGAGCCAGCACCAGCGCAGGCAATCAGTTGGACCGACGGATGCGCGAAGAGTTGGTGTCAGCGGCTATAACCCTATCGTAGGCCTCGAGGGCAAGGTCCAGTTCAAACGGGCACTTCTCGCACGGGCCCACAAGCGGCAGTGGTTTGCCAGTCGGCTTGCGACAAAAGGGCAGCAACCGCGTGTTGTTCGGACCGGCAGCTTACGCGGCGCTAACCTGCGCGCTTCATGACCCTCCCGAGCTGCAGAGGTGTTCTTATCACTTACCGGCACTCCGGCCGTGAGTCAGTATTTTTCTATGACCCAAAGCCAGCTTTGGTGATCTTTGATCCTAGGATTGGGTTTAGCTCATGTAAATATTCAGGGGTGAACTCGGCTACAGCTTGCAGTTCGTCGGCGCGGAGCAGAGTAACGGTGTGGTTTTCCCATTCGATGAGGCCCAAACCCCTGAGTTCCTGGATCGTCCTGTTCACGTGAACTATCGAAAGCCCACATGCATCGGCAACATCTTGCTGGGTGAGCGGGATCCGGAAGCTGCCGTTGTCCGCCAGCCCAACGAATTCCATGCGAGTGGTAAGCTCGCAAAGAAGATGCGCGAGTCGACCTAAGGCTTGGCGCGCTCCGAGATTCTCAACCCATTCGCGATAGATGGCAGCCTGTATCAGCGTTTCGCGCCAAAAAGCGTGAGTAAGGCCGAGAGATTCGTTCATGATCTCTCTGAGAGATGAATGGGGCACAGCGGCTATGGTCGAATTGCCCATGCTGCAAAGATCACAATCCGCGATCGGCAGATGCAAGGTGGGCAGGTCGGGCATGTCCCCAGCCAGGTAGAACGACGAGATCTGATTTCGATCATTCACCACTCTTTGCCGAGCTAGGAAGCCGTCGATCACAACGATGCAGCTGCTAGGCTTGTCTCCCTCGCGCACCGCGTATTCGCCATCAGCCAGGGACTTCATCCTGTATGGTATGCGCGCGAGTCTAACCTTATCTCGTTCGAATAGATCGCCGACTGCCTGTAGGCGCGCTATTAGCTTGCGGTGCGGCATGATCACTCCCTTGCACATGCAGGCGGGAGCGCGATCTCTCTCAGCCACCGACGCCTACGGACAAAGCCTCGGCCGGTGATGCTTCAGTAGAGCATGAAACTCGCCAGCGTTCTAGATTTTTCGGTAACGAAGATCGCGCCTCGCGCGCCGGCCAAATGGAGCAGCGTTGCACTCAGGAGCAAATCTGGCCGCCATGCCTGCGCCGCGTCCCAATCCGTTGCACCGACTGCCACTGTAGCCCTTCCGCGCTCCTCAGCCCGACCAATGGCCGGGTGAGTTGGGGCTGTGCGGCATCAGCGGTCCATCTACAAATTGACCACGACCTAGGGCTTTCCAAAAAATGCATCGTTGTGGATACGCCAGGCTTGATCAGAGAGCCACTTGTAGTCTTGATCAGGCATCACAGGCACCGTTTTCATGACCTCTTTTGCAATAGGAAGAAAGAAGCTGGATCGATCCTGCGTCACCTTAAGAGATCGGATCGGCACCACAATGCTGTCCTTGCCGGTAGTGAAAAAACCTCCCGACGCGACAATCGCATAGTCCGTTCCATCTTTGGTGCCGAACACGATGTTCCGCACCTCGCCAACGATCTTGTCATCGGAGCTGCGAACTTCCGCCCCAATCATCTCGTCGGTCCTCAAGCCGGGCGTAAGTTGGTCGATCTTCATCAACGGCTTGGCGCCTTTTTTGTCCCTGCTCCCTGACGATGCCCCGCGCCTGGCTTTGGGTTCGCTATCAGCCATTTGCTTATCGGCCGCCTCTTCATCATTGTCTCCAAGGGACCCCATGGGTGGTCCGGCGATAAGTTCGCGAATGTTGGCGAGGAGACGCTCACAGTCTTCGTGACGCCCATAGGACCGCAGCGTAAAGGCGGCATCCCTCAAACTCCGGAGGTCGCGCACGGCCTGAGTGTTGGCTGGGCCTCGGAGGCGTGGATTTAGCTGAATAGCCTCTTCAAGCCCTGCGTCGGCAATCTGGCACTCAGCGCGCGCCTGGTTGGCGCCAGCCACTGCTATCATTGCGGCCATGAACGTAATTCTGACGGTATTCATAGCAATCTACCTCTTGGCGCTCGGGGTTGTTCTTCACGCCGCGCTGGTAAGCTCACGGATCGGGTCGACAATCTGCTCGGGCTGGTACGGCTTCGGGATAAATGTCGCCCTCGCCACCCCGCCGGATAAGCACGTTTATCGCGCGCTTGATCCCATGTTCGGCGAGAAGTTTCGGCGTTCGGAAGACGAATCACTTGCTCCAAATGGTTGGACATCCCCGATTGACCTGTCTGATAGGCAAAGGCGCCGGGCGATCCAATATCGGCACCGAGAGTCACATGATCTACAGTCCCAGCCGGCCAGCCGATCCCGGCACGCACGATCAAACGCCTTTCAGCAGGGAGATATTCGAGAACCTTGGCGTATGAGCATCCCAGAGCGCGGGCACTGAGTTCGACCGGCTCTGTAGTGTAGCGGCACCAAAATCCTTGAGGATAGCCTGTTTGGGTAGCATCTTCGCAGAGACGATGGCCATACACGATGGCCAGAACGCACCGTACCAACTGCCTGAGCGATGACACTCAACAACTCTCCTGCCCCCTCTTGGTTCCCCCATCGCAATCAGCCGCGTGGATCGGAAGCCGCAAACCCCGACGACGCCAAACCAACGGGCAGCGCGTTCGTCTCCTCAACACTTTGATTTGCCGCCTCATACAAATAGACACGGGCACACCCGTTCGCAGGACTAGCTAATCACGTAGCAGCCGAGCGGCATCCCTACCAGCTCCGATGCGTCCGGATCCGCTGGTGCCGCCGATAAGCCGTAGTCCTATGAAACACATGGATCAGGGACGAGCTCGATTGGAACAAGAATGAACGCCGAGCAGCTGGCTGAAAAATTCCGACAGAAATTATCCGCAGCGGTCGCCGAAAAAGAGAGGCAGGCGATCATCGCCGCAGAAAACAAGGACAAGCGGACCGCCGATATCGAGCACTGCAAGCAGGCGATGGAGCGCGAAGTCATACCTTTTCTGGAGGAGCTGAAGCATCATTTCGGGGAAGAGCAGTTCTCCTTCGCTCCGCAGATTGAGCGCAACGACCACCGTCCAGTCGGGGTTTCTTTCACAATCGGCAATGGTCCTCCGACCAGCATCTCAACTGCATTCGGCAACATCGTCGTAACTCGCATCGGTGACAGCGGAACTAAGAAGGGTATCCCTTTCGTTTTTACCCCTGAGGTTGAGCCCTACATTTCTAACTCCGGTGATCTGACGCGTGCCAAGATAGCGAAGCTGGTCGAGATGGTGATTGAGGAGTAAAGGACTGCCAACACAGCCTGAACGGTAAGATCTCCATCGGCAACGGCCGTCGCGATATCCGAGTTTGAAGACATGTCCGATTCCAGCACTGATTCCGATCAAGAGCGGCGCATCCGAGAGCGGGCCTACCATCTTTGGGCACTCGAGGGGCGCCAAGAGGGGCGAGCCGAAGAATACTGGCATCGGGCTATAGAGCAGCTGGAGGCCGACACACACGCGGCCTATCCGCCGGTTGCTTCCAGGGGACACCGGACTTGATCTCCTCGGCGCCGATGTCAGGCCGGGCAGCGAGCCCACCATAACCGGTGTCGTCCTGCCCGCATGAAGACGCGCCGCCGTTCTGGCCGATCGCGGGGCTGTTACGTCCGCCGTACCGAACTGAACTCGTGTTGCTTGATGGTCCAGCAGGATGGCCGCCGTGTGCGACAATGGGCACCGCGCGGCAAGACGATGCAGGCTTTGGGTGCCAGCTCCGTGTTCGCTTGACCTGTGGATGCGCGCCGTGGGGAAGGCATGATCGGAGCGGCTGCTTTCAGCGCCACGGGCAACCGGATGCTGGGCGACTTCACCGGCGCTGTTTCGCTGCGAGCGTTTGGGGACGAGTCGAGCGGTCCAACCACGCTCTAGTCGACTACCGCAATAATGGTTTCTTGAAGGGAGCTTAGGGGAATGTTGATGTCGCAAACGACTCCGGTCGACTCGAACAGCAATCGAGCTTCGCCTTTAAGCTGACCGGGCAAAGCCGTCTGAATGAAACGGCTACCAAAATTCTTTTTGGCTGGTTCGACAACCGGCGGTCCACCGCGTTCGCGCCATTCGAGATGAAAGCGTTGGTTTTCCGCGTCAATCGACCAAGTGATGGCGACCCGTCCCTCAGCAACTGAGAGCGCGCCATATTTCAACGCATTGGTGCTTAGCTCGTGAATTATCATAGACAACGCGACCGCAGGTCCTGAAGACACGGCGACGTTGTTCCCCTCAATAGTGAATTGCTCGAAGCCTTTGGTCTGAAATGCTTTGATCGCGTTCTCGATCAGCGTTCGGCAACCCGCCCCGGTCCAGCTTTCTTGGATCAAGAGATCATGAGATACGCCGAGCGCGCTCATCCGCTCGGCGATGGTCTTGGCCGCCGCGTCAATAGATGAAGCATCGCGTAGGCTTTGAGCCGCAATCGCGGATGCAATCGCGAGCATGTTCTTTACGCGATGGTGGAGTTCCCCGATAAGAACGGTTTGTAGTTTTGCGGCAGCCACGTGGGCGTTGGCTTCAACGCCTGCCTTCAAAAGGAGCTCGCGAAGCACGTCGTTTTCGTTCTCAACTTCTCGCATGCGCTGATCGGCCCCGCTTGAAGCATTCATTCCATGTCACTCCGGCGAACGGTACTTGGACGACAATATCCGACAAACTTCAATAGATCCAAGGTTGGTCTATATTCGGGGGCCGACGGAACCCTTCCATCATCAAGCGGTTAGCATGCATCATCGCATCATTGCAGGCATCCCGGTGATTGGAGCCCTTTAGAGGCTCACGCCATGGGAGGGGTCATGCAGTCACGGCTCGTGGTGCTTGTCGTTGAAGATGAGCCATTGTTGATGATGATGGCTGCTGAGGTAATTACCGAGTTAGGCTTCGAGGTCATCGAAGCGCGGCACGCTGACCAAGCAATCGCCATTTTGGAAAAGCGCTCGGACGTCCACGTTGTGTTTTCCGACGTTCACATGCCCGGCTCGATGGATGGTTTGAAGTTGGCGTATTACGTTCGCCGCCGCTGGCCACCGGTCAAAATCCTCACCACATCGGGGAAGGCCCGGTTTGCCGTAGAGGAACTGCCAAGTGGCGGGCGGTTCATGCCCAAACCCTACACCGCGGCTGACCTTGGGACCGCTCTGCGCGAAATCGTCGCAGCGTAGCGGTAGCCAGTCACCAACGCAGCCGAACATCTGTACCCTCTCTTGGAACTCGACAGCGGCTCAAACCGGATCCACCGGCGCCACCGCAAGGCAGGCTGCATGCGTCCTCCGGATGCATTTTCATCGGCCTTGTGCTGGCGGGCGTCACGAGTTCGGCGCTTGCCGCCGAAATGAAGCCGGCCGCGATCGACGCGGCCGAGCCCTCGACGAAGACCCTGTCCAACGAGAAGCCGACCCCGGCGGGGGTCCGGTTGCGGGTCCTGCTGGAGCGGGCGCACTTCTCGCCAGGCGAGATCGACAGAAGGTTCGGGGAGAACGCGAAGAAGCACTGCGGGCCTTCGAAGAGGCGCAGCAATTGCCGGTCTCCGAGACCTCAACGCCGGTGTTTGGGGAAAGCTTGCTGCGGACGGCCGCCGGGTGACGATGAACTACACCACCGCGGGAGCCGTTTCTCAAGAAGTTGCCTGCGAAGATGGAGGACGTGAAGGACATTCCGAAGCTGTCCTACGGCAGCCCGCGCGAAGGCTTGGCCGAGAAGTTTCACATGAGCGAGGATCTGCTGTCCGCCCTGAATCCGGGAAGGCACTTCGACCGCGCCGGCGAGGCCATCGTCGTGATCGACTCCGGAGCCGAGCAGACTTCAGAGAAGGCGGCCAAGGTCGAAGTCAACAAGAGCCGGCAGACGGTCAAGCTGTTCGACAAGTCGAACGCGCTGATAGGATTCCACCCCGCGACGATCGGCAGTGAGGAGAAACCATCCCCCTCCGGCACCTTGAAGGTGACGGAGATCGATCGCAATCCGACCTACCGCTACAATCCGGCTTACCATCTCAAGGGCGTTCACTCCCGCAAGCCGTTCACCATCAGGCCGGGCCCGAACAATCCGGTCGGCTCGATGTGGATCAATCTCTCCGGCGACGGTTACGGGATCCACGGCACGCCGTTCCCGGGAAAAGTTTCCAAGTCGGAATCGCACGGCTGCGTCCGGCTCACGAATTGGGATGCCGAGCGTGTCGCGGAACGCCTCTCCAAGGGCACGCCGGTGGAATTCGTCGACCGCGTGAAATGACCCCCTCGACGACTCTGTTTACGTAGCGCCAACAGTCCAGAGGCCAGCCGCCCCCCTTGAACTACGCCACAAAGCATCCATTTAGCATCCACCGGCCATCCAACTGGATGGTGAAAGGATGTTGCATGGCCGAGAATCTGCGCGAGCTGCGACCCAAAACTTCCGACACCGAGAAGATCACGATCAACCTTGGCTATGTCGATCTCGGTCACGTCGATCTCATGGTGCAGGAGGGGTTCTATTCCAATCGGACCGATTTCATTCGGACCGCCATCCGGAACCAGCTCGAACGTCATGCAGACGTCGTGAGGCACTCCACGGCCCGGAAGAGCCTGGACCTCGGTCTGCGCAGTTACACCCGCGAAGATCTCGAAGCGGCGCGGCGCGCCGGCGAGATGCTGCAGATCAACGTCTTGGGCTTGGCCACCATCGCGCAGGACGTCACTCCCGAGTTGGCCCGCGCCACCATCGTGTCGGTGTCGGTGCTTGGGGCGCTTCACGCCACTCCCGCGGTCAAGGCCGCTCTCGCCGACAGAACGAGGTGAACGATGCTGAATCAAGACATGGTCCGCGAAGCCACGCGCCTCACCCGTGCCGGCCAACTGGTCGAAGCCACCGCACTCCTGCAGCGCATGCTTCAGGGCGGCAGCAGCCCAGTACCGACGTCTCGCAGCGACGCTCAGGCTCCGCTCGCGCGGCTCGAGCCGCCAACCATCGATGCCAAGGCCGACGTCGTTGAGAGGGGGGAAAGCCGGCCGACGCAGCCTCGCCCTGTTCAAGGACGCAAACGCACCGCGTCGCTCGATGGCACGAGGAAGTTTTCTGGGTTCGGCCTGGAAGGTCCGATCGGTCGCGCTCCGCCGTCAACGTCGGATATCATGCCCGAGAACACCCAGTTCATCGCCGGTACCTTCAGCAACGCAGCGGGAAGCCGGACTTACAAGCTGTTCATCCCGAGCCGCTCTCAGGGAAAACAGCTCCCCCTGATCGTCATGCTCCATGGTTGCACCCAGTCGCCGGACGATTTCGCCGCCGGCACCCGGATGAACTTCATGGCAGAGGAGCGGAATTGCTTCGTCGTCTATCCCGAGCAGCCGAGCGGAGCCAATCAGTCGAAGTGCTGGAACTGGTTTCGGACGGGCGACCAGCGCCGCGGCGGAGGCGAGCCGTCTATGATCGCCGGCATCACCCGCCAGGTCATGCGGGACCATGCGATCGATCCGAAGCGCGTCTACGTCGCAGGCTTGTCGGCCGGCGGGGCCGCCGCCGCCATCATGGGCGCGACGTATCCCGACCTTTACGCTGCCGTCGGTGTTCATTCGGGCTTGGCGTGCGGCGCCGCGAGCGATCTTCCCTCTGCGTTCGCCGCCATGCGGCAGGGAGGCGAGTCCAAGGCAATTACCAACGGCAAAACTTCTGTGCCGACCATCGTTTTCCATGGCGATCGCGACACGACGGTCCATCCAAAGAATGGCGATCAGATCATCGAGCAGTCGGCCGGAGCGACGAGACCGACGAGCAAGGTGCTTCGCGGACGCGTACCCGACGGCCATGGCTATACTCGCACCGTTCTGATCGACGGGGGCGGTCGGGCGATCTCCGAACACTGGAACGTCGACGGCGCCGGACACGCGTGGTCGGGCGGCAGTCCCGCAGGGTCCTATACCGATGCTCAGGGGCCGGATGCGACGAGGGAAATGCTGCGCTTCTTCCTCGAGCATTCGCTCGCTGGGTAGGCGGACCTCGCCCGCGCTCAGATCAACCGGCATGTCCCCGAACTCGCGTGCTGGGACTGGGCCGCAGCGATCCGTCGCCTTCGAGTGGCATCCGGAACATGAACCTGGTCTCGGTCTCGGACGAATCCACTTCGATCGTGCCACCGTGCGCCTTGGCGATTTCGGCTGCGATATAGAGACCCAGCCCAAGTCCCTGCGAAGGCCCGTGCGCCTCTCCGCGGTAGAATGGCTGAAACAGGCGCTTGCGCGCGTCTTCCGAAATGGCCGCGCCTGCGTTGGCGACTGAGAGTTCGAACAGCTCTGCTTTGGCGCTCGCCTCGACCCGCACGGGGCGGTCAGGCGCGCCGTGGCTAATCGCGTTGCCGAGAAGGTTTGAGAACAACTGGGCGATGCGGGCCGGATCGCAAAAGACGGGTGACTCAACCTCGAATATGGTTTCGATGCCGCGATCCGGATGGGCGGTGGCCAACTCCGCCACGACCTGATCGAGCACGGGCTCAATTGCGGTCATAGCCTTGGAGAGCGTGATGCCTCCGCCAAGGCGGCCTCGCGCCAGGTCCATGACGCTCTCGATCATCTTGGCCATCCGGCCCACGCTGCTCTGCATCATGGACTCGAGGCGAAGCGCGTCTTCCGAAGTCTTGGCCTTGAGCATCAGCCGTGCGCCGGCCGCAATCGATGCGAGGGGATTGCGCAGGTCGTGACCAAGCACAGCGATGAACTGCTCGCGCAGTTCTGCGTTTGCACGCTCCTGCTGAAGGCGCTCCTCCAGCGCCGTCTTGAGCTCGTCGCTTTCCTTGCGCGCGTCGATCAGCCCGCGCTCATAGCGGCGCCGGTCCGCCGCGCGCATGATCGTCAGGCGGGTGAACAGAAGCGCGTCCGTGTCGGTCCGCCGCTCGCGGGCGTTGGCGATGGCCGGCAGCCGAGCCCCGGTCTTCGTGAGGAGATCGAGCGCGAATTCATCGAAGAAGCCCTGCATCCGAAGCAGCGGCGCGACATGGGTCTCGAGGAATATGCGTCCCGCGTTGTTGAGCAAGTCGCTCAGCCGCATCCCGGGAAGGTCATCGGGTGGGTAGCCCATCCAGTCCGCAAGGGTCCGATTGGCCCGGTCGATGCGGCCGTCAGGACGAACGGAGAGGTAGCCGCAGGGTGCGTTTTCGTAGAGGTCTTCGAAATCGCTGTCGGCAGGATGATTGTTGTTCACTCAGACGAAATCTCGAATTGCGGCGACGACTTCTTCGGGCGCGCTCAGATTGGGACAGTGGCCGGTCGCCTTCAGCACGACCATTTTGCTGTTCGAAATGTTGCGCTGGACGTACGCACCCACCTGTTGTCCGGCGATAATGTCTTCGCTGCACTGGAGGATCAGTGTGCGCGCTTTGACCTTGGCCAAGTCGGCGCGGTTGTCGGAGAGGAAGGTGACCCGGGCAAATTCCTTGGCGATGGCGGGGTCAGTACGGCAGAAGCTGTTGGTTAATTCCTCGCCAAGTTCAGGACGGTCGGGGTTGCCCATGATGGCAGGCGCCATCTGCGCCGACCACCCCATGTGGTTCTCCTCCAGAAACGAAAGAAGCTCCTCGATCTGCTGGGCGCTGAAGCCGCCGACATAGTCGCCGTCGTCGATGTACCGCGCCGAGGGCCCCACCAGCACGAGGCTATCGAACAGTTCCGGATCCTTGATCGCAGCAAGCACTCCGATCATCGCGCTGACCGAATGCCCGATGAAGACCGCGCCGTTGAGCCCGAGCGCGTGGCCGATCTCCACGACGTCCTCCGCATAGCCGGACAATGTGGAATACTTCCGGCGGTCGTAAGCACTGAGGTCCGACCGGCCGGCTCCGACGTGGTCGAACAGCACCGTGCTGAATTCCGCCTCGAAGGCCGGCGCCACGAAGCGCCACATGTTCTGATCGCATCCGAAACCATGGGCGAACATCATGGCACGCTCGCCGCGGCCACGGACCTGCACGTTGTTGCGGAATTCGACTGACACCCTATTCTCCTTCGCTTCAGGCGATTATCATTCTTTGGACAAGCCCAGGGTCAACTTGACGGGAACCTTTTGAAGCCGGCAGGTGATTAGGACTTCCCGATCAGGAGATCCGACAAGGCCTCGACCAACTGCGCCGGCGCGAAGGGCTTGGACAGCATAACGCTGCGCGCTACGCCGTTCGAGGTCCACCGATGGGCGCTATCGCCAGAGACGTAGAGGATCCCGCAGCCCGGATCATGCTGGCCTGCGAGACGGGCGAGCGTCCAGCCGTCCATCCTGGTGCGGCCAAGATTGATGTCGGTGATGAGAGCTCGCGGTAGCGGCGCCCCACCGAGCAGATCGGCGGCCTCCTCGCCGGATGCGGCGCTTACGACGCCGTAACCCGCCTCCATCAAGGCCTCCTCAAGCACTCGCGGAGAAGATCTTCATCCACGACAAGAAGAATGATCGATCTTTCGGCGGCGTCTTGGGAATTGCTCAGCTGCATCCTCGCGCATCTCTCATTTCCGAAAGACATGACCTTGAAAGAAGCTTCACTTAACCCGGCAAGTCGAAACCGTCGGGAACCCTCGAGGGCAGCGAGAAACGGCTTGCAGCGTTCCCTTGTTTCGATGGCCGCGGTCAATTGGCTATTCGTTGTAAGGTGGCTCACGAGTGGGTCCTTGAAAGCTACTGCTCTCAGCATCCCATGTCACACCCTTTTGTCGAGCACGTGGCGGGCCCGAGCCGTCAGTTCATTGATCGTGAACGGTTTTGCGATCAGTTCCACCCCGCGCTCAACCACCCCGGTATGGACGACCGCTTCCCGCGTGTGGCCCGACATGAGGAGTACCTTCGAACGGGCCAGCGACGTCGCGCTTCCGCGGCAAGCCTGGGGCCGTTCACATCAGGCATGAGGATGATCGGGCGGCCTCCGTCTCCAGCCACGGAATGCGGGCGGCCAGCCCGCCCGCAGTCGGGGCACTTCGCCTGCAGTATCAGCTGACGAGGGTGCGAAGACCGCCGCTTGCGCTCATCGAGCTTCTGGAGCAGAGCCGGCTACAACAGGTATCAGAGCAGCGCAGAAGTAACCGGTGCAAGTGCTGCGCTTGCACGCCGGCGTCGACACGAACCAGGCCGGGCGAGCCGCTCCGCCGCGTCCCGCCCTGGCCCGAAGCTGTGGCGCTCAGGAGCCTTACTTCTTGACGCGTGATGATCGACCCGTTGTCGCGTCCTTGTCGTCGTCATCCTCGCGCAGATCCGCCAGCAATTGCAGATGTTCCTTGATCTGCCCACGCGCGAGCTTGGCCACGTTGATATGGGCTGGATCCTTGCCGCTGGCGAGATAGTCCTCCTGAATGCGCAGCAATTTCTGATGACCTTCGGTCTGCGCGCGGACATAGGCCGCCTCGAACTCCTTGCCCTGCATTTGCTCCATCTTCTGCAGCGTGGCCTGCTCGCCCTGCGGGACGTGCTGGCGAGCCTCGGATTCGGAGGGAGGATTCGATTTGCCTGTCGCCTCGCTCGAGTCCATCATCGACATCAGCACGTCCGCGATGGTCTCCTGCTCGGCGACCTCGAATTCGGCGAACTCCTTGATGTCGTCGTCGCGCACCTTCTTGACGGCGACACGCGAGGCGAGCAGCGACATCGAACCGACCGCCATCGTATCCGTCATGTGCTTCTGCTCGGCATCCCCCATCGTGACGGTTCCCGCGCCAGTGGTTCGAGACATCGACGAGAGCCATACGGTTCTGCCCTCGCGGCGAGCCGTGTCATGGCGGAGAACCGCCTCGTTCACCCGCTGCCGGTCCGAGCGATCGGCTTCAGGCAGCGACGTCACCGCGGCATAGAGTTCGGCGGGAATGCTGCGGCTGTCGCCCAGAGGCTTGCAGCGCCATTCCACCCATTGATCGAATGCGTCCGACATATCGCTCACCTCCTTGGTTTGGCGCGGAACGGACTGTCGATGGTGAAGGCGTCCGGCGCGATCCCGCTCTCGATGCGCTTCCAGGTCACGGGCGCTGCGATGGGGAATCCCTCTCGGGCTCGCGGGGAATAGGTGCCGATCGCGGTGGTGCCGCGGCCATTGCGCAGATAATCGAGGAAGATGCGATCGCGACGCTTTGCCTGGGCGGACAGCAGGTAGCGGTCTGGATGGCGCGCTGCGAGGGCGGCGACCAACTGATGCGCGACCCGATGCGCCTTGTCGTGCAGCACCGGCTGATCCAGTGGCGCCATCAGATGAATTCCTTTGCCGCCGGTGAGCTTGGGCCAGGTCTCGAAGCCCTCTCGTTTCATCAGCGCGCGCAGTTCGAGCGCGGTCTCCACGACGGCGTCCCATTCGATGCCCTCTCCGGGATCGAGATCGATTACGATGCGGTCGGCATGTTCGAAGTCCTCGACGGTCGCATTCCACGGGTGCAGTTCGATGGCCCCAATCCCGACCAGACCAAGGAAGCCATCCAGGCTGTCGACCCACAGGCGCGTTCCCTGGCCGCCCTCGCGCTTCTGAATACGGAGCTGGTGCACGGCGGCCGGGATCTCCCTCGGCAACGGCCCCTTGTGATAGAAGGTCGTGCCGTGCACGTGACGCACGAGCTTCAGCGGACGATGGCCGAGATGCGGGAGGGCTTTCTTCCACACCCTGCGCCAGTAGTCGGCAAGTTCTTCTTTCGACGGCACAACGGCGTCGGGCAGAAGCTGCAGGATGTTCTCTCGGGGGACGCCCAGCTTCGGCCGGCCGGCCACCGAGGGCACCAGTCGCGGCGCCTTGACCTTGCGCACCGCAAGATCATCGCGAAAGCCCTTGAACACAGCTTCGCGGAGCAGGCCATCATCGGTCAGAGCGCCGTATTGGACCTCGACTGCGAGGGTTGGCTCGACCCAGGTCGCCTTCGGCTTTTTGACGGCCACATCGAGCGGAGAGGTGTTGCGGATTAGCGGATCAAGTCGCTCGCGCAATTCGCGCGCGGTGGTCTCGGTGTAGCCGGTACGCACCTTGCCGGCGTAGAGCAGCTTGCCATGCTGGCGCCGGCCGACGTAGAGCGAGGCTACCTTACGGGGGTACGCTCCCAGCTTCTCGACGAACGCGACGACCGGTAAGGTCTCGCTCTTCTTGCACTTGAGCTTGATCCAGCTCTCCTGACGTCCGGACCGGTAAGGTCCGCCGAGCCGCTTGGCGACCAGGCCTTCGAGGCCGAGCTTGCACCCCTTGTCGAAGATCACGTTGCCATCGGCCGCAAGCGCCTCGACGTAAATGAAGGTTTCCGGTCCGTCCTTCAGAAGCCGCTGCAGCAGGCGCTTGCGTTCCTCATACACGACGCCCCGCAAGTCATAGCCGTCCAGGTACAGGAGATCGAAGGCGTGGTAGCGCACACGCTCGCTGCGCTTGGAGCCGAGCTCCCGCCTGAGCTGCTGGAAGTCCGGCAGGCCGCCACTGCCGTACACCACGGCCTCGCCGTCGATGATTGCACTGTTTGCCTTGAGCTTGTCTGCGCTCGCCGCGATCGAGGAGAATTGTTCGGTCCAGTCCAGGCCGGTGCGCGAATAGACCTTGGGGTCACCATCTCGCAGATGCAGCTGCGCGCGGTAGCCGTCGGCCTTGATCTCGTAGACCCAGTCTTCGCCGCGCGGCGGCTTCTCACGCAACGTGGGATCACACGGCTCGATGTAACCAGGAATAGCAGCTTTGATGGCGCCGTGAACACGCGAAACTCCCGAACGAGACTGACGCAACGCCACAGCACACATAACGATTCAACGTTGTGACGCTGATTCGTTCCGTGTCTCGTGTCCGGATCGCCCGGAACGTGGCCGAGTTCTCGCGAAGATGGCTTGAACCCGATGATCCGGAGGAAGGCGAGTAGCTCGCGTGCTTTTCAATCGGCAGCATCAGGAGTGTTGGAACGTAGTTGCCCTTCTCCGCTTTTTCCTGTGATCGACGGAGGAATGCGATGAAATCGACGTGGGCAGCTCTCGCATTGACACTTGCCACCTCGACGTTGGCGGCTTCGGCCCAGCCCGTCAGATGGTCCAGATACAACATCCCCGAGAGCGGCACCTCCGTTGACCTTCCGTCCTCGATTTTTACCGAGGCAGCGGGCCGACCCGACGGTTACGGTCAACGCTTTCGGACCGCCGACGGACGCGCAGACCTCACGATCCAGGCCGCGTCCAATGTCGCGAACGATTCTCCCGCTGCTTTTCTGGCAAAGAAGCATCCGCCTCCTCGCATTCAGTACAAGCGGGTGACGCCACGGTTCTTTGCGGTCTCCAGCTACAAGGGCGACAAGGTTTGGTACAACCGCTGCAACTTCTCCGGCCGGCTGGTCCATTGCGTCCTGATCAACTATCCCGCCGACGAAGAGCGCGACTGGGACAAGATCGTCACTCGCATCAGCCTGTCGCTCAGCGGCAGATAGCTTCTCCACAGGCTCACGCTGACATCTTCGCAGTCGCGCTGTTCAAAGAGCGCTCAGGTCGTCCGGGACTTCGCCGAACTTCCGGATCAACGTAGCGTCTCCGAACTCGCCGGTCGCAGGATCGCCGCTACGGCTGAACGCGACCGCGCCCAGGATGCCGGGCTTGCGAGACAGCGCCTCAGCACGCATCACGGCGGCATTGGCCGAGAAGCACTCCGTCGCCTCGCCGGCGGCGATGCCATCGTCGGCGGCCACGAAGGGCAAGGCGACGTAGTAGGTGACCTCGGCCATCTCAGTCGTACCAATCCTTCCGATCGCGCGGGACGTCGAGCCGGCGGCGCGAGTAGCCGGCGGAAACCGAGGCCCATAGCTCAGCGACCTGTGCCTCCAGGAAACCGTTAGCGACAAGCAGAGCTTTCACAGCTTCCCGCGCATCTCCGCCGCAGGCGGCAATGGCTTGGTCGGCGGCGACCTCCACCTCGAAGGTGGCCGGTTCGGATTGTTCGGGTGGGGTCATAAAGGCTTGTTCTCATTTTGTTCGCAGGAGTCAAGGCTGCGCGGCGTGCGCCATGGCGCCTCGGCGGGCGGCCAGGCGCGGATATGCGTGGACGGCGGCGGCAGTGTCGGAACTGTGTCGCGCCGTTCGTCTTGAGCCGAGTCCCTGTACCTGGAGTGTTGCGTAGCCATGGCCCCCCGCGCGAACTGGAAAGGCTTCCTGCGCCTGTCGCTCGTCACCTGTCCGGTGGCGCTCTACCCGGCCACTTCCGAGAGCGAGAAGATCTCGTTCAACCAGCTCAACCGCCAGACCGGCCATCGCATCAAGTACCTGAAGGTCGACGCCGACACCGGCGACGAGGTGCCCAACGAGGACATCGTCAAGGGCTACCAGCTCGAGAAAGACCAGTTCATCGAGGTTTCCAAGGAAGAGCTCGAAGAGATCGCGCTGGAGTCCACACGGACCATCGAGATCGACGAGTTCGTCGACAAGACCGATATTGACCCGCGATACCTGATCCGCCCCTACTACATCCGCCCCGACGGCAAGGTCGGACACGACGCCTTTGCGGTGATCCGGGAGACCATCCGCGAGATGAACAAGGTCGCTATCGGGCGGGTGGTGCTGACCAACCGCGAACACATCATCGCCCTTGAGCCGATGGACAAGGGTCTTGTCGGCACGCTGCTGCGCTATCCTTACGAAGTGCGCAGCGAACACGAATACCTCGACGAGATCCAGGACGTCAAAGTGACCAAGGACATGCTCGATCTCGCCAGGCACATCGTGAACCAGAAAGCGGGCAGCTTCGAGCCGGAGAAGTTCGAGGACCATTATGAAAGCGCGCTGATCGAGCTCATCAACCAGAAGCGGGCCGGCAAGCCGATCGTGCCGAAGGATCGGCCGAAAGGCGAGAACGTTGTCGATCTGATGGACGCGCTACGCAAGAGCGTCGGCGCCGCAGCAGCCAAGACCGAGGCTCCGAAAAAGCCTGCCAAGAAGACGAAGAAAGCTGCGGCGGCTCAGAAGGAGATGCTGATGCCGATCGCCGGTAAGAAGCCGGCGAAGGAAGCGGTGGCGAAGAAGCCTGCATCAGGGGCGCGGCGCAAGTCGGCCTGATGTAACGTGAAGTATCCGGTGACGCCCGACGGTCGCTACTTCGTCGTCCGTGGCAGGTTGTGGCGCATGGCCAGGCCCCGCCTCGGTGAAGCGGAGCGGACCAGTCTCGTCGGCCATCTGATGAAGGCCCGTCGCGCGGTCCGCGACGCAAAGCGGAGCGCAGACCTCAAGGCGGAGGCCGCCGCGCACAAGGCCGTGGACGAGTTCAAACGGGAGCTCGGTGAGAGAGGCCCCGTTTGGTGGGAAGACGGCGCACCCGATCTCAACCGGCACATGGCCAAGAACACGACCTACGCCGAATGGTACTCAAAGCTTGGTCGCTCACGCTCGGGAGGATCCTGAATTGCCCAAAGCTGTAATCTTCGACATCGACGGAACGCTTTTGGACTCGGTCGATCTCCATGCGCTCGCCTGGCACGAAGCGATGGTGAAGTTCGGCCACGATGTCGGCTTCGAGCAGGCTCGGGGGCAGATAGGCAAGGGAGGCGACAAGCTGATTCCGCACTTCCTGTCCGAAGACGCGCAGCGGGACCATGGCAAGGAAATGGAGGAATGGCGCGGCAACCGGTTCAGGTCCGAGTATCTGCCGCTGGTGCGCCCGTTTTCGGGAGTCCCCGATCTGCTTCGGCGCGTGAGGAATGCCGGCGCCCGGATTGCCGTCGCCTCCTCCGCCAAGAAGGATGAACTTTCCAAGTATCTCGAGATCGCGGGCATCGGCGACCTGGTCGACGTGACGACCTCGTCGGACGACGTCGAGGAATCGAAGCCGGCTCCCGACATCTTCGAAGCGGTCCTGAAGAAGCTTGGGGTCGAGGGCCACCATGCGGTGGCGATCGGTGACACCCCCTACGATGCGGAAGCTGCGAGCAAAGCGAAGATCGCGATCGTCGGCGTGCTGTGCGGCGGCTTCACCGAGAGTTCGCTGAGGCAGGCTGGATGCGTCCAGGTATATCCCGGCCCGGCCGCCCTGCTTGCCTGCTTCGGGGATTCGCTCCTCGCAAGATGAGCCCCATCGGGACGACATGATCAACGCGAGGCTCGAGGCGGCACCGAGCCGCCTTTTCGCGTACCATCTGACCGGCTACAATACGCTACGCATAGCGGGGACAGGGTGTTGTTCGACGGATTGTACAAATGCGAGTATCGCGCCGGTGCCGTGCTGAACCGTAGCGTCATGCATGTGCGCGGTGGCCGCATGCTGGGGGGAAACTCGGCTTTCGCCCACGTCGGAAGCTACCAAGAGATCGACGGCGTGATCGTCGGTCGGGTAGCCGGACAGCGCCATGCCCTCAATCCCGAGGTGCGGCAGCTCTACGGTGCGGACGATGACGAGCTGATCCTGCGCGGCCGTGCGGTTGGCGATTCCTATCACTTCGATGCCTCTCCGGTCCGGCTCCCTGATCAAGTGATGCATGCCGTGATGACCAGCTTGGATGAGGAGTCTTTGCCGCCGCCCGGAAAGGTCGGCGACGGCGGCATCCCGAATGGCCTTTACGGGCTGCGCATCCGCGCGCTCGATGGGATTGACGGCGGACTGACCGGTGTGATGCTGCTAGAGGACGGCCGCATGCTGGGCGGAGACGCCTTCTTCTATTATCTCGGTTCTTACTCCTCTGCGGATAACCGCTGGCGCGGTGAAATCGTCAACCAGGAACACACGGCGGCTCGCGACGCGATCTTCGGCGGTTACGAGGTGGGCATCGGCTTTTCGGGCAGCTGCGAGGCCAACGGCGCGATTTGGGAGGCGACGGCGCTGGCCGGAAAACGAAGTTTCCAGCTGGCGGCCGAGATGAAGCTCCTGCACAGGATCTGATCAAGACTTCAGTTCGTGCTCGGGTGACGCCACTGCAATCTGAGATAAAGTCAGCGACCCAGTAGAGCTTGAGCACGGATGAGGGCGCTTTGGCCGAGCACAGGGTGGCTCCGAGCAGCTGCGCATAGGAACGGCCACGGCACCGTGCGGTTGGTGCTGGTTAACTGAAAATGCGCCGATGCATTTGGTCCGACCAGCAGATAGCCGCAGAAGGATCTCCGCAGGATCGATCCTGACCTCGGTTCTGGCCTGTTGGGCGGGATTGCTGATCCTCCACGCGCCCAGTTGTGATGAGTTTGAGCACATCCCGCCTGGCGGCGTTCCATGATCATACCGACGGTCGAGATCATCGCAGGAATTGTCCTGGTCGTCCTCGCCCTTCGCGATGTATTCGACACGGTGGTGGTGCCCGGAGAGAGCCGAGGCGCGCTCCGCGTGGCGCGGCGGCTGCTCGCCATCATGCTTCCGGTTTGGAAGTGGGCCCGCCGCGGCAAGAGCGGGGTCTCCACCAGCTTTGCGCCGGCGATCCTCATGGGCTCCTTCCTCATCTGGATGGTCCTTCTGTGGCTGGGCTTCGGCCTGGTCGCGCATGCTCTGGGCGATTGGTTCGCGCCGCCAGCCGATTTCCAGGAGGCACTGTTCATCGTCGGAAGCGCATTGTGCACGGTGGGACTGAGCGGCATTGAGGCCCATGGCCCGGCCCGCTGGGCCCTCATCCTGGCCGGCCTTTCGGGCCTCTCGGTCCTGACAATGGCTGTTACTTACCTCCTCCAGGTACAAGAGGGTTATTTCCCGCCGCGATGCCGGAATTCTCAAACTTACGACGGCGGCGGGTCAGCCACCCTCGGCTCTCGGACTGCTGGAGCGTTACGCCGACCTCGACTCTCCGGAGGAGATCAGGCGCGTGCTTTACAAAGGACGAGACTGGTGCGCCACCGTCCTGCAGAGCCATGCTTCCCACCCATCCCTGATCTACTTTCGATCGGTTGGCGTCGGCTCGGGTTGGCCTGCAACGCTCGGGGCCATGCTGGACCTCGCGCTTATGTTCGAACTGCTGATCGAGGACCGCGAGAGCCGAGCGCCGGCGTCCTGCTCCGAAGCGAAGGATTGCGCCTCATCGACGATCTGAATGGACTGATCGGCCTTGAGGCAAAATCTGACGACACCACTGATGCCGCAGTTCCGCGCGTGTGCGCCCGCTTGACGGCGGCTGGCTACAAGGTGCGTTCGCAGGTCGACGCAGCGGAGTTCGCGGACCGGCGGCGAAAGCACGCTGGCCGGGTGCGTGCCGCCGCTGAGCATCTTGGCACCACGGCGGCACCCCTGATCCCTTGATCGTCGACAGCGGCATCGGACCGTAGGTTGTTGGTGCGGTTCAGTCGGGCGGGCATTCAGGGCAGGTATCGCCGATCGAATCCAGCACTCCGCGGACCTCGGCGACAGCCTGATCCGGAGACAATCCGTCTGGAGGCTCCTGCCTGGCGATGTCCAACGCGCGGTCGCGGCCGTGAGGGTCGGCCCGGTCCTTTGCCCAGCCATGCTCCTCGCATTCGTGGATGGCGTCCGCCTCCTGCAACACGCTGAGCGCCCATCCGCGCAGCGTTCTGATCGCCGGCCGTCTTTCCTTCGTCATCAGCATCGAGCTTGCTCCTGCCGGGACGAATCCTTCGGACCGCCGGCTCGTTCCTGGCGGTTAGCACGGGTCAGGGATTCCGAAATGCAGAGGCTCCGGCTTGTCCACCTGTTCCGCGCGGCTGCGGACGAAGGCTGAACTGAAGCTCGGCTTGATCGGCGGGCACAATAGTCGCGAGACGACCTCGACCAGCTCAGGTCTTATGCTTCATGTTGTTCCAGCGATTTTGGCTTGGCGCGCAGCACCCCACGGCCTCCTCGGCCACTAGGTTGCCGGCCGGCCCCAACACGGCAGGTGGCTGCTGGATCGTGCTTGCGGCCGGCATTTCGCCGGGGCCGCTGGCGCTGATGTGGGCCCGTGCAGCCCAGGCCTGAGCAATCAGGCCCGCTGAATGACGATCCGCCAGTCCTGCACCGGTCGGCCCGAGATTTAGGCCCGCATGGTTCGTGAGGTGCTGGGGTGCTGCGACTGCCTGGTCTGGGCCGGCCAGGAGCGCGTTGGAGCCGAAATGCGATATCAGGGCCGGCCAAGGCCTGGAATGCTCCTGGGCGGGCCCAAAAGGGCCGGCTGAGCTATGTCGCTGCGGGTCCCGGGTGGCGAACATGTGAAGGGGCCCGACTTACAAAGCGACCCCGCTCGTGGGATGCTCGGTTTATGAATCTGCGAGGGCTGCTCAGAGTTGCGTTCGCGGTCTTGGTGACCGCCAGTTTGACGTTGGCGCCCTTGGCGGCGCCGGCGGCAGCCGCGCAAGCTCGCTCGGACGGCATGAGCGACATGTCCGTGTCCACCGACATGCCCTGTTGCCCCGATGAGCAGAAGAGCAAGGACTGCCAGGACTGCCCGCTGGTTGCGATGTGCGTCCTGAAGACGGCCCAGGCGGGCCCCTCCGAGGCCGCCGCCCTCCCGCTGCGGCACGCGATCCGGACCACGCACTCCGTCGCCGACGACGTCGTCGGCGACGGCTTGACCCGTCCACCTCCCGACCAACCCCCTCGAACCCCGGCCTGAACGGCGCTTGACGCCGATCGCGTCCGTGCGCCTCGCGCGCGCGGATGACGCGCGCCGCCTTGGCGGCGAATTCAGGACATCGAGGATACAACATGAAGACGTCTACCTTCGCGCGCGCCGTCCAGGCCGCGTTGATCGCTGCGGCCATCGCCGGCGCAAGCACGGCCGCATTGGCCGACATCAAGGACTACACGTTCGAGCTCGTCGACCAATCGGTCCAGGCCGGGCCCGACAAGGTCGTCACGGTCCGGCTCGTGAACACCAAAACCGGCAAACCGGTGCCGGATGCGGTGATCTTCGCCAGCCGTTTGGACATGGCTCCGGACGGCATGCAGGAGATGGCGACCAAGGTCACCCCCATGCCGGGGACGGAGCCGGGCACGTACCGCTTCAAGGCGACCTTCGGCATGGCGGGGCGATGGCAGCTTTCGCTCGGAGCCAAGGTCCAAGGCGAGACCGGCACCGTCGAGAACAAGCTCGTCATCACGGCGCAGAAGTGACGAACTCCGTCGCAGCAAGCCTGGCCGCCGCGTTGATCGCGGCGGCGGGCATCGCGTTCGTCTTCGCCGGCCCGCAGTGGCCGACGGCGCGAACCGCCGCCGTGATCGGTCCCGCTGCGGCCGAGGAGAGCGGCGCCCCGATCTACTACCAGGATCCGGACGGCAAGCCGTCGTACTCGCTGGTGCCGAGAAAGACCCCGGATGGCCGGGATTTCCGCGCGGTGCCCGCAGGCGCCGACATCCGCTTCGACGATGACCAGGCGGAAACCCCGCCGCCGGCGACAACGGCGGCCGGCGCCTCCGGAGAGCGCAAGATCAAATACTACCGCAATCCCATGGGCCTGCCGGACACATCGCCGACGCCGAAGAAGGATGCGATGGGGATGGACTACATCCCCGTCTATGAGGGCGACGACAGCGACGACGGATCGATCAAACTCTCGCCCGGCAAGATCCAGCGGACCGGCGTCAAGT
>NZ_JADPIQ010000077.1:0-52096 GCF_023073015.1 Bradyrhizobium sp. 87
TCAACCCGCACACATCATCGCATGGTCCTTCTGGCGCAGAGCTCACCAGGCTGCCGCTCAACGCGCCCACTTCAAATCAAAAAAGCAACTGTAATGCTAACATACTGACACTAACTTCTTGTTGTGAATCAGTACGTTGTGAACAAGTCGGCTGCGCGTGCAACGAGGATGCCTCATGTGCTCACTCTGTCACGCGCAAAATTTCGCTGCAATACGATTGTTATCTCCAATCTGCGCGCGCGAACGCGGTCGCGCGCAAATCTTCGCGATCGTTGGCGTCGACATCATCGCCTGGTGCGCGTCACGTCCTTTTGCGGCCACTCGCTCGTCGAGGAGAACTCGCTAACATCCGTGGTTGGCACGATGGCCACCACAAGCCGGAATCTGAGGAAAGGGCGGTCAGGCTAACCAGCGCCGTGCGTGATGGCTTCAAATGTCGTTATGAAGCCGCCGGCAAGAAAAGTTGCGATCTCACCCAAATCCCCGTCTCCTCGGGAGACGCCGCTCCGCCGTGGCGGAAGAAGGCGCGCGTGGAAGCGGCCGGGTCGCGGAGGCCCTTACATCACCGCAGCGACCCGGCCGCGCTTGCCGCCGGCGCCAAACCGGAACGTGGTGCCATCGATCCAGATCTTGTGCAGCAGCACCGCGCGCGCTCGCGCCACCGCGGTCGCCGCGCGCTTCAGACCCTTCTTCCTGGCCAGCCGCAGCCCCCACAGCCGCAGCTTGAAGTTCTTCGGAATGCGCGTGAGGATCGCGATCGCTGCCTCATACAGCATCGCCCGCGTCAGCCCATCGCCGCATTTGGAGATGCTGCCGATCCGGTCGGTCTGGCCGGATTGATAGCGCCGCGGCGTCAGCCCGAAATGGGCGCCGACATTGGTCGACTTCCTGAATCGCGCCGGATCGTCAACGGTGGCACGAAACGTCAGCGCCACGAGTGCGCCGACGCCGGGCACCGTCATATCCGTCGCACCGCGCTGTCGCTGCGCGCCGCCGTCAGCGCCAGGCGGTGCAGTTTTGCCAACTGCAGCCGCATCGCGTTGCGGGCGTCCAGCAGCGGCGCGACAATGGCTTCCATTTCCTTCTTTCCGGCCATGATCTCGCGCACCCGCGCATCAAAACGGCCGACCGAGATCTCGCCGACCTTGAGGCCGAACGGGCGCAACAGGCCGCGGATCATGTTCTCCATGTCCAGCACCTTGCCGAGCATCGCCTTGCGCCCGACCAGCAGCGCGCGCAGCGTTTGCGCGCCTTCCGACTTGACGTGCACCGCGCGGAACCAGCCGGTCCGCATCATCTGCGCAATGCCTTTGGCGTCGTTCCGATCGGTCTTGTTCAGCATGGCGTTCAGCGCCGCCTTGGCATGGCGGGTTTCGATGCAGATCACGGGCAGGCCCTTTTCGGCAAGCGCCGTGAACAGCCGGGCGCTGTACGAGAAGGCCTCCAGCCCGACGCGCTTGAGGGGGATTCCCCATTCCGCCAGGAACAGCTCGATCGCATCCGGATCGGTCTCGAGTTTCGCTTCCCGGACCACCTTGCCGTCACCGTCCACCACGCAAATGTTGGTCGCCTCCAGCGACACGTCGAGCCCTGCATAGAAGTCCATCATGCGCCTCCACCGCCGATCGCCGGCACGCACCGCGCGTTCCGTTCGCGAATCGCTGTGAACCATTTTCGCAGCAGCACGGCCGGCGAGGGGGCACCGGTCAGTACCCCGGCTAACCAGAAATCCTTCGGATTTCTTCTAACGGACCAGGCCACAAGCCGCCCTGGCGGCGACTGGCAGTGGCGGGCCGTCGGTCGTGCTTGCCGCCAGAGGCCGTGCAGGTACTTCACTGTCCCCAAGGCTCACCGCTCCCCATTCCTGCCTCAGGGAGCAACGGCATGAGCGATCTCACCGAAGTGGAGGTGCTGTGGCTCGAGAAGCGGATCGAGAACCGCATTCGGTTCGGTCGCGTCGTCAGGGAACGGAAGCTTGATCGCCATCGGCGCGTCCTGTCATTTGCGCCCGGCAGCATCTTTGCCTTCGTCCGATGGACCTCCAACGACTTTGGCACGATCATTTCGCGGATTGACATCTTGCGCGCAGTTGCATCGGGACAGCGCTGCTCGACCGTACCGTATGTGAAGCCCGGCGGAGAGATTCTACTGCGTCTCTCTGGCTGGCCGAAGGTCGAGCGCGTGCTGCAGATGACCGATGCCATTGAGGCGCTCGGCATCGATCCCGCCGACGTCGCGCCTGATCATTGGCATCACGTTCACAACCGCCTGTCTGTCAACGAAAACCCGCGCCCCTACACCAAGGCACGCCACCAGGCCTGGCTCCATCGTCAGAGGGTGATGCGATGACAGGCCGCTTGAAGACGCTGACCGCAACGTTTGGCGCCGCTGCCGCGCTTGTCGCAACAACCGTCCTGAAGCCGCTTCCACTCTACATCTGGAATGCATCGGCGAGCGTGCCAATCGGTCTCTATCGTTTGCGCCCAGCGAGGCGCTTCCATGTTACCGAGCTGGTCGCAATTCAGCCGCCGGAGCCGCTCGCGACCTTTCTCGACCTGAACGGCTATCTGCCGGTCGGCGTCCCCATGCTCAAGCGGGTCTTGGCGCTCCCTGGGCAGACGGTCTGCAGAAACGGGCTCACGATTTCGGTCGATGACATCACAGTCGGCGAGGCGCGGAATCGCGACGGCCGCGGCCGGCCGCTGCCGAAATGGCAGGGTTGCCGCTTGGTCATCGACGGTGAGCTGTTCCTCATGAACTGGCAGTCGGACGACTCCCTTGGCGGTCGATATTTTGGATTCATTCCCGCGTCGGCCGTGATCGGCCGTGCCCTGCCGGTGTGGACGTGGGAGGAATGATCGTGCGTGTTCTGCATTTGCATCCTGCCATTCCTCTGTTCGATCAAGTGCAGGACCATTCCTCCGTTCTCTAATCGCGGCCCATCATGCAAGCCCTTTCTTTCCCATTCTCAGCACACCGAAAGATGCTAGTTCTTTCCGTCGAACCGATGGCGAGCAAAAGTTTGTTTGGCACGGCGAGGTCAAGCCCGGAGCCGCCGAAGGCGGGGGCGCAAAGCGCCAGGCTTGAGCTCGCTGGGCCAAACAAACAAACTGTTCCGCCAGTTTCGATCCTATGCCAAGCTGCTGTCCATAGTGTCAGTCGCTGCCGAGTCCACGGTTCTCTTCGCAGTCCGATTGGCTCAACTGCTGCATTTATGCGTCAGAAGGTCGGCGCCGCTATGTCCCGAGCGCGGTCCCGAGCGCGGTCTGCATTTCTGCAGCCGCAGGAGGAATGGCGCGGTCGCCGGCGCTCGTCCCGGCAGGGACCTCTCACCGCCATCGCTGACAGCGGATCTCCATGTTGTTTGTACCTGCTAGGCGATCGCGGCGCGGGCACCCCACTGGAATGGCGTCCCGTCACGCCACATGTGATGCAGGATGACCGCCAGTTTCCTCGCAACTGCGACCATTGCCCGTTTGCTACCCAATCGTTCGATCAATGCGCGTCCCCATTCCTGGAGTGGAGAGGGTCGAGAGCAGCGGCGCAGCACGACGCAAGCAGCCTCGTAAAGCAAGGTTCGCATAGCTGGGTCGCCAGCACGCGAGATAGCTCCAGCCCTGTCGGTTTCACCCGACTGGAATCTTCGAGGAGTAAGCCCGAGATATGCAGCGACGGTTCGCGAGCGCTTGAACCGGTGTGGATCTTCGACCGCGCCTATGTACGAAAGCGCAACAATTACGCCGACGCCAGGGGCAGTCATGAGACGCTTGGCGATCGGATCGGCCGATGCCCGCCGGCAAAGCGCGCGGTCGAAGACTGCGATTTGCTCCTGCAGGGTACCAAGAGCAATCAACATTGGTTCGACAATGGTCAACAGCACCGGATTGTCCTGGATCGCCGACCGGGCAATTTGGATGTATCGCCGCTGACTTCCGATCTTGAGGATCAAACCGAATGTCTTCAGCAGTCCGCGGACCGTATTCTTGATCTTCAAGGCCGTGCTGACGAGCTGGGCGCGTGCGCTGATCATCGCGCGGATTGCGTAGGTATCCATACTCTTGACCAGCACTTGCCGGTACCAGCCAACGCGAACGACCTGTGCGATCCCTTGCGCGTCGTTGGCATCAGTTTTGTTAATCTGGAGCGACAACGCTGCCTTGGCATGACGGGCATCGATGCAGATAATTGGCACTCGGCGCTTCTTAAGTTCGTGGAAGAGCCACACGGAAAGCATTCCGGTCTCGAGGCCGACCCGCATAGCATTTGGCGCGTGCTTGCAGAGAAGTTTCTCGATTTCGTCTGGCGTCGATGCACAACATCCTCGCCAGAGCGTTTGACCGGTTTCGTCGACAACGCAAGCTTTGGTTTCTTCAAGCGACACATCAAGACCAACATATTGAGCCATTGGGTGCATTGCATTGCTCCTTCGACGGGGAATCAGTGCGGAGAGCCTAGCAATGAGTGTTCTCCGCGATTACCCCATGTCCCGACCAAAGCTTGCAAGGCCGACGCGCACAGCAGCGGTCCAGGGCGGCCGAAAGGCCGGCGCGAAGCGGCTTTACCCTGGACGGGCGCGAGCACGGCGGCACGCTTGCGTTTGTTCGAGAGGAGCCTGCTCGCTGTTGTACCGTTGCTCGCTGCGCTGACCGTGAGCAACGTTCCTGCTGTCGCCGAGACGCAACCCGCGAACCCCCCAGCAAGATATGCAACTGGCGAGCCATTCGCGGATTTCGTCGAGCAAGCCTCACGTCGCTTCGGCGTGCCGGAGCGTTGGATACGCACAGTCATAGGCGTCGAAAGCGCCGGAGACGTGCGTGCAAGGTCACCGAAAGGCGCCATGGGGCTGATGCAGATCATGCCCGAGACGTGGGGCAGAGCTACGTCTGCGGTACGACCTCGGCAATGATCCCTATGATCCTCGCGATAACATTCTTGCGGGGACCGCGTACCTTCGGGAACTGCACGATCGGTACGGCTCACCGGGCTTCCTTGCGGCCTACAACGCCGGACCTGGTCGCTACGAAGAACATCTCGCCGGTCGTCCATTGCCGGCTGAGACCCTGGCCTATTTGCAGAAGCTTGTGCCTGTCATCGGTAGCGACACCGCAGCTTCTGGTGCCGTCGCGAGTCTGCGGCCACCAGCAGCGGCGCTCTTTGTTGTGCGATCTGAAAGTTCGAACACCGCTGACCCGCTGCTGCTCGGGCGCTCGTCAAATCGGGCTCCGACGGCGGCCTCCGTTCACGACATTTCGGCCATCGTGCCACAGGCAACAGGGTTGTTCGTCGCGAGATCTGATGCAGGAGGCTCGCGATGATCGAATGCGCAAGCTGGCATTCAGTGCCGTACGTCGGAGATGAATGGGCGGAAAGGCGAACGCAGTGGGCAGGGACGACAGCAGGATGGCCGCCCGTAATCGGTCTCCTGCAGAACTTGCGGCGGCGGAGCAGATGGTCTGCGCGATGAATATTGCGCACACTGCACCGGCTCAGCAACGCGGGAGGCGTGTGATGGAATTCTTCTGTGGTTTGGACGTCGGCATGGACGAGACGGCGATCTGCGTGGTGGATGCGACCGGCAAGGTGATGCTGGAGACGGCGGTGGTGACCGATCCGGACGCGATCAAGGTGGCGCTGACGCCCTATCTTGGCCGCTTGCGACGCCTTGGTCATGAGGCGGGATCGCTGTCGCCCTGGCTGCATCCGGAGCTGCTCAGGCTGGGCCTGCCGGCGGTCTGCCTGGAGACTTTGCATGTTCGCGCGGCGCTGAAGGCGCAGCGCAACAAGACCGACCGGGCAGATGCGCTCGGGATTGCCCACATCATGCGCACCGGCTGGTTCCGGCGCGCCCATATCAAGAGCGAGGCCTGCTACCGGCTGCGGCTGTTGTTGACGCACCGGCGCAATCTGAAGCGCAAGTTTGTGGACCTCGAGAATGCGATCCGGCACTCGCTGAAAGTGTTTGGCATCCGGCTGAACCGGGTCGGGCGCGGCGGCTTTGCGCAAGTCGTGCGCGAGGCGGTGGCCCACGATGCGCTTGTCTGCGAGCTGATCGACGCCATGCTGAATGCGCGCGCGGCGCTGTGGAAGGAGTACTGCCGGCTGCACGACCTGGTGGTTCGCCTGGTCGCCGGCCATGAGCTGTGCCGGCGCTTCACGCAGATTCCTGGCGTCGGCCCGATCGCGGCGCTGAGCTTTATGACCGCGGTCGACGATCCCTCGCGCTTCAGGCGCTCGCGCGACGTGGCGGCCTATTTTGGCCTGACCTCGCGGCGCTGGCAGTCCGGCTCGTCTATCGACGTCAAGGGCCGGATCAGCAAGGCGGGCGACGGTGACGTGCGGCGGGCGCTGTACGAGGCGGCCAGCGCTTTGCTGACTCGCTACAAGAAAAAAGACAAGGTCAAGGCGTGGGGGCTGGCGCTGGCGAAGCGCTCCTCGCACCGCAAGGCGACGGTGGCGGTAGCGCGCAAGCTCGCTGTGATCATGCATGCGATGTGGACCAGCGGCACGTTCTACTGCGGCGATCCGGACGCCTCGGCGGCGGAGATGCATGCCGAAACAACAGCTAAGCAGCGCAAATTGCTCGGGCCCTACGCATGAGGCGCGTGATCCTGCAACCTGGCAACGACGCGGTGATGGCCGCGACCTGAACACGGAGCTCCGCCACCGGCGGATGAGGACTGGTGCAGCACCAACACGACGGAACGCACGTTATCTTGCCTGCGACGATGCATCTTCGGATGCCGACCGATCGCGCCGGATTGCCTGTGATGTGGCTCCGTCACACCGATGGAAAGATGCGCCGCGACGGCGTCCGCGCTGCCTTGCTGCAGCGAAACTGTGCCGTCGCTGAGCGCGGAAGACTGCACGGCGCATCAGGACTCGCAAGCCTCGCGGCGCATCGTGTCATGGCGTGGATCAGAGAGGCTTGTCGCAAGCGAGAAAGGAAGCGAGAATGGCTGAGGTCAGACAGACGACACGACCGATTAAGACGGCAGGATAAAAGCCGCAAGGTGCGGCCGGTCGGTTGTGAGAGAAAGTGTATGGATTTCAATGATCGACTAAACATTGCGGCGACTCGGAGCAAAGTTCAGCTTTCCCCAAGGCGCTGTTCTTACACGGCTTTCGATGCCTTGCGGCGGCCGGAATGACGCGCGAGGATGATCTTCGGATCCGTCCCGGCCGTATCCGCTCCACGCGCGCGCCCCGGACAAAGCCGTTTGTGGCGCAGGTACTCACAGCCGCTCAGAAGGCCGGCGGCCTCTCGCGAGGCAAGGATGGCCATGGCGGAAAGTTTGGACGCGTCCGCGCCGCGAGCATCGCTGCGGCACGGCTTCTCAACGCCAGCGGCCGCGGTGCTATGGTCAAGGCGCGGGTGGTGCGGCGGATGCGTTCGCCGGGCGCGTTGCGCGCCCATATCGGTTACCTGCAGCGCGACGGAGTCACACGAGACAGCGCTCAGGGCAAACTATTCGACGCCGAGGCGGATGATGCGGACGGTTGCGCCTTCGTCACGCGTTGCGAGGGTGACCGCCATCATTTTAGGTTCATTGTCTCGCCTGATGATGCGACCTCGTCATCAGTCCCGGTTATATCGCTATGGGCTTGCGCGCCGGCGCCAGCGACCTTGTCATGCGCGAACTTGGCCCTCGTTCGGAGCTCGAGACTCGCCAGAGCCTTGAGGCGGACACGACAGCCGAACGCTGGACCACACTCGATCGGACGCTTGCCCGGGAAGCGGGGACGGCGGACGGCGTTATCAATTTGAGGTCCGAGCGGGATGCCGGGCGCGATCCATTGCGGGAAAGCGGATCGGGCGCATGCGGACGCTCGCGCGGCGCGGTTTGGCGGAACCTGCGGGCCCCGCCGTCTGGGTTCTGGCCCCCGATGCGGAGACGAGCTTGCGCGCGCTGGGCGAGCGCGGTGACATCATCAAGCGGCTGCACAAAGCCCTCACGCGGGACGGCGCCAGCCGCACCCCCGTATCCTGGGCACCGGAGGGCGAAACTCATGGCGAACCAATCGTTGGCCGTCTCATCGGGCGCGGGCTTGATGAAGGGCACAGCCTTTGCCGTTTGTCGACGGGATTGACGGGCGTGTGCATCACGTGAAGCTTCCTGCTGTCGAGGCGGCCGGCGATGGGCCGATCGGTGGGATCGTGGAACTGCGCCGGTTTGCGGACACCCGTGGTCGAACACGGATTGCGCTCGCAGGTTCGCTCGGAGCTCTTTCTGGACCAGCAGGTCGCGGCGGATCGAGCAACGTGGCTAGACCGGCAGCTCGTCGCGCGAGATCCTGCCGAGCTCTCGCGCCATTGCGTTTGGCGCCGAGGTCCGTGCGCACTTGAACGGCGCATCGATGTTTTGGCCGACCAAGGACCCGCCCGGCGCGATGGCAACAAGGTCCGGCTAAGCCGCAACGTGATCGAAAGCCTCCGCGACCGCGAACTCGACGTCGTTACACGACGGCTCATGGAGCAAGCGGGGCTTCCGCACTTATCATCTGATGTAGGTGAGCAGATCTGAGGGGATTATCGTGGACGTCTGTCAGTGGCGTCCGCACGCTTCGCGATGATCGAGAACGGCCTCGGCTTTCAGCTTGTGCCCTGGTCGCCTTCGCTCGAGCGGGAGTGGCCGCGTTCGGTGATCGTCCACGAAATCAAGCGCGAGAATTTCCAGTTGACCTCGGGATGGCGCGCGCGCCTTGGAGATGTAATCTTATTCGACCGACAAACACGGCAAGCGCCGCCTACAACTTGGGAAGTACGAGAAGCGCAAAATGTCTGCATATCCTGGTTGATCCCGAAGGGGCGCTCGAGCGCCGCAACCATTGGGAAAAACCAGCCATTCTCTGCTCGTCGGCGCTATCCTGCATGTCCTCTACGCTGAAGCTGACAAGACACTTGCCGGGGCTCAACTTGGTGATCGCGTTCATCCCGTCGTCGGAGCGATTGGCGCATTCTCGATCTCGTCGACAAACCGCAGCCCGTTTCACTCTATCTCGTCGTGCCGCCATCCGACATCGTCCACACAAAATTCCTGATGTGGCTCATCCTCAATCAGATCGGACGGCGCCTGACTGAGAGCCTGGATCCCGACCGGCGCCGTCAAAAGCTCCTCCTGATGCTCCACGAGTCATGCAGCTCTGGGCCGCCTCGATTTGTTCGAGAGCCAGCTTGCCTTCATGGCCGGCTATGGCATTCGCAGTTTCCTGATCACTCAGAGCTTGAACCAGTTAGAACGCGCCTATGGACCGAACCACGCGACCTCGACAATCGTCACATCCGGATAGCCGTCTCCACAATGACGAGCGCACCGCTAAGCGCGTCTCGGATGCGCTGGGGACCGCGACCGAACTGCGCGCCATGAAAAACTATGCCGGGCATCGCATAAGCCCCCTGGCTTGGACACTTGATGGTGAGCCGCCAAGAAACGTCCTGTCCTCTCCTGACGCCTGGCGAAGTCATGCAGCTCTCATCGAAAGAGGCGATTGTGATGGTGTCGGGCCTCCACCCGCTGCGTGCCACCAAGGTTCGTTATCACGAGGACCCGATAACGACAGGGCCAAATCGAACGGACCGAGCGCCTTAGATCGGGACCGACGGCAGATATCTGAGGGCTGGGAGGCCGCATGAATGAATGCTGAAATCTGAAGCGAGTTGAGACGAGGTACGGCCTGCATTCGAGCTGCCGCTCGATGGGGTAACGCTGCTTGCTTGAGCAAGCGGAAGCCTCTCCAGAGTTCCGGAAGCTCTTCTCAAAAGTTGGCCTACCAGTTTTTGCGGATTGCATCGCAGGGCCTCTGTGTTAGCAATCCACCTTGCACGGTCTTAGTCTGCGAAATCCTGTCGAAAATGCGAGAACTTGCACTGCCCCAAACTTCAGCAAACTGGTGTAACGTTATCCGTTTACGTCAGATTGCAATGAGGCAACCCCTGAGACCGCCTGCAATATGTTTCCACAATTCTAGAGGAATGGAACTACATCGTCCACTTTCGATGGAAGGACAACTGGAGAAGCACATTGGCTTGGAGCCGTTGAATGAGACCCAATCCCGCCGGATGGCGATGATGGCCAAGCATCCTCACACCAAGATCAATCTGATCAGCTCGCTGGCCTCGCGACAAGACGGCGTTACGCAAGCAGAGTTGCGCAAGGCCACAGGATGGAAGCTTGTCCCGATGCCCCTGATCGCGAAGCGGTGCAAGATGAAGCTGATTACCAAACGTGAGAAGGGCAGCGTCACTCGCAAGAACGGTAAGATCGCGAGCAAGAGCGGCCACTTCACCACGTACTACATGATGGCGCATCATTTGACTACGGCAGTTGCCGACGCGACTACCGACACAGTGGGCAGAAAGCCCTATCCGTCAATGCATAAGCCAAGTGATGCGGAAAACGCGTCATGAGCCAAAGTCCTGCAGGGAACCGCGAAGCTATCCCGACAGCGAGGCTCGGCTATTTTTCACGCCGGCTATCCCGCTTCGGAGGAAAGCGCGAAACTGTTATAGCCCATTTCGATGCCAATGCCGAAATCGCGAAACTCGGCTCGCTCGCGCAAACAACTCAGCAGAGCGTTGACGTCTTCGTCAATTTCCCCGGATTCTATTTCAATACTCACAAGGCGCTGCCTCTCGCGCGCAACCCGAGCGAGATCGTCTTCACGGCTTCTTCGTCCAATCAGGTCGGAATCGCGGGAACATCGGTTGTGTCGGCATCCAAGGCCGAACTGTGCCACTTGACGCGAGCCCTTGGCACCCAACTGATCCGCCGAAGCGCTCGGATAAACGCCGAGAGCTCGGGCGTCACCGAAAGTCCGCTGTTTAGAAACATCGGCATTTTCGAGACCAGCGTGCAAGACCGCGGAACGGTACCGCTGGAGCAGATAGCCGCGAAACACTTCGGTAAGCCACGGAAGATCGCGGCGCGTGAGCTTCCTCGCTTTCGGCGACGCATCCTACATCACCGGCATCGACGTGGCTGTCGATGGCAGACGCACACAGCCTTGAGCCCAACAAGCCCCCATGGGCTCGAAGAGCCCCCGTGAGAGTCATCCGTCATCCTCTACACCAGTTGCAGTGCAACGCGGAGCTCACAATGTGCAGAAGAACAGAATGAGAAAAACCATTAAGGCAGCCGCCGTACAGATCAGCCCCGTGTTGTACAGCCGAGAGGGGACAGTCGAGAAGATCACCAGAAAGATTCGCGAATTGGGCAAAAAGGGGGTGCGTTTCGCCACGTTTCCCGAGACCATCATTCCCTACTACCCGTATTTCTCGTTCGTCCAGCCGCCCTTCACGCTTGCCAAGGAGCATCAGAGGCTGCTTGAGCAGTCCCTTACGGTACCCTCTGCGGAGACGCATGCGATCGGTGATGCGGCCAAGGACGCCCAAATGGTCGTTTCGGTCGGCGCCAATGAGCGGGACGGAGGATCGATCTATAACACTCAGCTCCTGTTCGATGCGGACGGCACGCTCATCCAGCGTCGCCGCAAGATCACCCCCACCTATCATGAGCGGATGGTCTGGGGCCAAGGCGACGGTGCCGGCCTTCGCGCCGTAGACAGTGCCGTTGGCCGGATCGGCCAGCTTGCGTGCTGGGAACATTATCTCCCGCTGGCAAGATACGCCTTGATTGCCGATGGCGAGCAGATCCACTCCGCCATGTACCCCGGCTCAATCTTCGGCCCTCTTTTCTCCCAGCAAACGGAAGTGAGCACCCGACAGCATGCCCTTGAATCGGCCTGCTTCGTCGTCAGCGCAACCGCATGGCTCAACGCCGACCAACAAGCCCAAATTGCCAATGACACGGGCGCTGCTATCGCCCCGATTTCCGGCGGTTGCTTCACGGCTATCGTTGCCCCCGATGGTCAATTGATAGGCGAGCCCCTGAAGGAAGGTGAAGGAGAGGTGATTGCCGATCTCGACTTCATCGAAATCGACGGGCGCAAGAGAGTGATGGATGCAAGCGGTCACTACAGTCGCCCTGAACTGATCAGCCTGCTGATCGACCGAACACCTTCTTCGCACGTCCATGAACGGACTATTCCTCCGAGGAGCGTGGCGACTGCCGGCCTTCATCGCGAGGACCGTGCTGCGGACGCCTCTTGACATTTTTTGGTCCTCCCCGCCCGAGCCGGAGATGGCGCATCCCCGCTTCGACCCGAACGGCCGGAGATCAGGTAATCGCCCGAGAGTCACGTGCGCAAAGAGAAAGAGCTTGTTTGCAGCAGGGCCATGCGGGCCGCTTGGCATGATCCAGACCGATTCTCTATTGGAGAAATGACTAGCTGCGGAGCCTCGCCAATGACCTTCAGCCTACAGCGCACCCGGTCACTGCAGCGGCAAGTTCGCTTCAGGTGTTCGAAAAGTTACGCTGACCGCCGCGCCCATCCTTGCCGCGCCCCGCCTTGAGATCTGGATGTTGCCTCGATGAGGACCCGCTCATGTTGGGAGCCTACATCGTCAGCTCGAGACGGCTCGTCACGGCAGGTCTTTCCGAGTGGCGCCAAACGGCGGACAGATCAGGTCCAGGCGATCCCCGCCGGGGAAGCTGGCGGCTGAAGGTGAACGCGCACTCAAGCTATGTGATCTCCATGCAACGGCAATCCTGCGCAACACGAGCGCCCATTCGGGTTAGGAATTTTATGGAGGACGACAAAAACCAGATTACTCGCCGAGAAGGTGCCCACGGTTGCGCTCAACGATCCGGACCCAGCCCGCGGCTCGAGAAATGGGCCAAAGAGTACGAAAAGCTGTGTCCTGGACCCGGCCTCCAGATGCGATGAAAATTCATAACTGCCGCCGCACGGTGCTCTGGAAGGCGCTGGCACGCTCTCAGTAAACAACCGCACTTTCAGGGCGCAGTATCCAGGCCTATGCTGGCGGGATGGAGCAATCAGTACTTTTCAGGTGCCCGCGCAGACGGGCATGAACGTGCAGCAACTGCTGACGGGACTGGAGCAGATCGGTCCCGATACTCATCTACCGGTCGTTTGGCCGGCATGCTCCTCGGTCCATTTGGTGAATGCCTCCACCGGCAAGCTGTGACCACAGTGCTTCTGAAGTGCGGTGAGGGCAGTCGACGGGTGCCATCCGGCATGCTCACTCCGGTTTGGGTGCGCATCCTTTCCGGCGTAGTTCGCGTACCATCCCTGGAAAATCCAGCGCCTTAGAGGGGTGATGCTTGCTGCCGCTGCAGGCGTCGCAGTCGCCCTCGCTGCCGGCGCTCTTCCTCAAGCTTCGGCACCATCAGAAATGGTGCTTACGGCTGGCACGGTGCGGTGCAGCGGCAGCGTGCGTTGAAGATTGCGGCTGGCCGGCGAAGGTTTCCCCAGCTTAGCATCGTATTTCTCGGCCAGCACCAGAAGCCGCTTTCGCGTGAACGGATCGGCCTGATCAGCCATCGTGGGCCCGCTCTGCAAGCTCCTGTAGAACTCGACATCCATGATGTGCCCTCACTCAACGCCACCAGGATTTGCACTTAAGTACATCGGGCGGGCGAACAGGGGGGCCTTTCGCAGAATGTTCTGCAACGAGGCTGTAGCAGCCGATTTGGCGCAAGTAAGCTCGCCGTCGGCAGGGGCAATTCACATTTCAGTCCTCCATCGATCCGGAAGCGACGCCCGGGGTGCGGGCGGACCCATGAATCGCGTGGCTGGCGAGGACCGGCACAACGAGCGCTACGTCTGTAGCCATAACGAGGGGGACCCGCTGCGCGATCCACCCGCCTGCCAGCGGGACCGACAGTTCCCCTGAGGCCTCCTGACAGGTGAGTGGTCGCACCGGGCCTGCTGATACGTTTGAACAGCCGTAGGACGGGCTCGACGTGCGGCACGCGAACGGGTGTAAGTCCTATCGCACGCTGGTGATGCATGCCGGAAATCGGGCGAGGCGCGGGTGTATTTGGTCGCCGCATGAGCTGGTGCGCTTCTTACGAGGCGCATCACCGCACAGGGAATAAGGCCGGTGCGTCCGCGCGGTTCGTTCGCGACCTCGAGGGCGCGAGGGCGCATCTAGATTGCGCCTGCGCCTCGTTTTGGATCGGCAACTTTGTCGATTTGACGTAAGGGTGCACGCACCGTCCCCGAAATCGCGCGTCTATCGGCGACCTGCTGTCTAGAGGCACAAGAGGCTACGCCGTCTGGCGCTGGTCTTTAGGAATCCGCCCTTTCTTTCTTTCGGTACGCCAGGCTGCGACCAGAATGTCCCCGCGGTTGAAGCGGCATGCGGTCTCGGCCCTTTTGTCGTGCGTCATCGCAGGGCGATTCATCTGTTTCGACCAAACATCCAGACCACGCGCGAGCAAGCGCAGGCGGTGTGCGGTCGCAGAAAGAAGGAAGCTGGAGTATGCAGATTAGCGGCGGGCGCCGGGAAGAACCGAGCTCAAGTCGGAATGAAGCTGAGGTGGACGCGCAGCCGAGTCCAAGCGAAGCTCAGCAGACCAGAAAGATAACAATTCAACTTTCTGAGTGCATTTTCCAGCGACTCGAAGCCGCGACTGACCGCCCTGGTATGGGCAAGAGCGTCGTCGTCGAGGCGGCACTTGAGCGCTTCCTGGATCCGGCGCCGCGTATAGAGGGTCTGGTTTACGAGGCGATCGAGCGAACGAATAAGCAGGTGCTCAGTCTGCGGACGGACATTGCGGTGATCGCGGAAACAGTGGCTCTCCATGTGCGATACCACCTCACGCTGACGCCGCCGATGCCGCCGTCCAAGCAGGACGAGGCGTGCGTACTGGGCCTCGAGCGCTTCAAGGCTTTTGCCGAGCAGGTCGATCGTCGCGTACGGTTTGGCCGGCCCTTGCTGCAGGAGGCAATTGATAGCTCGGGAAGTTCCAGCCGATCCGGGCCTGAATTGGGCGGCGGAGCGTCACGCGCCGTTCCACGAGCGCCAGTTGAAGAAGAAACCCACTGCGTGGCCGTCGTAGGTGAAAACTCAAACGCGGGTGCTGTCGCCGAGGAGGGCGGCAGCAATATCCACTTTCGACAGCTGCCAAACGCCTTGTGTTAAAGCCAGTGGCCGCGTTTTGAGCGACACGCGCAGCGATGCCGCTGGGCTGAGATCAGGCGAGAAGCCGGTCAACCGGGGTTGGAGCTGGCGGATCATCTCTTGCGTGTTCCTTCCCTTTGCAGCGGGATGTTATCTTTCCTACCTGTTTCGGATGATCAACACGCTCATTTGTGACCGCCTCGCCTCTGAATTGGAGCTTGGTACGGCCGATTTGGGGCTGTTGGGCTCGATCTACTTTCTAGTCCTTACCGGCAGCCAGATTCCGATGGGCATGCTCTTGGATCGCTTCGGTCCGCGCCGAGTCCAGGGTGCGCTCTTGCTGCTGGCTGCCGCAGGCGCTGCGCTTTTCGGACTATCGAATGGATTTCTGTCGCTTCTGATTGCTCGCGCGATGATAGCATTAGGTACCGCAGCTTCCCTCATGTCTGGCCTGAAAACAGTCGTGCTCTGGTTTCCGAGAGAGCGCGTGGCGCTCATCAACGGCTGTATGATCATGCTGGGTGCACTGGGCGCGGTAACGGCAACCGCACCAGCCGAGGCATTGCTTAACTGGATAGGCTGGCGCGGTCTATTTGAGGTGCTTGCCGCATCCAGCGCCTCCGCGGCCGCTTCGATCTATTTTTTGGTTCCAGAGCATGAGGCAACTGCGAAGAGCCCTCCAGGGACAGTCAGCCTGAAGACCGTCTATACGGATGGGCGGTTCTGGAGAATTGCGCCGATTTCTTCAACATGTATCGGGTCCGCGTGGGCCCTGCAGTCCTTGTGGGCAGCGTCCTGGCTGAGCGATGTGGAAGGGTTGGATCGAACAAGCCTTGTCACTCGATTGCTCGCAATGGCGATAGCCCTAAGCATTGGCGCATTGCTGCTCAGCGTGGTCGCCGATTCACTGCGCCGGCATGGCAAGAACATTGAAACGTTGCTCTCAATCGTAGCTGCTGTGTTCATTGCAGCCGAACTCGCGCTGATATTGCATCCGCCATTCCCGTCGCTACCGTCGTGGATCGTTGTGGCGGTGGTCGGATCAGCAATCGTCCTCAGCTACGCGATCATCGGAGATTACTTTCCGGCCCAACTGATCGCGCGCGCAAACGGCGTGCTCAACGTTCTGCATTTCGGGTGGGCTTTCCTCGTCCAGTACGGGACGGGGTTAATTCTCGAGCAATGGCCGGTAAAGGACGGACACTACCCCTCAATCGCGTATCAGACGGCGTTCAGTATGAATGTTGTGCTGCAGCTGGTCGCACTAGTCTGGTTCATCGCCCCTTGGTTCAAATGGTTGAATTGGAAATCTGAGATCGCCGTCAAGCGCAAGTCGACGGGCCAAAGCAGGTCAGTTCACGTCATGATCCCGAGCGCCGAAATGGTTATCCTGGAAACCGATCATGATGTGGAGTGGTGAACTCGGCCTTCTGCCTGACTTCCCGCCTCTTCGGTCTGCGTTAAGGAGGTCCGGCCGACTGATTGCCTAAGAAGCTCCAAACAGCTGGTCGGATATGCGACATGCGTCGCAAGGTCGACAGGAATGATACGAAAAATGCGTAATATGAATGAGCGCTGGCTGGCATGCGACTTGCTGTTGTTTTCCACAGAGCCAGGTAAAGCGAATTTGAGCAATGACCAGTGTGACTGAGAGCGCAAGTCAAGTCGGTGCGGAGAATGTGCTGAGAGTCGGTTCGCCGGCTCCCTCCATCAAAGTTGAGGACTGGCTCCGTGGCCAACCCCTTACAAAGTTCGAGCCTGGGAAAGTATACATCATCGAGTTTTGGGCGACGTGGTGCGGACCATGTATCGCCTCGATGCCGAATTTGGTGACCCTGCAAAGCAAATACAGGAGCAACGGAGTTGAGGTGGTGGGCATCGCGGCTCACGAACAAGCTTCGACGGCAGATGAAGCGCGAGCCAGCTTGGACGCTTGGTTGACGAAGAGCTTGCCAGATCTGAACTTCGCGATCGCATTCGACTACTCCGGCGAAATGAACAAGCTTTGGATGGATCCCAGCTTTTCTGTCGGGATTCCCTCGTCATTCGTGGTCGATCGTGACGGCCGCTTCGCCTTTATGGGCCATCCGACGCAACTCGATAACTTGTTGCCAAAAGTTCTGAACGGCTCCTGGGCAGTGAGCGACGAAGCCAAAGCCCTGGATGCGGAGAGGATAACCACGGGCAGACGCAGAAAGCGCGAACTATCGCAGAAGCGAGCGCTGGTGGAACCGATCTTTGCCAGACTTGAAGCCGCCATGAATAGTAAGGATTGGGCGGCAGCCCTTTCAGGGGTTGAGGAGGCACTCGCTGCGATGCCGGACGATGTCACCATCCGTGGGCTTCATGCGGAATTGTTGCTTCACAAGATACGCGACATGCGGGCCGGCTTGGCGGTATTGCGCCAATTGGTTCGCGATGCGATCGACAAGAAATCTGTGGTTTGGATGAGCGTGGCCATCCGCCAACTCTTCGACCCCGCGAAAGACTACTCCGGTTTCCCACATGCCGAGCGCTTTGCCATGGGCAGGGACCTCTCCGAATACATCCTCGCGGCGAATCCGCCCCAAGGCAGCGAGGGCGCGAAGTTCCTCTCGTACGGGGCGGTCGCTCGGTACTATTACGAGACCGGTAACAGGGATCGCGCGATCGAATTGGTCGAGGTGGCGCTGAAATGGCTGGATGCAGCGCCTGCCTCCGATGTAGCGAAACGGGATCTCGTGCAGTGCTCCCTCCAGGCCTTGGCGAGCTACAGGAGTGAGAAGCTCTGTTACGAGGAGTGTTGTTCGGCACCGCAAAACACAGCTCCCGAAAAGGCGGAACCGGGATCGCCAATGGAGGCAGCGTGAGCAATGCTACTGGCTATGTCTTCTCGGCCCTTGTGGTTTTCGATCGAAGTTGATGCCTTTGGGAATGTCCGGGCATTCACCTGAAGCCAGGATAGGACGAGTGAGGGGTGAACGCAGGCGCGCCGCACCACCACAAGTTCTTTACGGTGAATGTCTCTTCAACGTACGGTCGCGGTCCGGCGCGATACGGCGAGAATGCCTCAGGTGAAGAGTGGTCGCCGGCTGCTAAGGGTGGCGGCATTTAACATGCTGGTGGCATCTTCGAACAACCAAAAAAGATTGAAATGGGTGGTGACGCTGATGCATTCGAACTCTCAAGGAAGCTTTCTCAAGTTTTTACCGCTGGTTTCAGAAGGGATTCAGGACTTTGTTTCGCGTTGGCCGCAAGCCCATTCGGGAGAGGCGGCAACCGGTGGCAACGGACTGGGTTTTTTAAAGCGGTCAGTGCGCTGTGCGCGCCGCGCTAAGGGAGCACTGAGCGAAGCCGTGCCTTCATTGTCACTCCGCTTTGGTACCACGGCGCCGGGTCGAGCGTGATGTACAATCACCGCCAGCGCCGCTCTGTTAAAGCCGCCGCCCTGTTCCAGCCATCTGGCCCCTGGTACAATGTTCTTTATATCCAGGTACTCATCGCGATCCTGATTGGCGTTCTCGTTGGCTGGTTGTGGCCTTCTGTGGGGACGAACAGCTGGGTCAAAGCGCTTGGTGACGGATTCATCAAGCTGATCAAAATGGTGATCGCGCCGATCATCTTCTGCACTGTTGTGTCCGGAATTGCGCATGTTCAGGATGCACGAAAGGTCGGCCGAGTCGGCGTCAAGGCGCTGCTTTACTTCGAGATCGTGTCAACCTTCGCGCTGATCCTGGGTCTCGTGATGGGCAATCTCGTTCAGGCCGGTCATGGGCTTGCTCCCAGGGCTGACGCCGCGGCGGTAGCCAACTACGTCAAAAGAGCGGAAGGGCAGAAGGCGGTCGATTTTCTCCTCAATATTATTCCGGATAGCGTAGTTGGCGCTCTGGCCCGAGGCGACGTGCTACAGGTGCTGCTGTTTGCCATCCTATTCGGGTTCTCGCTGATGGCGCTTGGCCAGCGGGGTGAGCGGATGCGCAGTCTGGTCGACGATGCTGCACACGCGGTGTTTGGCGTCATTAGGATCGTAATGAAGGCAGCGCCAATCGGGGCGTTCGGCGCTATGGCCTACACTATCGGCGAATTCGGACCGTCCGCGCTCGGTAAACTCATCGGCTTGGTTGCTCTGTTCTATGTGACAGCCGGGCTCTTCGTGATCATTGTGCTTGGCCTGGTCGCGCGCTTGGTCGGTTTTTCTATTCTAAAGTTCATCTTCTACATCAAGGATGAGCTGTTGATCGTGCTCGGAACATCGTCGTCCGAAAGCGCGCTGCCGCAGTTGATGGAAAAACTCGAACGGCTGGGCTGTTCCAAGCCGGTCGTGGGCCTGGTGGTGCCGACAGGATACTCTTTCAATTTGGATGGGACCAACATTTACATGACGTTGGCGACCTTGTTCATCGCGCAGGCGCTCGGGGTCGATCTCGACTTCGCCCAGCAGCTCACGATACTCGTTGTGGCGATGCTCACCTCGAAGGGCGCAAGTGGTGTTACCGGTGCCGGGTTCGTCACCCTGGCCGCAACGTTGACCGTGGTCAGTCCTGACCTCGTCCCGGGCATTGCGATCGTATTCTCGATAGACAAGTTCATGAGCGAGGTGCGCGCGCTTACCAACATCATCGGGAACGGTATTGCGGCGGTGTTTGTGTCGTGGTGGGAAGGTGAACTCGACCATGTCTCGCTACACGCGCAGCTCAAGTAGATCTGCGATTTCAGCTCGGCCATTGCGGACTAGAATCACTGTTTGAGTGCCTGCATTCTGCGTCGGCAATCGTCGTGCAGTACTGGACCACCCTGAGTCCATGGGGAATGGTGCAGGGGCATGTTACGCTCAGGGTGGTGCACGGGACCCAGCGTCGGCATTGGTGCCTGCTGCAGCCCGCCGGCTGATGTGGTTCATTATCCCACGTTTGAGCTTCCTCAAAAACTGGGAACTCAATCGTGCCCACGCGAGGGAGCGACAGTGGTTCAGGAGAAGTAATGGAGCCTCAGCAAACACCGCGACGAGGCGTAAAAATAGTAAGCTCCGGACCATTGCTCATTGCTGATTTCTCGCCTCGCGGTCGAGGGGCGGCGCGTCAAGCCGCCGCTCTTTTCAAATGCTCCTTTCTCTGCGCTAGACTACGAACGGCATACTCCCTTCGTTGCGGTAACACGTGATCTGTCTTTTATTTGCCTTCAGATGAGGGCGCGGAAGCGGCCTCAGCAGCTTGGGGCAAATCGTGGCGATCCATTCTTTTGATTCAGAAGCGAACTTGCGCGGAGCGCGTATGCTGCGTACCGCGTTGGGGCCCGCCATCGCAGGATTTTTGGAAGATCCGGCGATCGTCGAGGTGATGCTCAATCCCGACGGCCGGCTGTGGATCGACCGACTGTCGAGCGGCCTTACAGACACCGGAGAGAGCCTTTCGGCAGCGGATGGCGAACGAATCGTCCGCCTGGTCGCGCACTATGTAGGAGCAGAAGTTCATCCCGGCTCGCCCCGGATTTCGGCTGAGCTGCCGGAAACGGGGGAACGTTTCGAAGGATTGCTGCCGCCGGTTGTTGCCGCGCCGACCTTTGCCATCCGCAAACCGGCGATCGCCGTGTTTGGCCTCGACGAGTATGTCGCCGCGGACATTATGAACGCGAGCCAAGCGAGCGCGCTTCGCAACGCGGTCGCCGCACGGAAGAACATCTTGGTCGCCGGCGGCACCTCGACCGGCAAGACCACGCTGACAAATGCGCTGCTTGCCGAGGTTGCCAAAGGTTCGGACCGCGTCGTTCTCATCGAAGATACCCGGGAGCTTCAGTGCAGGGCACCAAATTTGGTGGCGCTGCGGACCAAGGACGGCGTGATCTCGCTCTCCGATCTTGTGCGCTCCTCTCTTCGCCTGCGCCCTGATCGCATTCCGATCGGCGAGGTCCGTGGGGCCGAAGCGCTGGATCTTTTGAAAGCCTGGGGCACAGGACATCCCGGCGGCATCGGAACGATACACGCCGGGACCTCGCTTGGCGCGCTGCGCCGGCTCGAGCAGCTGATCCAGGAAGCCGTCATCACCGTCCCGCGCGCCCTGATTGCAGAAACCATCAACGTCATAGCCGTTCTCTCTGGCCGTGGCGGCGAACGGCGGTTGAGCGAACTCGCCAGCGTCGACGGCCTTGGATCATCGGGCGACTACAGCCTTTCGAACATCGGAGATCAGTCATGACCACACGATCGTCTCTCGGGCCCGGCTTCATCTCAATTGTGGCGTTCGCCAGCCTTGCCCTAGCCAGCGCGCCGGCCTGGGCCGCCGGCTCGAACATGCCTTGGGAGCAGCCGCTGAACCAGATCCTGCAATCGGTCGAAGGTCCGGTCGCAAAGATCATTGCGGTCATCATCATCATCGTGACCGGGCTGTCGCTCGCCTTTGGCGATACCTCGGGTGGTTTCCGGCGGCTAGTCCAGATCGTGTTCGGCCTGTCGATCGCATTCGCCGCATCGAGCTTCTTCCTTTCGTTCTTCTCATTCGGCGGCGGAGTGGTGATCTGATGGACGAGCCAGTCCCGGAATTTGTGGCTCCCGTCCACCGCGCGCTCACCGAACCGATCCTGATGGGCGGCGCGCCGCGCGCGGTTGCTATCCTCAACGGCACACTGGCTGCCGCACTCGGTCTCGGCCTGCGCATGTGGCTGGCCGGCCTTCTCCTCGCTTTCGTGGGTCACATGGCTGCGGTCTGGGCCGCAAAGCGCGATCCGGAATTCGTGGAAGTCGTGCGCCGGCATGTTCGCGTTCCCGCTCACCTCAGAACCTGAAGGCGTCCCATGATGAATCTTGCCGAATACCGCCGTTCAAGCACACGTCTTGCCGACTTCCTGCCCTGGGCTGCCCTGGTCGATGAAGGGATCATTCTCAATAAGGATGGATCGTTTCAGCGAACGGCCCGGTTCAGAGGGCCGGATCTCGACAGCTCCGTGCCGGCCGAGCTCGTTGCCGTCGCAGGCCGCCTCAACAATGCACTCCGTCGTCTCGGATCCGGGTGGGCCGTGTTCGTCGAGGCGCAGCGGCATTCGGCCGGACGCTATCCGCCGGATACATTCCCGGACGTCGCCTCGGCGCTGGTGGATGCGGAGCGGAAGGCGCAATTCGAGGAAGCCGGCAGTCATTACGAGTCGAGCTACTACCTGACTTTCCTTTATTTGCCTCCGGCAGAGAGTGCGGCCGCAGCAGAGCGCCTGCTGTACGAGGGCAGCCAGCGCGCTGCGGGAGCCGATGCACGCGAGCTGCTCGCCGGCTTTAGTGACCGAACCAGCCGCGTGCTGCAGCTGGTCGAGGGTTTCATGCCGGAATGCCGTTGGCTTGATAACGAGCAAACGCTGACCTACCTGCATTCGACGGTCTCGACCAAACGGCACCGGGTGCGCGTGCCAGAAATCCCGATGTATCTCGATGCGTTGCTAGCCGATCAATCGCTGGTAGGCGGACTTGAACCCATGCTGGGCGACGCGCATCTGCGCGTTCTGACGCTCGTGGGGTTTCCGACTGCGACCACGCCCGGGATTCTCGACGAGCTGAACCGGCTGGCATTCCCGTACCGCTGGTCGACGCGCGCGATCATGCTCGACAAGACAGATGCCACAAAGCTGCTCACCAGGATCAGGCGTCAATGGTTTGCCAAGCGCAAGTCGATCGCCTCGATCCTGAAGGAGGTGATGACGAACGAGGCCTCCGCGCTTTTGGATACCGATGCCCACAACAAGGCGATGGATGCGGACAGTGCGCTCCAGGAATTGGGTTCGGATCAGATCGGCCAGGTCTTCGTCACGGCAACGGTCACGGTCTGGGACAGGGATCCGCGCGCAGCCGACGAAAAGCTCCGCCTCGCCGAAAAGGTTATCCAGGGCCGAGACTTCACCTGCATGGCCGAGACGGTCAATGCCGTCGAAGCCTGGCTCGGCAGCCTGCCGGGACAAACGTATGCAAACGTCCGCCAGCCGCCGGTCTCGACCCTGAACCTCGCCCATATGATCCCGCTATCTGCGGTATGGGCCGGAGAGGTGAGGGATCACCACTTCAAGGCTCCCCCATTGTTCTTCGGCAAGACTGAAGGTTCCACGCCATTCCGGTTTTCTCTGCATGTCGGAGATGTCGGCCACACGCTGGTCATCGGACCGACGGGCGCCGGCAAGTCGGTCCTGCTGGCGCTCATGGCGCTGCAGTTCCGCCGCTACAGCGCGGCGCAGATCATTGCGTTTGACTTCGGCGGCTCGATCCGCGCATCGGCCATCGCCATGGGCGGCGACTGGCATGATCTCGGCGGCGCGCTCGATCCGTCAGAACTCGTCGCCCTCCAGCCGCTCGCGCGCATCGACGATCTCGGCGAGCGAGGCTGGGCATCCGACTGGATCGCATCGATCCTGTCGCGCGAGCGGATCGAGGTCACGCCTGAGACTAAGGATCATGTCTGGTCGGCGTTGACCTCGCTCGCCTCGGCGCCGGTTGCCGAGCGGACGCTGACTGGGCTCTCCGTTCTCCTGCAATCCAACGCTCTCAAGCGCGCGCTGCAGCCCTACTGCCTCGGGGGGCCATACGCGCGGTTGCTGGACGGCGAGCACGAAACGCTCGGTGAAGCCTCCGTCCAGGTGTTCGAGACCGAGGGATTGATTGGGACCTCTGTCGCGCCCGCAGTTCTGGCGTATCTGTTTCACCGGATTGAGGACCGCTTAGACGGCCGTCCGACACTGCTCATCATCGACGAAGGCTGGCTCGCGCTCGATGATGCCGATTTTGCCGGCAAGCTCCGCGAATGGCTCAAAACGCTTCGCAAGAAGAACGCCTCCGTCGTTTTTGCGACCCAGTCGCTCGCCGATGTCGACGGCTCCAAAATCGCGCCTGCCATCATTGAGAGCTGCCCGACCCGGATCCTGTTGCCAAACGATCGCGCCGTCGAGCCGCAGATCATGGCGATTTACCGGCGCTTTGGGCTGAACGACCGCCAGACCGAGATCCTCGCCCGCGCCACCCCCAAGCGACACTACTACTGCCAATCTCGACGCGGCAACCGCCTGTTCGAGCTCGGACTTGGCGAAATCGCCCTCGCCTTCGTGGCCGCCTCGTCCAAAGCCGACCAGGCTCTCGTCGACCGGGTGCTTGCCGAGCACGGAAGGGACGAGTTCGTGACCGGTTGGCTCATGGCGCGCGACCTCGGCTGGGCCTGCAATCTCATTCCGCAGCTCGCCCAACAAGGAGCGCTCTCATGAACTGGATCCGGCCGATTCTGGCGGCAAGCATCATCGCCATGATCATGATCCAAGCGCCCGGCAGAGCAAAGGCGCAGTGGATCGTTTTCGATCCCAACAACTACGTTCAGAATGTGCTGACCGCCGCGCGTGAGCTGCAGCAGATCAACAACCAGATCACCTCGCTGCAGAACGAAGCGCAGATGCTGATCAATCAGGCGAAGAACCTGGCCAGCCTGCCTTATTCGTCGTTACAACAGCTCGAGCAATCGATTCAGCGCACCCAGCAGCTACTCTCGCAGGCACAGCGAATTGCCTATGATGTCGAGCAGGTCGATCGCGCGTTTTCCACCACCTATGCGCCGGCATCGGTCAGCATGTCCAATGGGCTCCTTGTCGGGAATGCGCAGACGCGTTGGCAGAACTCCGTTGCCGGGCTGCAGGACGCCATGCGGCTCCAAGCGAGTGTTGTCCGCAATCTCGACACCAACCGCACCCAAATGTCCGCCCTGGTGACGGCGAGCCAGGGCGCATCGGGTGCGCTTCAGGCAAGTCAGGCCGGCAACCAGCTCCTTGCGTTGCAAGCTCAGCAGCTTGCGGACCTTACGGCTACTGTCGCGTCGCAAGGTCGTGCGGAAACGCTCGAGTCTGCCCAGCGCGCAGCTGCGCAGGATCAGGGCAGGGAGCAGCTGCGGCGCTTTCTTAGCCAGGGGCAGGGCTACCAACCAACAACCGTGCAGATGTTTCACTGATCATGAAGAAACGACTTGAACGACTGCCCGCCGCGGCAGCCCTTGGTCTTGCTGTCCTGGTGGTTGGCGTCTGCGCCATTCGGTTGCCTGAGGACAGGAGCGCGACCCAATCTTCCGTCTATCTCGCCTCAAAATCCGATGCGACCGCAGCAAAGCTCGAGCAATGCCGCACCGTCACCTACGAGCAGAAAGAGGCTCTTCTCGAATGCCAGAAGATCTGGGCCGAGCAGCGCAGGCAGTTCTTGGCAGGAAGTAGATCGACAGGTGATCCGGACAGCCGGACAGGCGCCGCGCCATTCCTCTCTCCTGTCCCGCGCAAGGACGAAAGTCGCCTCCCGTCCGGTTTTCCCTCCATTCCAAGCCAAAGCGAGTGACCCATGGGTGGTACCTCCGTCATCGATCAATTCCTGGAAACCTTCACCCGCTACATCGATTCCGGGTTTGGCCTCGTCGGAGGCGAAGTGGGCTATCTCGCTACGACGCTGGCCGCGATCGACCTCACGCTCGCGGGCCTGTTCTGGTCCTTTGGCACTGATGAGGAGATTCTTGCCCGGCTGGTCAAGAAGACATTGTTTGTCGGCGTCTTTGCCTATCTCATCGGCAACTGGAACAGCCTTGCGCGCATCGTCTTCGAAAGCTTTGCAGGCCTTGGGCTAAAAGCCTCAGGCACAAGCCTGTCGGCGGCAGATTTTCTGCGGCCGGGCCGGATCGCGCAAGTGGGGCTTGATGCCGGCCGCCCCATCCTCGACTCGATCTCGGGGCTGATGGGTTACGTCAGCTTCTTCGAGAATTTAGTGCAGATCGTGGTCCTGCTGTTCGCCTGGATCGTGGTGCTGTTGGCCTTCTTTATTCTCGCGATCCAGCTTTTCGTCACGCTTGTCGAGTTCAAACTGACGACACTTGCCGGCTTCGTGCTGATCCCCTTTGGCCTCTTCGGCAAGACGGCCTTTGCGGCCGAGCGAGTGCTGGGCAACGTAATCTCTTCCGGCGTCAAGGTCCTGGTCCTGGCCGTCATTGTCGGCATCGGATCGACCTTGTTCTCGCAGTTCACGGCAGGCTTCGGCGGCAACCAGCCGACCATCGAGAATGCGATGGCGCTGGTGCTCGGTGCGCTCACACTTCTGGGGCTCGGGATTTTCGGGCCCGGTGTTGCCAACGGCATCGTCTCCGGAGGTCCGCAGCTTGGCGCTGGGAGCGCTGTCGGGACGGGCCTCGCCGCCGGTGGCGTTGTTGCGGCTGGCGCAGGTCTTGCCGCCGGCGCGGCCGGTCTCGCGGGTAGCGCGATTGCTGGCGCGGCACGCGGAGGCAGCGCGATTGCAAGTGGTGCGGTGAGCGTGTCGCGGGCGGGGAGCATGTCCGGCGCAGAGGCAAGTGCGTCAGGTGCGCTTAGTCCTCTACGTTCGGTCGCCACTGGTCTTGGCGGAGCGCCGAACCATGCCGGTCGTGAAGAGGGGGACTCTTCCGCCGCTGGGTCCGACGCGCCCCCTTGGGTTCGTCGGATGAAGCGAGCGCAGACGATCAGCCATGGCGCATCAGCGGCTACCCAGGCGATCCGTTCCGGCGATCACGGCGTGGGCGGCGGATCTGTCGACCTCTCGCAACAAGACCGCTGACGCTTCACATCGACCATTTCCATTCCTGAGCATCTTGAGGTCAAACAATGTTCAAACGATCGGCCGTTCACTATGGCCGCATGCCGGAGCCTGTCACTCCGTATCAACGCGCCGCCCAGGTCTGGGATGATCGCATTGGGTCTGCGCGCGTCCAGGCCAAAAACTGGCGCCTGATGGCGTTTGGCTCCCTCTTCTTGTCCGGCTGTTTTGCCGCCGCTCTGGTCTGGCAATCCGCACACGGGACGATCACGCCGTGGGTGGTTGAGGTCGACCAATTGGGGGAAGCCAAGACTGTCGCTCCGGCAAATGCCAGCTACCAACCGACCGACCCCCAAGTCGCTTTTCACCTGGCGCGATTCGTCGAGCATGTGCGTGGTCTGCCGATGGACGCCATCGTGCTCCGCGAAAACTGGCTGCGCGCTTACGATTTCACGACGGATCGCGGTGCCGCGGCGCTCAACGATTATGCCCGCAACAACGAACCATTCGCCAAGCTCGGCAAAACGCAAGTCGCGATCGAAGTGTCTAGCGTCATCCGGGCCTCCCCTGAGAGCTTTCGCCTGGCCTGGATCGAGCGGCGCTACGAGAACGGTCAGCTTGCCGCAACGGAGCGGTGGAGCGCGATCCTCACCATCGTCGTGGAAATGCCTCGCGATCTGGATCGCCTACGCAAAAATCCCCTCGGCATCTACGTCAACGCGATCAACTGGTCAAAGGAGCTCGGCTAACATGCCAACAGGTCTCGTTATTGTGTCACGAAAAGCGCGGCCGTGCTTGCCTCTGGCTCTTCTGGTCTGTGTCTCGACGCTCGGCGGCTGCACGACCTTCAGGCCGCCGCAAATCAGCTACGACAACGAGCTCCCGCCGGCACCGGACTTGCCGGCGCTTGCCGATGATCGCCCGCGACCGCTGCATGTGCCGCCGGCCTGGAAGGCTGCACGAGGCGGCAACAGCGCGGAGCCCAAGGAGCCTGTCGAGCGCATCGAAACCGCAAATGACGCTGCACGCGTGCAGCCTCGCAAAGCCGGCTACTACAATGCGGTGCAAGTGTTTTCCTATAGTCCGGGCGCGCTCTACCAGATCTATGCCGCGCCGGGGCAAATTACGGACATTGCCCTCGAGCCCGGTGAGCAGCTGATCGGCTCAGGACCGGTCGCCGCAGGCGATACCGTCCGCTGGGTGGTCGGCGACACCGAGAGTGGCAGCGGCGACACCCGCCGCGTTCACATCATGGTCAAGCCCACCCGTCCCTCGATCGAGACCAACCTCGTCGTCAATACTGATCGCCGTACTTACCTGATCGAGCTTCGCGCCAAAGAAAAGCCCTATATGCCCTCGGTCGCCTGGTTCTATCCGGCGGATCGTGGCGGGCGAACGCGAGCTCTACCGCCGGCACGCTTTATTCCGGACCTGCCGGCGCGCCGGTACCGTTACGCGATCGAGGGCGACAGCCCGCCGTGGCGTCCCGTCAACGCTTATGATGACGGCCGCAAAACCTATGTCGAATTCTCCTCCGGCGTCAGTCAGGGCGAGATGCCGCCGCTTTTCGTGATCGGGCCCGACGGTAAAGCCGAGATCGTCAACTACCGCGCTTACGGAAATGTGCTGATTGTTGACCGGCTGTTCGCGGCCGCCGAGCTGAGGCTCGGCGAGGAGCACCAGCAGAAGGTCAGGATCGTGCGAACCGACGGGAGGTCGCTTTGAACGATAGTGACCAGGCGATCGATGAACCAAACGAACCACCTCGGGCCAGGCCACCGGAGGAGATCGCCGAAGCGCTCCGGCTTCGGCCGGATCCTCCGCAAGTTGCGCGCCTCTCGCGAAAGGTCCTGATAGGCGTCAGCGCTTCTGTGCTCGTGCTGGTCACCGGCGCGGTGCTCTGGGCGCTGCAGGAGAAACGGTCTCATACTTCAGCGCCTGAGGAGCTTTACGCCACCGACCACCACAATATCGCCGATCAGCTCGCGACCTTACCAAAGGATTACACCGAGATCCCGAAGGACGTGCCGCGTCTAGGGCCGCCCTTGCCGGGCGATCTCGGCCGGCCGATCGTCGCAGCACAGGGGTCTTCGACATCCAGCTCCCTCGGCATCGATGCCGAACAGCAGCGTCTCAGCCAGGAGAGCGAGGCGGCACGGATCAGCAAGGTATTTGCCAGCACCAATGTCCGGCCACAGGTCCCTGCCACCTCATCGAGCGAAGCTCGTTCATCCGCCGCGCCATCATCCGACGAAGCATTTGCTCAAAATGGCCAAGACCGAAAGCTTGCGTTCGTCAGTGCAACGGTCGATCGTCGGACGACAAGCTCCGATCGCCTTGTGAGGCCCGCTTCGCCTTTTGTCGTTCAGGCCGGAACGGTCATTCCGGCCGCGCTGATCACAGGAATCCGCTCCGACCTGCCTGGCCAGATCACAGCCCAAGTCACAGAAGCGGTGTACGATTCTCCTACCGGGCGAGCTCGCCTTATCCCCCAGGGAGCAAGGCTGATCGGGAGCTACGATAGCCAGGTCGCATTTGGACAGTCGCGCGTGCTCCTGGTGTGGACGCGCCTTATCATGCCGAATGGGAGGTCGATTGTTTTGGAACGGCAGCCCGGCGCAGATGCGGCAGGTTACTCTGGTCTTGAGGACGAAGTCGACAATCATTGGAAGGAATTGTTGGGGGCCGCCGCTCTTTCGACGCTGCTTTCCGTCGGCACGGAGGTGAATTCCGGGGCGGATAGCGGCAATACCAACAGCGATCTCATTGCCGCGCTCCGCCGTGGAGCTGGGGAATCGATCAATCAAGCGGGCCAGCAGATAGTCCGCCGCAATCTCAACATTCAGCCAACTTTGACGATCCGTCCGGGATTTCCGGTGCGGGTGATCGTCAACCGTGACCTGGTGCTCGAACCGTATAGGGGGTGAGAACGATGCCCAAGTTAAAGCTCGGCGCAATCCACGACGACAAGCCGATCAAGATTACGCATGAACTGCCCGCGAGCGTGCACAGGGATCTCGTGGCATATGCCGAGATCCTTGCGCAGGAGACCGCTCAGCCGATCGGCGATCCAGCTAAGCTTATCGCGCCCATGCTGGCCCGGTTCATGGCAGCCGACAGGAGCTTCCGGAAAGCGCGCCACGCGCGTCAGCGACCACTCGAAGGCGATGGGTAGCGCTCAGAGACCAACTTCAGGAATTCGTGCAGCGCCGGGTTTCATTGTCGGCGCGCCAATAGGCAGAAAGCTCGAATCGGCTCGCACCCGCGCCATCGCGCAGCTCCCGGTAAACAAGGCCGGCAAAATTTGCGCCTATGTCGGCCTCGAACACGAGGCTGATTCCTGTGTTCATGCTGATCAGGCTTTTGATGATGCCGCGATTGACGTCGTGGCGCCAGATTTTTGGGCGGACCTCAGCTCGGAGCTTGGAAACGCAGAAGATCTTCGAGCTCGTTCAGTTGCAAAGCTCAGCGCGGCGATTACGCACCTGTCATCGAGGATAGCGAATGTAAACCCGCAGCGGATTCCAAATTTGTCGGCTTCTTCGAACAGAGCGCGTTCAGGCTTCGGCCGATTTCGCACTTCAAATCCGGGCCCCGATCGGAAGAGCTTAGGCTGGCGCATTGCCCGACGTACCACCGGATCGACGGAGTCGTAGCCGCGCTGCAGATGGATGACGGTCCAGGAGGGGGATATGTCGAGAGGTTGCAAGCAATGCCTGGCTCGCGGGAAGAGCGAGATATGCGAAGCACGATAGTTTGAGCGCAGCGGCGACCCAAGCCATGCTCTGCTAAGCTGCGTCTCGATGCGCACTTTCGATCAATCGTTCAGCAGACCTTTGAAAAACCCGATCCATCCTTTGATGAACTAACGGGCCTCCATCGCAAGCGCTACTCATTTTAGCAAATCGAGCATCGTTGCGAATGAGGCAAAACAACGAAGAAGTCGATCCAATCCGGCGTAGATCAATCCTGATCAGGAGTGTTTGGTTTGGCTGCCGGGGCCGCATCAGGTCTCGCCACCCTGTGGTAGCATCCCTGCCATCTCGGCGGTCTTCGGTCGCCTGTTCGAAATCCTGCAAGCAGGCGGAGAAGATCGCCGGATTACTGCGCTATTTGGCCTCTCGCCCCGCAGGTTTGTAACGCTCTTCCGATTACAACGAGCTGCTCACCATGGAGATTGCAAATGAAGGTCGGTGTTCCCAAGGAAATCAAGACGCACGAGTACCGCGTCGGCCTGACGCCTGGGGCCGTCCGCGAATACGTGGCCGCTGGCCACAGCGTATTGCTCGAGACGAACGCCGGCGCCGGGATTGGCGCGACAGATGAGATTTACCGAAAAGCTGGAGCGACGATTGCGGCCTCTGCTCGCGAGGTGTTCGCGTCGAGCGAAATGATCGTGAAAGTCAAGGAGCCACAGCCCTCCGAATGGACGCAGCTGCGAGAAAACCAGATCCTCTTCACTTATCTGCATTTGGCTCCGGATCCGGAGCAGGCGAAGGGCCTTATCAAGTCTGGCTGCACCGCAATTGCCTATGAAACTGTGACTGACGCGAACGGCGGCCTTCCACTGCTTGCCCCTATGAGCGAGGTTGCGGGACGACTTGCGATCGAGGCCGCGGGCGCCGCGCTGAAGAGGTACGCCGGCGGACGGGGACTGCTGATTGCCGGGGTACCGGGCGTGCCACCCGCTCGCATCGTGGTGATCGGCGGGGGCGTTGTCGGCACTCACGCTGCAAGGATGGCGGCAGGCTTAGGCGCTGAGGTCACAATCCTCGACCGTTCGATTCCCAGGCTTCGCGAACTGGATGAGCAGTTCCAAGGGCGAGTACGGACCAGATTCTCGACGATCGAGGCCGTTGAAGAAGAGGTATTTGCGGCAGATGTTGTCATTGGCGCCGTTCTCGTTCCTGGCGCGAGCGCGCCGAAACTGGTCAGCCGAGGTATGTTGAGCTCGATGCGCAAAGGCTCCGTGATCGTGGACGTGGCGATCGATCAGGGCGGATGTTTCGAGACATCGCGGGCGACGACACATGCCGATCCAACCTATGAGGTGGATGGCGTGATCCATTATTGCGTTGCAAACATGCCCGGAGCTGTGCCGCTCACCTCAAGCCAGGCACTCAACAACGCTACGCTACCTTTTGGTGTGGCTCTCGCAAGTAAAGGATTTGCAGCTGTGCTCGAAGATCCGCATCTGCGCGCTGGCCTAAATGTCTATCGGGGCCGGCTAACCTATAAGGCTGTCGCCGAGAGTCTCGGGCTTCCCTTCTCGCCGATCGAACAGGCTGCGGCCTGATCCCAGAGGCTCTGCTGGGACATTCTCTCGCAGACTTGGGCCACTCATCAGAGTGGCCCCTTTTTTGTGCCGAGTATCAGCCACAGCTTGGAGGTGGAAGTCCTCTAGGCAACTTGCGACGGCGAGGGGCTCGCGAAGCGCAAGCGCGTCAACACGCCCGGGGCTTTTTGAATGGGGGGCACGGAAGGGACGACTGCTAGTGCCTGTTCGCACTTCCAACCCGCAGCTAGAGCTCACTCGCGGCGCGGTCGGGCACATCATCCTTCCAGCGTACCGATCCAAACGGCGCTCCAGCATACGGACGGAGACGCACGGGCTCAGGCCCGATATGGAAAGCCGTGGCCTTGCATCTAATGCGCGCTCCGAGCGTGTCCAGCGGTTGCGTTGGCGCAAATAATCGAGCCATGTCGGGCAGTGATAGCGCTCGGTCCACAGCTCGGGGTCGGCGATATCACGCCCAATCGACCAGCCATAGGCGCCGTTGCGTTGCCGATAGAGCTGCACATTCTGCATAACGTTGTGGAAGGCGCGCGCATTTTCCGAAGCCACGCGATATTCGAGCTCAATCACCAGCGGGCCGCTCCGGTATGTCAGCGGAAGCCGCACCTTAGGATCGCAAGCATTTCGGCGTCCTCCCCGCGCTCGGTGATGGCCGGCATGCGCAGCCAGCGTCCTAGCAGCGGCAAGAGCAGCATCAATCCGGCAGAGGCGAGCAGCGTGATGTCCACACCGATGGCATTGGTGAGGCGACCCCAGCCCCAACTGCCAAGTGCGAGGCCTCCAGAGAACGCAGCCTGCCAAGCTGCAACGGATCGGCCCGCAACCCAGCGCGGGGCCGAAAGCTGCACGTCAATGTTGAACAGCGTCACGTCCATACGCCCGCAAAAACAGAGCTGCGGCTGTCAAGCCCGAATTATGACTGAGCACCATCGCCGCGATCGCGCCGCTCATGGACAGTGTGCAGGCACGAACCGCATCTTCGCCGATCTCTATGCCGCGACCTTGGTCGAGAGCTTCTGCACGAATTCCTCATAGATGCTTGCCTGTGCGTAGAGGCGATTGGCGCAGACGCAGGTCTGGTCCATGTTGCGGTATTTGGAGACGATGGCGCCCTCGATGGCGGCATCGATATGGGGGCCTCGAACTCCACGAAAGGCGCCAGCTCGAGGCCGAGCTTCTTCAGGCCGATGCAGGCCCGACCGTAGAGGATCTTGCCGACCTCCGTCGAGCCGGTGAGGCCGACAAAGCGCGCGGCCGCGTGCACGCACAAAACCTCGCCGATCGTCCCGAATCTCCGGCGATGACGTTGAAGACACTCTTGGGCACGCCTGCCTTCTCAGCGAGGGCTGCGAGCGCAACCGCCGAGAGCTGCGTCTGACTGCCTGGCTTCAGCACCACGGTGCACCTGCGGCGAGCGCCGCCCTACCTCGCGGGTGATCATCGAGTTGGGGAAGTTCCAGGGCCTGTGGCGCCGCAGACGCCAATCGGTGGCGTGATCGCAAGCAGCCTTGCATCCGGGCGCGGCGATAGAATCGTTTCGCCATAGATGCGGCGCGCCTCTGCGGCGTACAACTCGGCATAGGCGCCCCGGTATCGAGTTCGCCTAGCGCCTCAGAGAGCGGTTTGCCCTGCTTGGAGGTCAGGATTAGCGCGAGATTCTCGCGATTTGCGACCATCAATTCGTACCACGCGCAGGGTGTTGGAACGTTGCTTGGCTGTGAGCTTAGGCCATGCAGGGAGCGCTCGTTCAGCAGCCTCCACGGCTCTCGAGCCGTCGGCTGAGAGCTGCGGCAGTTTGGCGAGCCAAATGCCGATCGCCAGATTGTTTTTACCGCAGAGCCAGGTGAGCCAACTCAGGCGCCATCAATGTAGCAGGTCTCCCGCCGAAGTGACAGGTCCTTCAGACGCTAGCGAAGAAGGACGAGCCTTGCGTGGATTGTGCGGCGGTGGTCGGGGTCGCCTTGCTCCTGCAGGTCTTCAAATCCGAGCAATCAGGTCTTCGTCGACCGCGAAAAAAGGCCGCGCGAGATACCGCGCGGCCGAGTCAGGGAGGAAACGCCCCGAAGGGCACTGAATAGGAGCTCGGCAAGTAAATGAACTCACCGCGAACTCCAATCTTGCACGAAGCGATCGTTAGATCGTGCAAGCGGATATCGGATACTCATTTACCTGAGAGGATTGGAGGCGTTCGTAGCGATATCTTGCAGTTTTTGTGCGCAGATTTCGCCAACTTCGCAGCACTTGCTATCTTGCAAGCGCTTCTCGCGAGAACATTCGAACTTGCGTACTGTTCATTGAGAGCATCGAACACTCGCTCGTGTACGCGTCCGGTCCCGTTGATGGTTTCAGGATTTACGGAAATCAATCTAAATTAGTCAGCGCTCGTGACGAGCGGCAGAGAAATGTTGAGCGCGGCGATCCAGCAGGATAGCTGCGCGTCGCGACAGTGCGAACCAGCATCGGGCGCCTCCGGACAAGTCATTTGAGGGGCAAAATGCGCAAAGTTGCGATCGGAATTCGTGGAGATCATCACCGCGTCGCGGATTGCGCGTTGGGCTACGCGAACAGCTGGCACCGCCGGGGATTTCAAGCGCCATTGTCACAGGCGCAATCTGCGCTGTCGCCATGCTCTACGGGAGCGTGGCGCAACGTGAGTCGAATGCCAGCAACGAATTCAAAGATCATGTTATACCGTTGTCACAGACCTTCTTGGAATCTGGGCAAATTGCAACCCTCCCTGCGGTCTGTCATCAATCTCTACGCAGCGGGCTTCCAGAACGTGGTCTCGGCCCGACGAAGCCTTGGCTTCAGCGAGATTGAGGAGTTCAAGGCAAGTTACGAATAGCCGTCCGCGCGGTTGAGCATCGGGTGAGCGAGCTCAATCAGCCTCAGCGCCCAATATTGATGCTGAAGATGCGTTGCCACGACCATGAATTGATGTTGCGCGGCGAGGACAAACTCATCGCGATGAAAATCGTAAAAAGAGCGCCTCCGGGGCTGGATTCCATCACGGAGGTGGTTCCTCGGCACCAGCGTGGCGGAGCGAGAGCATCACAACTATCGTTGTGAGGAGGACACGGCCGCGACGTCTCGGGCATCAAAGAACAACGGCAACTGTGGTGAAGTTCATAGTCTTGGAATCAGCTAGTAGTTCATTTTAAAGTGTCAGCGTGCTTCCTCGTGCTACTTCTTTGCTCCTTGCGGAGTCGCCAAGTGTTGGACGCAACGACCACTGCGCTTTTGCGTGCTGTTCGTCCGAGGTGGTCTCCTCGGTCTGAGCCTGATCTGGGCCACGCGTCCCAATGTCAGCCTTCTTGCCGGCGCCATTGACGATGGTGGTGTTCTCCTTGCCGATCATCACCCTTCTTGGTGCGACCGAGCATGTTGAGCGTGACGTTCTTCAGTTTAACGCCGAGATCTTCCGAGATCGCTTGGCGAAAGAAACGCAATTTCCACCATCTAAATCGTGCGGGCATTGCCGCTTCGCTCGGATCAGCCTGCGGATCCTGCTCAATCGCGCCATCGCATGTCCTGCACGGCGCGCTGCGCTTGTCCCTGCCGCGTGAGACAACCCTCCAGAGGTCGACCAGGTCGTCTCCGTATTGGCAAACATTGTGGCTCACCTGCGCGCAACTCGCGGGAGCATGCTAAACCACACAAGTATGCATCGCGGTCGAGAAAATTGGCCTCATGAAACTCTTGAGTCGCCGCTCTCTTGATGCGGGCCTTTCGCAAGAAAGATCTCGAAGAGCCGATCGCGGAATCCGAGTATGAAACGCTCCGGGGCGATTGGAATCAGAATGGCCATTAGCTGGATGCTCGATCTGCCTGAGATGGCGAGCGACACGCCGCTCCCGATCACAATGAATGCCAAAACGCGCGGGAAGACAGGGGGACCGATGAACGCGCTCCCGCGAATTGAAATTTGTCAACGCAGTCGACGCGAAGGCGATTCCTACTGATCTGGGGTGAGGATGAGAGCTCAGCATTGTTCCGTATCTCGGACCTGACCTCGCCGAGTTGATCGGACCAGATATGCCAATGACACAGGAGGCCTTCTGCCTTCTCCAGCAAAGTTGCACTATCGCGCGAGGCCAAAGGCAACGTCTCGGATGTCGAGAGCGACACACATCGCTCCACCGTGACGGCATTGACGGTCCAGGCGTTCGTGCGCGGGTGGAGCCGACACCACTGCATCATCATCTAGCATCCTTACCACGGCCTGTGATAGTCGACTCTTGGTACGACGGCGCGATGCGGACGGCTCTCCGGTACACGCGACGGATGGCGTGAGGTGAAGGTATCGCGCGCTCCGGCATCCACGTCGATTGCTGGTATCCAATTTACGATCCGGCAGGCCAAGAGGTTGATCATGCCTCGGCGGCCCCATTGGCCTACTGTGCTGCGCAACACGCACGGCAGCGTGCTGCCGGTCAAGAGCTTGAAGGCGCTCGAACGAGAGAACCGCGAGCTTCGGCAGGCCAATGAGATTCTGCGCAAGGCAAGCGCCTATTTTGCGATGGCGGAGCTCGACCGCCGGTCCAAGCCATGATCGCCTTTATCGAGGATCATCGTGGGGCGCATGGGGTCGAGCCGATCTGCAAGGTGCTGCCGATCGCCCCCTCGACCTATCACTCCCATGTGGCCAAGCGGCGAGATCCCGCCAGGCTGTCGGCGCGCGCCCGGCAGGATGCTGCGCTGAAGATCGAGGTCCGGCGCGTCTTCTATCAGAACTTCGGCGTGTACGGCGTGCGCAAGGTCTGGCGGCAGCTCAAGCGTGAAGGGTTCGATGTTGCCCGTTGTACCGTGACGCGACTGATGCGGGACATGGGCCTACAAGGGGTCATCCGCGGCAAGCCCGTCAAGACCACGATCAGCGACAAGGCCGCGCCATGCCCGCTGGATCACGTCAACCGCCAGTTCAAGGCGCCGAGGCCGAACGTCCTCTGGCTCTCCGACTTCACCTATGTCGCAACCTGGACCGGCTTCGTCTACGTCGCCTTCGTCATCGAAGCCTATGCCCGCAGGATCGTGGGCTGGCGAGCCTCGCGCACGGCGCATGCAGGCTTCGTGCTCGATGCGCTGGAGCAGGCATTGCATGATCGACGGCCGGTCCATCGTGGCGGGCTCGTGCATCATAGCGATAGGGGCAGCCAATACGTATCCATTAAGTACACCGAGCGCCTGGCCGAAGCCGGCGTGGAGCCCTCCGTCGGCAGCGTCGGAGACTCCTATGACAATGCTCTCGCCGAAACGATCAATGGACTTTACAAGGCGGAGGTGATCCATCGGCGCGGACCATGGCGCAGCTTCGAGGCCGTCGAGTTCGCGACGCTGGAATGGGTGGACTGGTTCAACAACCGAAGGCTCCTCGAGCCCATCGGCAACATCCCGCCGGCCGAAGCCGAGCAACGCTACTACGCCATGATGGAACACCCCGCCATGGCGGCATAACTTAAACCAAGTGGCCTCCGGCAAACCCGGGACGGTTCACTAATTACTGACGCTGGATTATGTTGAGGTTCTGACTGAAATCGGCATCCAGACACCAGTTCCCGACCTCATCAAGGAAAGGCGGAACGGATGCAGGTTCCTCCCTCTTCTTCGGCTGTCTCTTCACTGATCTGCTTTTGCTATTTATGCCCGGCAGATCACCAAACGCTCGGCTGACGTCCATCACGCGATCGTCGATCCGCAAGCACTCTCACGCAACGAACTCTGCTTTCTGGTCGAGCAACACCTGACACTGGTCGCGATATGGCCCGCACGCGATAGAGATGTTGAGCGCCAAGTAGCGGCGTAAAGTGGTCTTCTCGCCGCGGTCCGCTAGTAGGAAGAGGTCGCATCGCAAGCGACCGGTGCGTGTTGGGAGATCTCACGCGAGCTCAATGAGAACCCAACGGCCATCTCCGTCACAATTGCGACGCCTGTCGCATTTCCGACGTGTGAACTGTCGCTGACGCGTGCACAACTGTGCGGACCAAGTCTAGCTAACTCGTTCATACGGCGGGAATGCCATCGCCATCCGAGATGGCACGCGAGTTGCTAACTCTCGTTCTGTGGCCGCTCAGGCTGATCGCCATGGGCACACTTGGTAGAGAATTGAATATGGATGCTGTTGCCGGACGCGGAAAACATGTCAAAGATGCTGAGGATAGCGGCGGGATGCGCCGATTATAAGGGTTCCCGGAGCTCTTCGAAGAATGGCAAAGGGAGCTATGGGTCACAGGCTGTCCCAGGCGATCTGCCGGCCGAAATCTGGGACAAAGTGAGGACGCATCCCTGCTATAGCGAAGAAGCTCATCATCATGACGCTCGCATCCATGTCGCGGTCGCGCCGGCGTGCAATTTTCAATGCAACTACTGCAATCGTAAGTACGACTGCGCCAAAGAATCGCGTCCCGGTGTTGGTCGTGACAAGCTCACTCCTGAGCAGGCGGCGGGAAAGCTGCTCGCGGTAGCCACCAGAATTCCGCAGCTGACTGTGCTCGGTATCGTCGGCCCCGGCGATGCCTTGGCCAATCCGAAAACGACTTATCATGCCATAGATCTCCGTGCCCGAGTACGGCACAGCATTCGGGCTCAAAGGCCAAGCGCGGCGACGCCGCGATCCCGCAAGAACCGCTGATCTCGGTCGCGTAAGAGGTCGTATCTATGCCCTTCAAGATCGTCGCCTCGCAGTGGACGCGTTCCTCGGATTGTGAACCCTTATACCCGAATGTTGCAACGTCGGAGAAGGCTGGAAGCTTCGCAATTGAATCCCAGAAATGCACCGAACGCATCGTCTACTTTGACGAGCCGCAGTGTGTCGCTGTCTGTCCAGTTGAAAACACCAACGTCATGGATACATCAGTGTCGCGTTTACCACGCGCCTGCCTCAAAGGGGGGTGCTCGTGAACTTCATGCCGAGCTCCGTCACTCCAAAGTCGCGAGTATCGCCGTGTGCATTGACGGCGCCGCAGGCGTCGACTTGCAATTTCCTGTCATGCCCACGGATTACTCGGGATCGATCGCCGACATCGGTGCGTACGCGGCGCCCCGGACCCCGCAAGAAACTAACGAAGCGCAACAGTCCAAAGTTGCGCATCGATGTCGAGTGCCCACTAAGCAGCGCTGTCATCGATTTGAGCCACGCCGCTGTGCAGACGGGCCTATTCTTCGCCGAGCCAGGTGCATCGCGTTGCAATGTCGAAGGGGCCACCTGTCAGAGGAGCAAAGCTGCCCATGAACCTGGACCCAGTCATTCCACTATCAGGCAGCAAGGGAGCATTGGTCGCACAGACGCGGCTCGACGAAGGTCTGCTACCCGAGGCCGAGGATCAGCAACGGCAGACCGGGCTCTTCTATCATCTGGAGGGAGTGGCCGAAAACATCTGCTCGAAGCAGAGACGTTGGCCTCTGTTCCGATCGAGCTCTACCGCTTAGACGTCTACAGACTCGCTGGGCTAAGACGCCGGAGGTGGCAAAGCTCTGCATTTTATCGCGTCTGTCGGGTCGGGACGCAGCGCATCGGGCCGCGTCGGCTTGGCTGGCTGATGAATGATGAGGCCATTCAGTTTCGCCGCATGGTGGCCCGACGTATGGGGCTGCTTGCCACGGTGAACGATCCCGATACCTCCGTGCACCTCGAGTACGCGCAGCGACCTTCACCTCATTTGGTAACCGCTCTGAACCGCGAAGCTGAACGGCGTGCCCGCTACGAAGTGGCGAGTCGCATCGCGGATGACGAGTCGGCATGTCCCATCGCAGACAAGGACAATATGCTGCGGAAGAGCACCTCTGCTCGCGTCTCCGTGCGCCCTGCAGGTTCGCCAGGGGGCGGTGCATGAACATGATCGTTTCCGACAGTGATGTGGTCCAGCTAAGCGGGCGGCCCGCGTTCAGCTTTGGCGAAAAGGTGAGGGCCAGCAGTACCATCCGCAATGACGGCACCCTTTGCGGCAAGGAGATCGGCGACATTCTGGCCAAGAAGGGCGACCTGGGTTACGTCGTTTCCATCGGTACGTTCCTGCAGAAATTCTATATCTGCGGTGTCGAACTTCTTGAAAGTGGCTACCGCGTCGGCGTGAGGCGCAAAGAGGTCGGACCGGTCGACGAGGGGGTAGATGATCTGCCATTGCCGGAAGTGGCTGTGTCATGACAGAGCCGCGCATTCCAAAATATCGATCGGGCCAGCGCGTGAAAACGGCAGCCAATCTCATCAATGACGAGTCAGTTGCCACCGCGCCGCCTGATGGGATCCTGGTCGGCGCCGGTGCCATCGGCGAGATCGTCCGGGTCGCGATGCATACCGAAGCAAGCGTGCCGATTTATCTTGTAGATTTTGGTGAGCGGCTGGTCGTTGGTTGTCTTGAAGAAGAGGTCACACTCCTTTGAGGGGATGTTCTCGCAATGAGAGTGTCGAGAGAGGTACCGGTCGGGCTGATCCCGCATCCGAACGAGCTAGATCGCAAGCGGATCGAACGTGCTTTGATCTTCCGCAAGCACTCGCCGAGTGTGACGCCGGTAAAGGCTGGCTATCTCATTGAGAGTCCCTGCTGCTCGCGCAATATTGACAACGATGGCGGTCAGATCGATGTCGCGCTGTTTCATTACGATGCCGTGAGCGGGATCTGGAAACTGTTCTTCAAGAATCATGCGCGAGGAAGCTGGAAATTCTACAGCATTTTCCACCGGCTTGCGTCGGCGATCGACGAATTGAACACGGATCCCGAGCGGCCGTTCTGGCAGTGATGCTCATTGGCAACAATCATAAGGAGTCACAATGGCGCTCGCCACAGAACAATTGATCGAAATCGAACGCCTGCTTGAGACAGCTAACACAGACACTAGCGCCGTTGCTGACCTAAGGCGCTGCTTTCCGCAGCTCACCTTGGTTCGATGTGATGCGTCGGATGTGGCGCAGCAGCCATTCCGGCGTCTTCCGCAGTTTGACCTGCATCTAATCGATGGATCAGACCACTGCATGCAGATTACGGCCGACCAGGCGCGAGCGACTGGATTGGTGCTGGCTAGAAGGCATGTTGGGCGGTGATCGGCACTGGACCCGCAGAGAATCGCCCCGATGACGCGCAGGCGGTGAATGCAATTCCGCTCTCGCATCCTGATATCGTTGTTGCCGACTCTCGGCTGTCGAAGCGCTATTGTGTTCGCAGCGAATTTCCAGTCGGTCGACGACTGAGATGCTCAAACGAGCTTTCGCGATCTATGTTGGCCGCAAGCATAGCGTTGCGGTTCCAAACGCACGATTGGGCTCCTGCCTGGCCTGAAGGCGCTCGGTATCGAGCGAGAGGAAGAGGTAATCGCCTCTTCCTATTCGTTTCTCAGACCGTGCATGCCGTCGATCTGGCGGACACACGGGGAAGTTTGCCGACACCGAATGTTGGTCCGAAACGTGCCTCAAGACAATGCCGAAGAACGCATGAGGCCTAACACACGGGCGATTATCGCCGCCAACCCGAACGGGCCACCCGGCACCAATGCAGGTGCGAAGTTTAAGTCGCTGCGCGAGGTCCACCCCAAAGCGGGCCGAAACTGAACACGCCACAATCGAGCAGCCCACCGGTCTCTAAACCTGGAAAAAAAACGGGAACGATATGAATCCGCAGATCATCATTCACGTCCGCTTCGCCCCGAATGGCAGGGTGATCCAGATCAGCGAGCGCCCGGCGAGGCTCACGCCCGACCAATGGTTTGATGTTCTCAAGACCCGAGCCGGCTCTGCCTATCGCCCACTGTCCCGTGGTCGTGGCGTTTTTCGGGTGACCCGGGCCGCAGTTGATACCTTCAAGCAGAAACTGTGACGCCGGCATGAGCGAAGAGATCATCGATATCGTGGCTAGCCACGATATTGGGGTGTTCGCAGGCTGTCCAGCCGATGCGATCAAGCGGGTGGCGCCAGGGCGTGCAGTCTGTCGCAGATCGAAGACATCGGCGAGGGCCTGCCGGTTACAATTCGTGTGATTCTTTCGGCAATGACTATTTCGATAATACCAATCGTTGCTGGCACGACGGTGTTCGGCTTAGCATCGGTTACTGCGGGTTGTTCTCCCCGGATCGGTCATGATTCAGATACAACGGAACGGTGCGACCTTGGAGGTCGACAGTGGGTTTTGCATCGGGGTCCCGTAATGGACACGCGCTTAGATCGGTTGCACTCCACGCTGTAGTCGACAGTTGGGTCCGAGTGTCGGGGGCGTACAGTCGCGATGGCGTCGGCTTTGCGAAACACCCACGTGCCGGCGGTCTCGTTCCTCCGATAACCGATCGACAGGCCTCGTCCGATTGAAACCAAGAGGGGCGTTTCGCGCACCGGCTTGTCCAGCCACGCACTGCGGCTTTTGAGCGCTTGTCCCTGATGCGCCTGACCATCGGCGATGCCTCAGCTTCATTCTGAAAGTGTCCAGCCGGAGTCCAGTGGACAAGGATGTATACGGGACTGACACCGGGGGGGGGCGCCAGCGCACTCGAATTCTTGAGACGACCGGCAATTTGAAGATCTCTATAACAGGGCGTCGTGTCCTTCTCTCAGTTGCACAAGAAAAAGCTTCACTCACAAGCAGGCTTTGGCCGCGGGAGGAGCCTATGGGATTGAGACAAAAGCTCGCTAGCGTTTTCCTTCCTGCGGAGCCTTTAGCGCCGTCTGCTTCTCGAAAGCTGTATAAGCGGAAGACACCGCCCAGCATATGTTAGGTGAATCATTCCGTTCACGTCGCGATACGCGAGAAACGACAAGTCTGAGTTGGCAGCTGAATTAGACGGGGTTGTCTCTTACAGAGATATTTTCCCAATATTACCCAGATCCTGATTTCGGGGCCAGCGACCAATGCGACCTCATGTGGAATAATCACCATCGGGTCAGGGCCGCGCCTCATAAGGTCGAAGCAGGACAGTTCCAGTCATCTCCATGCTGAGCGAAAAACGCCGGGTATCCACGGATGACCGCGAGGACAAAGTTCTATCGCTCCGATCTCATCGGCAAAGGCTGCCGCAGAGCCGGAATGATCTCGTGGGATTGCTCACGCCCTTCATCGGAAGAGAAAAGTGAAGCGGGTTATGGCATGAGCTACACCGACGCAGCCTTTAGTTCTTGGTGGACCCTCTGGAAGAATAACTACGAAGTCTTCTCAGCAGATGGCTGGACGTCCGATGATCCCTTCGGCCTTTGGGTTGCAGACGGCGAACACTGGGAGGACCATTCTCGGCTCCTATTGTCAGTTCGAGGCATCCAATGTTCTTGATGATCTGAGCGAGCCCAGAGACATCTGCCCGTCAAGAACATCTGCTTGTTGGAAGCCTGCTCATGCCAAATGCAAGGAAATACGCCTGTCCCAGTCGCATCGGCTTTCACGGAAACCAGAGTTCTTGCCATTGAGGGGGAGCGCCGCGATGCATGATCGACGAGCGCGTCGATGGATCTGCATTCTGGCTCATCGTTCCGAGCAGTTCCTGTTAACCGAGCAGGAGTGCGATTGTTGGTTGATTTGTGCCTGGCTCATGTGGGTAGTCGCAAGGCGGTCATGATCACATGCAAACAGTTCAGGACGCAATTTGCAATCGAGCGCGCCCGCTATGCGGCGGCGCGTGGATGCTGATGCCGCCCTACCACGGCGTGAGCCTCAACGCGGACGCGCCCTCGATGCTCGATCGTCTCGGCCGTATCGCAGATGCGGCCAAGATTTCGATCCTGGTCCTGAATGCGCTGCTCAGTGACGTGACGTTAACAATGTCGTTTCTGGTGCGCCTTGCCCGGGAGATGCCGCGCTTTAGCTATTTCAATGTCGAGGTGCCGTTTGCCGCGGCGAAGCCGCGGACGTTGACTGACGCCGGAGGAGAGGCAATCCTCGGCCCCTTCGACGGAGAGGAAGCCATTACAATGATGCCAGATCTCGATGCTGGTGCGAGCGCGACGATGCCGGGCGCGCTGCTTCCTGATCTATTGCGTCCAGTGATCGATCATCACACTAGGGGACGCAGGCGGGAAGCCGCCCTGCCTGTCGTTAATTGATTTCGAGAACTGCCAGTGTGGCCTGCGCGCCGCCACGGGCGCGACGTGACATAGCTGAAGGAAATTCACTCCCACTAGCTCGCCCGCGAGGTCAATCCGATGGCTCCATTGGTGACGCTAACCCGCCCACATGTCCGCTCCCGAAAGAACTAGGTTCAATCAGCTGCCAGGCGTCAAGAGAGGTGCGGTACCGACAAATTCACCGCCACAAACAGCGCGTGAGGTAAAGAGCTTTAGCGGCTTATTGGAATGAGGGGAGGCGACGCAAGCCGACCGGGCGCGCACAAGACCAGAACCGGTGGTTGGCTGTCCCCAATAAGGTTTGAGCCTTCAACTCGTCAGTGCGCGCATTGTCGTCTGAAGACGTACATTCGTAGAGGTGCTAGGGAGGATTTTAGAGATGACCGGGACGCTCAATGGGACTACTTCGCATGCTTGGAGGAGGCGATCGCGCTCGAGAGTCCGCAATGCAGCCATGGAAATCGACAAAATCGATGCTCGTATTCTTGATCTCGTTCAACGCAACAATCGCCTAAGCAGTGAAGAACTCGGCGCAAGAGTTGCCCTATCTGCATCTGGAGTTCAGCGCCGACTAAAGCGCCTACGAAAAGAGGGCGTGATAGAATCAGACGTCTCAATCATTTCGCCAAGGGCGATCGGCCGAAACGTGACTATGCTGGTCCTCATTTTCTTTGAGCGCGATCGCGCCGACATCATTGATCGTTTTAAGCGGGGGATCCGCACTATGACGGAGGTGATGAGCGGATTTTACATCACGGGCCAAGCTGATTTCATCTTGTTGGTGACTGCAAATAATATGGAAGAGTACGAGCATTTCACCCGACGCTTGATAAATGAGAATCCAGATATAAAGCGCCTCGAGACTGTAGTTGTTCTGGACCGAGTCAAAGCCGGTTTCATTTTACCAATGGGATCGTTGGCATGCTGGTGACCCTCGCCATGACCGTTAACGCCCTGATCTTGGATGCAGCATAATGGCTTTCCGCGCTGTGAGAGCGGTAACGACCATCTCCCACTCTGGGCCTGCGTCGATGCGGTCCGATTAAGATGAGGCCGCGTTCCCGCAATTCCATCTGGCTCGGCGCATGCTCCTCAACAGCAATGTCCGAGGTTAACACTAGCGGCATGAGAGCACCTAGTGGATTCCGGAATCGTCGACAACCTGCTTTTTTTGCAGCGAGAAGATGCTTATCGAGTGTTGTGTGCAGCGTACCCCGCAGATTTGGAGGATGGAGCTGCCTGTATCGATGACCGCCCGAAATTTCGGAATAATGTGTTCTATCTTTGCCATAAATGCGAGCGCTTCTACCGTTCGCGGGGACGTCATTGCTTATCCATTGACGTCTTGCGCGCACACAAAATTGAGAACCTAAGCTTCGGCCGCGGCCTTTGCTGATTGTCTCGGCAGGCTGCTTCGCACTGGTCTTGGCGATCTGAGGCCTTTCGCGGATCCCGCTCCGTCGGTTGGAAAAGCGGGGCTGCTGCGTCTGTGACCCCGCAACCGCGGTAAGCCTCTCGACGTGTGGCAGAGGCACATCGCGCTTCGCCTGCAACCTCTTCGCGCTCGTAGGCTTCCATGTTGGTGTTCAAAATGTCCCGCGTCGGCCGTGTCAAGCATTGGAGATCGTGATCAGGTGTTTCAATCGCGCAGCTGCCGCTCCGCTGTTAAGCGATTCTTGCCCAAGGGCGACGCCGTCCCTCAAGCTGGTTGCGTGGCCTGCCACGATCATTGCTGCGGCGGCGTTGAGAAGAGCAACATCGCGGTACGGACTTGGCGTGCCGTCGAGCACGCTTTGCAGCGCGATTGCATTTGCATCGGCGTTGCCGCCCCTCAGCGCCTCGTTGTGGCAGCGGGCGAGGCCCGCGTCTTCCGGGGTGACTTCGAAGGTACGGATCGCATCTCTCTCTAGCGCGGCAACAAATGATGGTCCGGTGAGGGTGATCTCATCGAGTCCATCTGAGCCATGCACCACCCACACCGACTCAGCACCAAGGTTCTTTAACACCTGGGCCAAGGGCTGCACCCATCGACGCGAAAACACTCCGACGATCTGCCGCTTGACTCCGGCTGGATTTGCGAGCGGGCCGACTAGATTGAAGATCGTGCGGGTCCCAAGTGCCGCTCGGATCCGGGCAACGTGGTGCATAGCCCGATGACGGATGGGCGCAAGCATGAAGCCGATGCCAGCTTCGTGCACACAACGAGCAACGCTTACAGGCGGGAGGTCGACCTTCACGCCGAGCCGGGCCAAGACGTCAGCAGCACCCGATAGTGAGGACACGGCGCGGTTGCCATGCTTGGCCACAGGAACGCCGGCGCCGGCGACGATGAATGAGGCGCACGTCGACACGTTGACTGAGCCCAAAGCGTCACCGCCCGTACCAACGATGTCGACAGGATCGGGGGGCGCGCTGACCCGGAGCATTTTGCTCCTCATGGCCGAGGCTGCGCCGGTGACTTCTTCTACGGTTTCGCCACGGACCCGCATGCCCATTAGTAATCCCCCAATCTGGGAGGATGTCGCCTGGCCCGACATCATGATTTCAAAGGCTGCTGCGGTCTCCTCGCGGGTCAGCGTGGCACCTGTAGCAACTTTGCTAATGATTGATTTGAGCGCGTTCATTGCTCTACACGTGTTTAGCGTGCCAACTGGCGAGTCGCGCGTGCGAGCGCGACCTTAATCCGCTAGATGATCCCATCTCCATGTTGTCGCTACCCACGCTGTTCTTTGCTGATATATGATCGGACAAACGTTGCGGTTTTGTGAGATCGAGCCGCACTCGACGGTTGCAGGATGATGTCCATGCCACACACGACTACTCGTCGTTGATGCTCCCAGCTGGCGCCGGCGCATAGCTCGAGATCCTGACCAAATACACTGCATGTTGCTCTTGATATGGCATTATGTCGCGCCGTCTCGATCAACAATGGTGCTCCTCCTCTTTGAGGTAACTGACCTTCGAGCGCGTTGCGCAACTTGCGCGTCTCGGCCGGCATCATCGGGGCTCGTTACCGGCAGCGTTTGTGGGCTTAGTGGATGTTTGCAATGATCCTAAGTCACTCGTTATCGATACTTGCGCGCCCCATGACATCATTCTCACCCGTTTTCGTTTTCTGCGTTCAACAGCGAGGCGTCATTTGAGGGGGGCATTCGTGGGGCATGCAGCTCGGCAGCCGGTCCGGCTAGGACCGTTATGCGTCGTCGAAGGCATGCGCGGTCAGCTTGAACGTCAGTCCGCTCTGCGATCCTACAACCTGACGCTGCGTAAGAATCAAGCTATTCATGGCGTTCACCTGCAAAGGAGCAAGCGTTCTTTGCTCGAGATCAGAGCCGGCGATTGGATGGGAAGACGGTGGGTGGTTTCCATAGCCGACATGGCGGGACGAGTTCTTCTGCAACCAGCCCATCGTGGAATCGTTGACCGCGATCGTATGATGGCTTGCATGCAAAAAAAGGCCCGGCCTCATTTTGGAAGCCGGGCGAAGTCAGTCTGGGAGGAGCGACGCTGCTACACATCGCACCGACCGTCGGCAAGGGAGAGTTGCCGCCGGCTCATTTGCGGCGAGCGTTCGCCGCAAATTCGAAATAGGATAAGATCGTTATGCCATCACCCCACACGCTAGGAGTAGGTTACATTTGTTTGTTAGAGGTCGCGATTTCATTTCAAGATTGTACAATGTGACGTTACGTGCGATTCAAGTCCTTTCAACGAAATGATCGCAGAAAGATCTCCAAGCTTTTGGCTCCCCGGAAGTAGCCAGGTCCGTGCGTAACGTACTATCCATTCTGTCCCACCGGTGGGGCCTGCACGTGAAGGCGCGCGCCGGCCCGCTGCGTAAGATCCGTCCCTCCGATCACCAGGATCTGGTCGACTAGGCGGCAGAGACAACAACCTTTCAACGTTGTCGCTTCAAACGGCACTGCTCAGAATAGGGCTCTGATGACGGTCAGCTCACCAATTCGACTCGGCCGGTGTCGAGCCGATAAAGACCCCCGACGACTTTCAGCCTATTCTGCTCAATTGCTATATTTAGAATCGGAGCTGCCGATTTGAGCTTATTGACATTGTCGATTACATTTTGTCGGATCGCATTTGCGAGTGCATCCCCGCTTTCCTGGGAAGACGCTTTTACCGCGGGCGCAAGTGCGGCGGCGAGAGATGGAATGTGCCCAGGCAAAGACTTGCCCTCTCTTAAAGACTCGATCGTAGCACCGACGGCGCCGCAGCGATCGTGGCCAAGTACCATGACCACCGGGGTTTTTAGCACGGCCACCGCATATTCAATGCTGGCTAGCATTTCATCGTTGGCGAAATTACCAGCGACACGGCAGACGAACAGATCGCCAAGTCCGCTATTGAAAACATGTTCGGGTGCAATACGTGAATCGGCGCAGGTTAGGACCGCTGCATATGGATTTTGCCCGCTGATTAAAGCTTCGCGCTCCTGCCTGAAATCGTCGAGTCGTGATAGGCCATGCACGTAGCGCGCATTGCTTTCCATTAGTCGCTTCAGCGAAGCGTCCGGCGTGAGAAGGTTGTCCGGTTTTGGCGGCGCTGTTGCCTCCATGGCGCCGGCAATCCTACCGCCCAGCAGGATGCCCGCCGCCGAAGCCGTGAACAGCATTAGCGAACGGCGAGACGGCGTCATCGGATAAGGCAGGATCGGTAGGCAGTCTTCACACATGTTCCCCTCTTCGAGTGCTGCTCTACGCCGTCCCGTGGCTTCGGGCTTGGCCTCGCTGCGGAACCAGCGCTACCCAGCGCCTTGCCTATGGAGGTGCACCAACTCAGTTGCACAGATGTGTTCGCCCTAGCGCCTCTCGCTTCGCTTGATGACAGCGCGATGGGCGTTATCCAAAATGGCTCCGAGAAGGAGTTCTAAAGTGTCATTACGGCAGCCTGATCAGGATTTCGAGACAACGTCACCGCCTCCCAAACAGCCGTTCTTCAGGCGGCATGCGCTTCACTAGATTGGGAGGAGTGGAGTGAACGCGGAGCCGCGCGAACGGCCTTAGCGCCGGGATCCCCACGTGCGCACGCACGGTGAGCACGAACGAACTGGGCATCCTGGTCGCTAGTGCTCCTCAGGTAATGTAGCCCGACCGAAGTTGTCATCGGCGCGTGCCCAATGGGATGCCTATCACATTGCGACGCAGCTAAGAACGGCTCAAGCCTCATTCCAATTTCTAGACGAACTGCGCGCCGTCCCGCGGTGCGCGTGGTGCAGCGGTTTAGGTCCAGTATGACGTTCGGAGTATTGCCGGTCTGCAAGGCACTGAGCACCTCAGCGTACTTCGGTGAGGGCTCTTCGGCCTTGACCATCGTGCTGACGCTAACGGCCAACAGTAAGGACACTAGGAGTGGCGGGCGTCTGCCATTGCACAGCATATTCTCTTCTTCCTCCACGGAGCAGGCGCGAAGAAGTCAAGTTGCTCGATGGCATGCAAGCATGTGCCCTAACCGTTCTCAAGTGCTTCGAAGGGAATCTAACGTCACAAACTCGTATGTAAGACTGTGCACGGTTGGCGGTCCGCCGAATTAATTCAGGTGCCGAACACCTGCCTTCGGCGGTAGCCGGCGCAAACGAAGTCGTTTCGTGCGCCAACGCAGCGGTGCCAAGATCAAGCGCGTGTCGAAAGGCGAATCGCGCCATGCTCGAGACCTTTGATTATGCACGCTTGTTGACCTTGGCACCCTGTCAGCATCGGACCACCAGAGACTCGGGAAATCACGGCCGTCGTTGCCAGCCGGTAAGACCAACCTCTCCCTGGGTCGCCGCCTCGATTTCGCAGGTCGGTGAGTAGCGAACTACCATTGGTGGCGGCTCTTAATGAACAATCAAGAGACGTTGCCATGACGGTTTTGACGAAAGCCGAGAGCCTGTGCTTGATTCCGTGAAGCCAGTTCTTGTTCTCACCCAAGGAACCTGCGCAGGTGATTGGGTATGTGCGCCTAAGGGTGCGTTGCGCTTGCAAATAATTATGGTCGATCCCGCGGAGTGCGAGTCACTTCGTGCAATGCCTGCGAATTGCGAGAACGACCTGCCGTTTCGGCGGGCTCGTCACTGACCCTCCGCATGATGACGCGCCGTGCTGACATGTGCTCGCGCTCGCTGCACCAAGCCGCGGCAAATTCTCCGCGCGAGAGCCTTCCTTGAGCACGTGCCGTTGCAAGCCAGGCGCGCCATAATGCTTCTAGCGCGATTACGGACCGATCTGTGAAACGCCAGCGCAGGGCACCTCTGTTCCATCGGTGAGAAGCGTAAAGCGCATCACAATACTTGAAGCTAACACCACATTGTCAGGTTTGAGCCAACGGGCGCGACCGGGCGACTGGAGGAGCTCCAATTTTCAGGCGGCACCCTGCTTGCTTCGTTTGGACCGGTGGGCACGGTCCCACAGATGTCCGCTGTCGAGACCGAATGTACCTCTTCTGTCTGCTTCCGGCCCAGCTCGGTCGCGCGAGCCGGGCGGCCCACCCAGTCCAGGATCACTCCCATGAAACACTCGCTCCTTGCCGCCGTGTTGCTCTCGCTGACGTGTCTGTCCTCCACGGCGGTTCTCCAGAAGTCGGCCCCTGCGGCTCTTCCTTTGGCTCCAGGAAATCGAAGAGCCGCGCGCACTGGCTTGGGCCCGCGCCGAGAATGACAAGACGCTCGGCGTGCTCCAATCAGATCCCTGCAATCGCCGCTTCTTTGAGGAGGCGCTCAGCATGCTTCAGGCCAAAGACCGGATTTCGTATGTTTCGTTGGAACGGGGGGATCGCAGCAATATCAGGACAAGAATCACATGCGCGGCATCTGGGCGCGTACCAGGCTTGACAGCTAGCGCGGCCAGGACCCGCACCTACTTTCTGGTACGTCCGAAGAACGCGAGGTTCGGAGCGGAGATCCGAACTCTTCTCAATGGTTATGGCGGAGTCCTCGCCACCCTCCTGCGATCCTTTGCCGGAGCGACGGGCCGGCTCTGGCCCGAGCAGGGCAGTGCATATGTCGTCGCGAACCTGCGGGGCGGCGGCCAGTTTGGGCCGCGATGGCACGAGGCGGCCCAAGCGGCAACGAAGCAGCGGGCCTGGGATGATTTCATCGCCTTTGCGGAGGACCTAATCCGTCGGAAAGTCACCTCTCCGCGCCGATGGGCGTGGTCGGCGGCAGCCAGGGAGGTCTGCTGGTGGGCACCGCGATTACTTAGCGCCAGGACCGCTTCATCGCAGCGATCGTGCAGGTGGCGCTGTTCGACATGTTTCGGTTCACCAAGTCGGCGCAGGCTCCTCCTACGTCGGCGAATACGGCGATCCCGCCATCCCGAGCAGCACGGCTGGATCGAGACCTACTCACCCTGTCAGAAGCTTGTCCTGGGCAAGACCTACCCGGTCCCGTTCATTCTCACTTCCAACAAGGACGACCGCGTGCATCCGGCCCACGGCCGCAAGGCAGCGGCCAGGCTTGCTGCGCTCGCCAGCCCCATTAGTGCTATGAAAATTTCGACGGCGGGCATAGCGGCCGCCAATCTCACGCGATACGCGCGCCGGCTGGCACTCGAATACACCTATGCATCCAGGCGGCTTGTGGATTGAGTGCGGTTGACGAGTGAGTTCGTTAAGGTCGCCAGTGCAAATAGCGGGAGCGCATAGCGCGAGATCAGAACAACGAACTGAAAAAGCCACGAGCAAAAAATGACCCCCGGCATTTTTCTGCCGGGGATCGCATTTTTAAGAGAGTTGGATCAGAAGTCCATGCCGCCCATGCCGCCCATGCCGCCGCCCGGAGGCATCGCGGGCGCGCCGGTGTTCTTCTTCGGCAGCTCGGCGACCATGGCCTCGGTAGTGATCAGCAGGGCCGCCACGGATGCAGCGTTCTGAATCGCGGTGCGGACCACCTTGGTCGGGTCGATGATGCCCTTGCTGACCAGGTTGCCATACTCGCCCGTCTGCGAGTCGAAGCCGTAGGCGTACGACTTGTTCTCGAGGACCTTGCCGACGATCACGGAGCCATCTTCACCGGCGTTGATCGCGATCTGGCGGGCGGGCGCGGAGAGCGCCTTGCGCACGATCTCGACGCCGGTCTTCTGGTCGTCGTTCTTGGTGCGCAGACCCTTGAGCTGCTCGGAGGCACGGAGCAGGGCGACGCCGCCGCCCGGGACGATACCTTCTTCGACCGCGGCGCGGGTCGCATGCATCGCGTCATCAACGCGATCCTTGCGCTCCTTCACCTCGACCTCGGTCGCGCCGCCGACGCGGATCACCGCGACGCCGCCTGCG
>NZ_JADPIQ010000020.1:0-49539 GCF_023073015.1 Bradyrhizobium sp. 87
CGTCAACGCATTGTCGGAAATATGGAAGCCGCGCCGGCGCACCACGCGTTCAAAATAGACGTCAAGCACCAATCAAATGGGCCTCAGAGCGACGCTTACGATAGGCGATACGATGCCCACACAGTTGCACAAGCACACGTGCCTCGTCGTGAATGCGCCACAAAACCGCCAAGCCGTCTTTAAAGCGGACAGCGAAATGTTCGCCGGTCAGGTAATTTGTCATGCTGGCCAAACGGCCGCGTTGGCACGTGCACCTGCCCCCGACCAGTTCGTCATGGCTAAGTGAGGGTTTGCCTCCTGATTCCAAGGTAGCGCTCCAGAACGAAGGGGTTCCGCAGGCGGTCATCCGCGGAGTTGAGCCACATATAACGACCGGGCGTTGAGATTTCAGATGGGGACCATTAAACGAGCGTGCGACGTCCAGAGTGTTGTCCGGAGAGCAATCATCCAGAATGAGGAGCTCGAACTGGCTATAAGACTCTACGTATTTCGGAAGCAGACTTGTAATACGGAACAATGAAACTGGTCTAAATTGCGCCTTTCCAAATGGGGGCTGCTATATGCAGTTTCGCAATGCGTCGACAACACGAACCTGATCTCCTTCGCTCATCTGCGCGTAGATCGGAAGCAGGATCGAACGATCCTGCGCGATCTCGGATTGGCGCAGGTCATGGCGTTGCCTATCCCCAGCATAAGGCGGCTCGCGATGCGAACACATGATGCCACGACGCGTCGCAATGCCCTGATCCAGTAAGCGCTGCATCACGGTTCGCTGATTGATCCGATCCGGCAGGCGCACGCAATAGCTCTGCCAATTGGACCGCCCCCAAGATGGCTCGAGCGGCAACCTTAGCCCCTCAATTTTTCCGAGCAATTCAGCATAGCGGGAGGCGATCGCACGGCGACGCGCGACGAGCTGAGCCAACTTCCCAAGCTGCTTGCGACCCACCGCGGCCTGGACATCCGTCATGCGGTAGTTGAACGCGACCATGAGATAATCCTCGAAAATCACTTCCGGCGCCCCGTGCCGAACCGTATCCGGCACGCTCATTCCGTGTTGGCGCAGCAGTCTGAACTTGCGGTCGAGCTGTGGATTGGACGTCGTCAGCATGCCCCCTTCACCTGTCGTAATGACCTTGCGCGGATGAAATGAGAAGCAGGCGATGTCTCCATGCGGCTTCCCGATGGGGTCCCACCGGCCGTCGATGCGGATTTGGCTTCCTGCAGCACAAGCCGCGTCCTCGATCAGAGTGATACCATGGCGCTTGGCGAGAGCTACCAGGGCCTCCAGATCGCAGGGCATGCCCATCTGGTGGACGGCGAGTATTGCTCGCGTGCGCGGCGTGATGGCTTCAGCCACACGTGCCGAACCGACATTGTAGGTCTCCGGATCGATATCCACGAAAACTGGCGTGGCACCGCAATATCTGATTGAGTTCGCTGTCGCGATGAACGAGTGGCTCGCGGTTATCACCTCGTCGCCCGGCCCCACATTCACGGCCGTCAAAGCGAGGTGTAGGGCGGTCGTGCAGTTCGCGACGGCGCACGCATAGGGCGCGCCCACCGCGGCCGCAAATTCGCACTCGAACGCGGCCACCTGCGGTCCTTGCGAGAGCCAGCCCGACAGTACAGCCTCGCGGGCTGCATCGGCCTCGTCCTCATCAAGCAGTGGCATCGCTATCTGGATATCGATTTGCGGTTTGATCTGACCGTCTTGAGCCTTCGAGTCGCGAAAAGGAATCAAAGCGATAGCTCCTCTCTGTTGGAAACGTTTATAAGTCGTATTAACTAATGCCATAAATTATCCAACCGACCAACCGCTCGATTATTAGGCTCCGCGTCCCCGGCTCCCCGAGCCTGCCGCTGTTATGCTTCAGGCCTCGAGATGCCAAGGCCTGGCACACGGTGTCACATTCCGGTAAACCGCCATATCCGCCAATCCAGTTTCGCGCTGAACATCCTAACGTGCTCCCGGCCTAGGAAGATAGGATTGCGCTGAGCACTTTCGATTCCTGCTTTTTGTCGTCGTTCCAAGGCGGCCCATTCTCGCGAATCAGCCACTTCCGGATAGAGCTGCAAGGCAAACGATTTGTATGTTTCCACGCGTCTGGATCCTCCCAGATCCGACATGAAATCGGCGATGGCAAAATGAAGGGCGTTCCGCGCGAGGGCTTGATAGGCCGTTCTACGTAGGTCCGAACGCTGCGCCTCGGAAAGCGCGGCATCGAACGCCCTCTTCGTCTCCTCCAGATTAGCCAGTATCGTGCCGTACTGAACCCTGCTCATGTTCGAGCCGTGGAGGCGATAATAGATCTGATCCACACCACCGACGATGCCGACATCCGACACCAGAGCCGCGCGCAGCCACCACTCGAGATCACCACTATGAGGAAGATCTTTTCGGTAACCTCCAACTTTGTCGAGCACGCTGCGCCTGACCAGCGCATCACTGGATCGAATGACGTTGGCCCCTCGCCGGCACAGAGCAGAGACCCATTCCTCACCCTTCCATACCGCCCAGCGCTTCGCCTCGGTGCGGGCCGGCGGCAAGCTCGACGTGAAGGGAACCGACCAACCATAGGCAAAACCGATGGTCGGATGCATTTCCATCAGCGCCGCCGCGCGAGCTAATGCGCCAGGGACCAGCACATCGTCGGCTGAGAGAAGGAATACATATGTTCCTGTGGCTTGAGCGAACCCAATATTATAGGACTCGATGTGTCCCCTGTTGTGGTCGTTACGAATAAGCTTCACTCTTGAATCAGCGTCTGCGAAGCGCCACGCAACTCGGCTGCTTTCGTCGGTTGAGGCGTCATCAACGACGATGACATCGACATCGACGCCTTCCTGAGTCAGGATGCTTTTCACGCAATCAGGTAAGAAGCGGCCATAATTGTAGCACGGCACCACAACCGAGACCCGAGCCGGTGCTAACGCCAAGCGGGACGGCCGCAGGATACGCGGCGAGCTTCCCGACGAGGCAACTAGTTTCTGAAGTGCCAGATCAAGCATCGTGGCCCACGTCAATGTCCTTATTCACCGACATAGACTCCGACGTCGGTACGGCAGCGGGCTCTATCTTTTTCGAAAGCGACATGGTTCGAGCAGGTACTCCTGCCACGATCGAGCCTGGAGGAACGTCACGCGTCACCACCGCGCCAGCGCCGACGATAGCTCCAGCACCGATCGTTACGCCGCACAGGATGGTCGCATTCGATCCGATCGAAGCTCCCGCGCCGACCCGCGTCGATCCGACCACCCAGTCGGCACAGCCCTGAAGCCGTCCGTCGGCGGTAGTGGCCCGGGGATATTTATCATTGGTGAACATGACTCCATGCCCGATGAATACTCCATCCTCGATCGTTACACCTTCGCAAATGAATGTATGCGAGGATATTTTGCAGCGCGCGCCGATCTTCGCGCCCAGCTGAATCTCGACGAAGGTGCCGATTTTCGTCTCGTCGCCGACTGCGCACCCATAAAGGTTGACCAGCTCCGAGTGAAAGATTTTCACACCCTTGCCGAGTTTTACGTCCTTCGCAATGGGCATCTACCCCTCCCAATCCCAGGAATATCTACAACGCTGAACGCGACGGCAGCAGTCCCGGTGCAAAGCGGGCCAGACCGGCTGCGGTGCGATGGAGATGATACAGAAGCGGGTGGCTGGTCAGCGCCAAGCCCAACCACCAGCTCAGCGCTGCTACAGACAACGCCAAGACCAGTCCGGAAAGCGATGAGAGCGTGCCCGCTGCCGTGAGCGCCGCACAACCGGCGACGCCGGTAGCGGTTATTGCCGTAACGATACTGCTCTTCATTAACGCCAGAGCAATGTCCGCCAGCCCAAAGCGCAGATGCCGCCCGATGAAGTAGATCGCGACTCCGGCCTGGAACGGCAATGTTAGAAGTGCGGATGCGGCGACAGCCTGCACACCAAAGAAGGATGCCCCCAAGACCACAAGTAGGGATGGCGGGATCGAGATCATTGAGGAAGTCAATGCGTCTCGCACGCTTCCCACAGCTACAAGCACGGGATAGCTCAAGCACGCTGCAAATACCGCCGTGCTTGCGACACAAAGCAGGCGCACGAGCGGCACAATATCAAGCCAGGTCTGGCCGAGCCATAGCAAGATGATCGGTCGCGCCATCAGCGCCATGAATATCATGAAGGGCCACTGCACCGCAGAAAGCAGCTCAATCGCCTTGAGGTAAATGGCCTTGAGGTCTTCCCCGGCCTTACGGCTTTCGACGATTGCCGGCATCATAACCGGGTCCAGAACCCGCGAGACGAGCTTGTCAAACATCTGCGTCAGGTTGATCGCGCGGCTGTACAAACCCAGCGACATGAAATCGAGAATCTTCGCAAGGAACAGTTGAGGCGCAAGATTGTAGAATACATTGATGACGCTCACGCCGCTCGAGAGGAGGCCAAAGCTGACGACCTCGCGATATGCGGCGAACGAGGGGCGCAGCAGCGCGCCGAAGTCGCGGTGCCTAGCGAGCAGAACTAGCATAAAAATCATGTTCACCGCTACCCCGCCCCAGATCGGCGCCATATAGCTCCATCCTGCCATCGCAAGGGCGATCGAAACCAGGACGCCCCCCGCATTGGACCCGAGACTGTAGACCGCGAGCGCGCCGAATTTCATGTCTCTGCGCAACAAAGCCGCGATTGTTCCGGAGAACGGCACCAGCAGAAAGTTCAACGCGGTAACCTCGACACCTCTCTTCAGCTCGTGCTCCGCGAACCACTGCGACAGAGGCCCGCCCAGGGCGAACAGAAGGCCCGCAATTCCCAACGAGATCCCGAACGTGACGGTGAACGCTGAACGAATGTCTTCAGATGACAATTCGCGCTTCTGAACGAGATAGTTCGCGCCGCCGAACTCCTGAAAAGAGGCAGTAAGTACGGTCGCGATGGCATTTACGACGGCGAAGACCCCAAACTCTGCCGGCGACAAGAGGCGGGAGAGAACCGCGCTCGCCACAAAGAACAAAATTAGATTGCCATAGCGATCGGCAGCCGAAAGCAAGATCGAGCGTTGTACCGACGTCATTGCGGCTCCATCGCGTGTTTTTACGCAGGCTTCATGTCCGAGCGTCTTGACCGCCGGTCTGGCCGATCTCGCTCGTAGCTTCACCTGCCGAGTGCATTCTGACTCTGTAGCAGTGTTGTACGTTCAGTTCAGCCGGCCGGCTCCTTTTCTCTCTCCGGATGGGTCAAGCGAACCGGCTTGCCTTGCGCCATGATGGAGCGGGAAGCGGCCTCCAGGATCTGCACGACCTGCAATCCAGTAGTCCCGCTGCTTAGAGGACTGCTACCGTTGCGGATACAATCAACGAAGTGCTTTGCTTCGACGCTGAGCGCCTCGCTTGCGCCGAGGTGTGGGGCCCACATGTCGCCGGCTCGATAACCAATCCGAAGCTGGTGCGCCGCCTGGGGGGAGGGGTTGACCGAAATGCCCTTGTCATAGACTTTGATCTTTTCGGTTGGCTCAAGATCGTCGTACACGATCATCTTGCGACTTCCCCCGATGAACGTCTGCCTGACCTTTATTGGAGACAGCCAGTTAACATTGATGTGCGCGACACAGCTGTTTTCGAAGAACAGCGTCACGTGCGCCATGTTTTCCGGAGTTCCACGGACATGGGTCGCCCCTGTCGCAGAAACAGCAACCGGCGCCTCTTTCAGAATGTACTGAATGATCGATATGTCGTGGACGGCAAGATCCCAGATGACATTGACATCCTGCTGAAAGAGCCCGAGGCTTGCGCGATTGCCGGTGTAGTACAGAATCTCACCCAACTCGCCTTCACGAATCAGCTGACGAATTTTCTGCACGGCCGGCGTATAGACAAACGTGTGGTCGACCATAAGGGTCAGATTGCGGAGCTGCGCCTCATCGATTAGCCGACGCACCTGGTCCGAACTCTGCGCCAGCGGTTTTTCGACCAAAACGTGCTTTCCTGCTTTGAGCGCCGCCATCGCGATTGCGAAATGGCTATGAACAGGAGTTGCGATTGCGACCGCATCGACGTTCGTACTCTCGATGACATCGCGAAGCCTGGTTGTAGTTGCCGCACTAGGGTGCAGACGCGCGCATGATGCGAGCCTCGAAGGCTCCAGATCGCTGACTGCCACGAGCTCGCAACCATCCGTGTTCGCAAAGTTGCGTACGAGATTGGGACCCCAGTAGCCATATCCTATAACCGCGACTTTGATCGGCACGCTCGACATTTTTTACAACCTATCGATGATTGAACTGCATTCCAAGCCGCGAGATTAGAGCCACACGTTCCGGCCACCTATTTAATTCGATTATAATCGACGCATTTTGAATCATCGAATAGAATGCAGAACAGAGTTATTTTCGAGCAGAACTCCCCTGAACGACCCTCCACGTTCAGCCAAACTGCCCGGCAGACTTTGAATCTTCAGTAGACACGGCGTTTACGGCGGCTTCTGTCCAGCCATTTACCCAGCGCCAGCGGTTTCCCCAGACCTCATGCCATTCACGCGCATTCGCGCGGTAATTCCTTTCCCGTAACAGCGCTGCTGCCGTTTCATAGCCAAGCCATCGCGTTAACGGCATAAGCAAGTACAATCCCCTCCCGATCGCGCGGGAAAGGGGCGACCAGTGACGGTCCATCAGGGTCACGCGGCCGGCCAGTAGGTGAATTCGGAGCTCGCTTTTCCGAGGATATGAAGCTCCACCGTAATGTACGATGGTTGCTGTTGGAGTAATCTTCGGCCGCGCACCAAGTTTTCGCGCCCGAATGCACAGATCGGCTTCCTCTGCATACATGAAGAACACCGGATCGAAGCCTCCGAGATCCTGCCAGAGAGCGCCGTCGATCAGGAAGAAGCAGCCCGATACGATATCGACCGACCGGACGCAATCCCGCTTCCAATCTGGATAGCCTTCTGGATTGAACACCATGCTGCCCTTAAGCAGGTTCAATCCGACGGCCCAGCAGAACACGCTCCATAACGTCGCAAACTTCCAGCATGATGCCGGGTTCAGCGATCCATCGGCGAAGACGGTGCGCCCTCCCCATATGCTGCACTCGGGTGTCGTGTCGGCAAATTCGCTAAGTCGATCGATGGCGTGGTCCAGAACAACAGTATCCGGATTGATAAGCAACAGCCGGCGCCCTTGTGCACCTTTCGCTGCGATGTTGTTGGCTTTTCCGAAACCAACATCCCGTTCGGACGTGATCAGCTTGACCGCCGGAAAATGTTCCCTGATGGCTTCGGAAGAACCGTCAGTCGATCCGCTATCAAACACGATCAGCTCATATCGAACTCTGGTCGTTTGCTCCAAAATTGAACGAATACATTCAATCGTCATCTCGCGCGTATTGTGTGTTACGACGATGATACTAACATCCATTGCAAGCCTCCGAAGACGATACAAGCGTTCTCAAGCCGGGTGAACATGTGCGGATATGAGCCTAGGCCCGGAGATACCCGACGTGTCGTCGATTCCCTCGTCCAAAACAGCAACACCTCCGGCCATTACGCTCTATTCTCGAAACGAATACGTTCCGCGTCGATGAAGGCCCGAATGGTGCCTATAAGATGAGATGACGCTTGCCCTCCGAGCCGCTCAGCGGTTTCAGTAAAGCTGACTCGATCCAGCTTCTGGATTAGCTCCTTCTCGTCGAGAGCAACGATGATCCGGCCCTGTTGCGCGAAACGCTTTGCGCTTGCGAGCTGATGGTCATTTCGATGCTCGCTCAGATGGGCTCGACGAGGCATTACAATGATTTGCTTTCCCAGCTCGAGAGCCGTGATGATTGACCCCATGCCCGCATGGGCGACCACAAGGCTTGCTGATTCTACGCGACTCCTGAATTCGCTGGGATCAATGAACGGTTCGACGCAGATGTGCCGGGCGCGATAGGCTGACGGGCCCGTCTGGGCGAACACGTCCGTTCTTCCACGTACGCCGGCCCATTCATCGATGGTTCGAATCAACCGGTCAAATTGCCCCTGCGTTCCGACCGTCACAAAGATCATAGCACGGCGCCTTCATAGTGAGGTCCTTCGGGTCGCGCCAAGTGGGGCCACTGTGTCAGCCAGAGGTCGGCAGAACGACCTATCCTAGACCCGGACATCGAGAGATGCTCTACGTTAGCGATGCTATCAAGCCAGATAGTTCGCGCACCGACGATCCGTCCAAGCCGCAACGCCAAATATCCTGGAGCGGCTCCCGTGGAAATGACAATATCAGGCCTCTCCGTCCAAATGATCCGCGCGACACTCCGCGCAGTTTTCAAAAGCCTGATCTTGGTCCAGCGGTTGGCGTCATTCACCACGTAAAACTTTTGACCCGCCACTTGCGGGCGATAGGACTCGTGAACAGTCACGAAAACGACTTCACAGCCTCCGAATGCATCCTTGATGCGCATAAGTTGCACCCAGTGCCCTCCTCCCGAGGAAACCGCCAATACTTTCGGACGATCGCGAGCCGACGGCACACTTCGGTGGTGCTGCAACACGGAGCCTCCAAACATCGGCTGCCTCCCTTAGGCTATCCCCAGCTAAATTAGTTCAAATAACTCATGCGGGGTTAGGCACTTCTCGATTGCAAAATAAATAACATTAAATATTTTAACCGTCAAAATATTTATTTTAAATTATTTAAAGTCGATCAAGGAACCCCGTGTGAAGTTCAAACAGGGAAAGCTATCCAATGGGCCCATCACGGCTTGCATGGGAGCGTCAATCAGAATTCGGCCTTACAGAATTTGTCAGTATTCCCGGATGCTTTCGTCCAGACCGCGAAGCAGTGGATACAGGAAATACGAAATCACAGTCCGCCGCCCCACCTTCAGTTCGGCGGTGACCGCCATACCGGGAATCAACTGAACGCGCTCGGACGGCAGCCGAAGGTGCGTGTCCCGCAGATCGATCAGTACGCGGTAATAGGGAGCTGACGACCGGCGCACACCTTCAGCCTTCGCCTCTGGCGAGAATGAGTCCTGACTGATGACTCCGACCTCGCCAGTAGCGGTGCCGTACTTTTGAAACGGAAATGCCTCGAACTTCACTCGTACGGCCTGCCCGACCGTCAGCTGTCCGATATCCCTGCCTTCGACATTGACCTCCGCCCGGAGCGTCTCGTCGCGAGGGACCAATACAAAAAATGTCTCGGCCTCGCGAATTACCGAACCCACCGTCCGATTGGCAATTTCAAGTACCACCGCATCAGCCGGTGCGTGCAGCACGATCAGTTGCCGGCGAAGCTCCGTCTTCTTGAGCTCCTCCGCGGCGCTGTTACGCTTGGGCAACGTCTCCACGAGCTCCTGATAGGCAGTACGGCGAAACTCTGCAGCGAAGACCTTTTGGTCTGCACGGGCCTTGTCCAAACGATGCATGTTGTCGACAATTGCGCCACGAACACGCGCCAGATTGCTTTCAACCTCCAGCCGCGCGTCCCGGGACAGCAGGAAGTTCAGTCTTGAACCGACCTCCTTGGCCATCAACACATTTCGCATGGCCTCAATGGACTGCATGGTGTCCAGCCGCTGGGCCAGAACGAACTCCTCATCCTGGGCCGTCTTTAGATTGGCCTGAGCGGACGCGATCTGCGCGTCATAGTTCTGAATCTGAAGTTCGTAAGCCGTCTTTCTCTGGAGGAATACCTTTCGCTGCAGCGCCTGATCGGCATTCGCGGACTCCTCGAGGACGTACTCAACGCCGTCCAATTCCGCCCGAACCCGGTCGATGGAGGCGTCCAAGCCCGCCAAGCGGCTGCGCAGTTGATCAAGATCGGCCTGAGAAAAGGTCGGATCGAGTATCGCAAGGACGTCGCCGCGATCAACGAGGTCGCCGGCCTTAACGCGAATGTCCCGAATGACCGATGTTTCCAGCGGCTGTACAACCAGGTTAGGACGTGTGGTGATCAGTTTGCCCTGTGCCGTCACAATCATATCAACACGCGACACGCATGCGAACGCGATGGCGGTCGCGATCAGGGCGACGACACAATAGAGCGTGATCCGTCCTACGCGCGGTGGCGTTCCCTGCTCGATCGCGGCGGCGTCGGACTGAAATTCCGCAACTACGCGAGATGCCGTCGGCGCGGGCCTCAACAGCCCGCGCCGCCTCCGTGAAACGATCGAAGGCCCCGATCTGCCGGAGCTCCCTTCCGCCCTGCTTTTCTCGGCGCCGGTCATGCGACCTGTCTCGTCTGCTGATTCCAGAGATGCCTGTAGATCGTACACTTCGCCAGCAGCCCGTCGTGACGATCCACATCGACGATCCGTCCACGGTCGATGACCAAAATCTGGCTCGCATCCGACAGCATCGAAAGCCGGTGCGATACAATGATGACGGTTCGTCCCTCGGCGATACGCCGCAGATTGCGCCGGATGATCGCTTCGCTCTCGGAGTCCAGCGCGCTGGTCGCTTCATCGAGGATCAGAATGCGCGGGTTGACGATCAAGGCGCGGGCGATCGCAAGCCGCTGCTTTTGCCCGCCCGACAGGTTCGATGCCTGCTCCTCGAGCATGGTGTCGAACCCCCTCGGCAGCCGCTCAATGAACTCGTCGGCACCGGCGAGCTGGGCCGCCCTGACAACTTCGTCGAACGTCGCATCACGCTTCACGCAAGCGATATTTTCGCGCACGGTGCCCCGGAACAGGAAATTGTCCTGGAGCACGACCCCGAGATTCCTCCGCAGATGGGTGAGATCGATCTCGCGCGAATCGTGGCCGTCGATCCGCAGCAATCCCTGCTGTACCGGATACATTCCCGCGATCAGTCGCGTCAGCGTCGTCTTTCCTGAGCCGCTCCGGCCGACAATCCCAAAGACCGAACCTGGAGCGATTGAAAACGACACGTCGTCCAGCGCCGGCGTACCCTCGCCATAGCGGAAGGTGACGTTTTCAAACTCGATCTGGCCGGCGAAATCGGGACGCAGCCCCTCGCGTTGACCGTCCCGTTCCAGCTCCTTATTCATAACCTCGCCCAGCATTTTAACCGCCAGCGCGACCTCCTGATATTCGTGAACCATCGTCACCATTTGGACCAGCGGCCCCGAAACCCGTCCCGCCAGCATGTTGAAGGCGACCAGCGCGCCGATCGTCATCTCGCCAGCGAAGACATCCAGCGCGCCCAGGGCCACGATGCCGAGCGTCATCATCTTCTCGAGAAACCCGGTCAGCGCCTGGGCGCCCGCCGAGATCTTTTCAACCCCAAACCGCATCGATACCGATTGCGCGCAGCGATCGTCCCACGCCCTGTTCTGGTTGGGCTCCATGGCCAATGACTTCACCGTGCGCATCCCATGCACCGTCTCGACCAGAAGAGCCTGGCGGCCGGCTTCGGCTTGGTAGAGCTGGTAGAGCCGTCGTCGGAACGGTCCCATCAAAATCACAACCACGCTGCCGCTGATGGCGGTAAAGGCCAGGACGACGCATGTCAGCTTGACGCTGTAGAGCGCGAGGACAGGCAGGAAGACGAACAGCGAAAGCGCGTCCAAGGCGGTCAGGAACAGCCGACCGGTCAGAAACTCGCGAATCCGCCCGGCCTGCTGCATGTGCTTCACCAGGACGCCGGCCGAGATACGCTCGAAGAAGGTTACGGGAAGCCCCAAAAGATGCCGGAACGTTTTGGTCGCAACCCGGATGTCGATCTTGTTCGTGGCATACAGCAACAGGTAACGACGCAAGAAGGTGAATATGGCATCGAAGGAGAGCGCTATGATCGCGCCAGCCGAGAGTACGTAGAGCGTCGTGAGACTCTCGTGCACAAGAACTTTGTCGATCACGAGTTGAAAGAAGATCGGAAGCGCGAGGCCGAGCGCATACAGGAAGACGGCGGCGATCGCGACGTCAGAGAACAATCGCCATTCCCGGAGCATTTCGGGTACGAACCAGCGCAATCCAAAGGCCCTCTGGCCCTGTGTTGAACGACTCTCGCGCTTGAACAGGATAACCCTTCCGAGCCATCGGGCACAAAACCGTTCAGCATCGACAAGCAGCGGCTCGTCCCTCCGCTCAGCCAAGGGATCGAAGACAGTTACAGCATCGCGTTCCGGCCCGGCGCCGACAACAAGGACCCAGTTCTGGTTCGAGAGCTGAACAAGAGCCGGATAGGCTTCGCCGAGCCGACATAGCGCCTTCCAATCGAGCTGCGTTTCCCGAGCGCGAAGACCGGCCTCATGCGCCATGCGCAGCAAGAGGTCGGTCGAGATGCCGGCATCATCGACGGCATAAGCGTGACGTAAACGATCCGACGGTAGAGAGATACCGTGATGGGCGGCGACCCTCGACAGGCATTCAAGGGCGGTTTGAGCGGCCCAACGCGGCTCGTCCTCAGACGAGAGCGGTGCTGGTTCACACCGCTCAATTTCAACGGAAGTTGGTTGAGACATTTGGAGATCTGGAGCTGTCCGAAGCCGATGACGAAGATTCAAGTGGTGCGGTTGCCTGTGGCGGTGTAGTCGGCGGCCTTGGCCGATTGCGCTGGACGACGCCGGCGTCCACCAGACCCTGAAGCGCGTTTTGCATCACCTCGACAGAGTTCGCGAAGGATTCCGCCGAAAAGATTAATCTCTGGCGAAACACCTTCTTTGGCGCATTGTTGGCGTCACGTTCCGTGGGCGAGAGACTGACCAAGTCCACCCGCACGATCGCCCCGCCAATTGTGACCTCGTCAATCCCGTCGGTATAGAGCTCCGTATGCATTCCGATTCTCCCTATGCTGCGAGCTGCGGCCTGAAGAGGACGTCAACCGCGTAGCTGGTCGCGTTGAAGGTGTTGGTCGGGAAGAGGCTTCCGGATCCGTACGCATAGACGCCGTTCCCCCCGCTGGACGCGGATGACGGGGCGGTCAATGGCCCGTTGGTCACCGAACTGGCAAACAGGTTGGGATCGGCCGAGTAGTTGCCCGCAGTATGGTAGGATGCGACATAGGTTGTCCCCGCCGCTATCGTCACCGGCGTACCGAAATTGACCTGCTGCCAGCCGCTTGCTGTCTCGTTGGTAAAAGTGGCAGTGGCTAGCAGCGCGCCCGTGCTGCTCCATAGATCGGCAACGTGTGTGCCCGTATTGTTCGGGCCTTTGTAGAAGCGCAACCCGACAATGTCGCCTGTGGTGGATGCCTGGAATTTCATGCCAAGTTCCACCGAACTTGGATCGTTGACGGAGACAATGCTCGGCGTGGGATTGGAGCTGAACAGGCTCACGGTGCTCGACGAGGGCGCCTGGACGGTGACGCTTGCTGTTGCGCTGGCGATACCACCGCGGCCATCGGAGATGGCATAGTTGAATGAGGCCGGTCCCGTATAGCCATTGGCTGGGGTGAACGTCACCGTGTTGTTCTGAGCGTTGAAACTGGCGGTGCCGTTGACGGCCCCACTGACCCCCGTGATCGTCAGAGCGTCCCCGTTAGGATCGGTATCGTTTGCTAGAAGTGATGTTCCGGGAATGCTAAGCGCCACGTCTTTGGTCGCGTTGAAGCCGCTATCGTTATTGGCGATCGGCGGCTGGTTGGTTCCGCCGCCGGAATTGCTGAAGACGACGTCCACCCAATAGTTGGTGGCGTTGAACGTGCCCGTCGGAAACAGATTCGCGGTTCCATAGGTGTAGACACCATTGTTGCTCGCAGAGGCCGTAAGCGGCCCATTCGCGTGAGCAGCAGTGAAGTAGCTGGGCGTATCGGCATAGCGGCCGTTGCTATGGAAGCTTGCGATATAGGTGGTGCCAGGCGTGATCGAGACCGGACTACTGAAAGTGACGGTTTGCCAACCGCTGCTGGTCTCGTTGGTGAAGGTGGCGGTCGCCAGAAGCGTGCCTGTGCTACTCCACAGTGATCCGGTATGGGTGCCGGTGTCGTTCGCACTCTTGTAATACTTGATGCCGGTAATCGTGCCGGCCGCGGAGGACGTAAATCGTACCCCCAAATTGACCTGCGACGTGTCGGAGTCCGATAGCACCGAGGGCCTATCGGAGGTCGAGAATAGACTGACCGTCGATGGAGTTGTGCTCACCACGATATTGAACATTTCGCTCGCGGAGAGGCTGCCGAGATCGGCGGCAGTCGCCTTCACACTGACGGTGCCGACATCCGCAGACGTCGGTGTGCCACTGAAAGTCCGCGTCGACGCGTTGAAGGTCAGCCAGGCAGGAAGTGGCGAGCCATCGGCGGCGGTTGCGGCGTAGGCGAGCGAATCGCCGGAATCGACATCGGTGAAGGTGCCGGCAGGCAGCGTCAGCGAGAACGCCGAGCCGACCGTTGCCGTTTGGTTACCGGTTTGGACCGCCAGCACCGGTGCGTCGTTGGCGCCATGAATCGTGATGGTGACCGTAGACGATGATGTCGCACCGGCAGAATCGCGCATCGTGTAATTGAAGGCATCAATCAGCGTATTGGTCGAGAGCCGCAATGCCTGCACGGCGGGATCCGTTTCATTGACCGTGTAGGTAAACGCGCCCAAGGCGTTGAGGACCAAGCTGCCGTGCGCGCCATTGAGTGACGATCCGAGCGTGCCAGACGTCGAGCCAAAGCTGACTGCGGTCACGGTCTTGGTGTCGCCGGAATCCGGATCGGTATCATTCGTCAGCACGTTCCCGGTGCCGGGCGAGCCACCCGTGCCATTGTTAGTCCCACCCTTCTCCGTGGCGTCGCCGGTATCGGCGACGGCAGTCGGCGGCCTGTTGGTGCCGCTGCTGGGGACAAACACCACGTCAGCCCAGTAGTTCGTAGAACCAAACGTACTCGTCGGGAATATACCAGCCGTGCTGGTACCGCCGTAGGAATAGACGCCGTTGCCGCCAGATGCGGCGGACGAAGGCGCCGTCAAATTGCCGCTGGTAAAGGAATTGGCGAAGAAATTGTTCGTGGCGACATACGCACCATTGGTATGATACGAGGCGATATAGGTTGTATTGGCACTGATCGTGACGGGGGTCGCCAGATTGACCGTTTGCCAGCCGCTCGTCGTCGTGTTGGTGAAACTCGCGCTGGCAAGCTTGGTTCCGGTCGCGGTCCAGAGATCGACGAGATCAGCCCCTCTGTCGCTCGGACTACGATAGAATTTCAGCGCGGTGATTTGACCGGCCGTGGCGGAGGTAAACTTCACGCCGACTTCAAGCGGCGTGCCATCATTCAAACCGGTCTGCGCCGGTACGTTGGAAGCTGTGAAGAGGCTTCCTGTACCGCTCCCACCTGTGACGTTGACGCTGACCATGGCTGGAGTTGTCTGCAGGTTGACGCTGTCGTCGGTCGCGCGCGCTTCGATCACATGCGTGCCGGGACCCACAGCGGCCCACGCGTAGCTCCAGTTGGTCGTCCCCGACGCAGGGTGCCAGGTCGTGCCGCCGTCGGTTGAAACCTCAACGCCGGCCACACGGCCACCGACGTCCGAGGCGGTGCCGGTAATAGTGACCGTCTGGTCCTGGTTAAAGCTCGTACCGCCTGTCGGGGAGGTGATGACGGAGGTTGGGACGGTGTGGTCGGCGGAGGCCTGCGCGAGCACAAGGCTGGCCTGCAGCGTCTGCGGCGTTACTCCCATGTCGGCGAACAGATTGACCATCGATTGCTGCACGGCGGTGCTCACCGGCGCAGTAAGGCCACGATAGTCCGCGTGCTGATCTGACAAGCCCCACGACCACATGACCGTGCCGGCGCCGAACACCAACGCGCTGCTGGTCGTGTCACGGTACAGCGTCAGGCTGTGTGTGGCCGTGCCAGAACCTGTGGTCAACCCGTTGTCCAAGAGCAACGTGTTCACGTTCCTCGTCGTCGACGACATGTCGATCAACCCGGCGGGCCGGAAACCGTTGTCGAGGTCGCTGTCCCACTCGTAACCCAGTAGATGCGTCAGCGTCCCGCCGTTGCCGCTGGCGACGCTGGTGTTTCTCCAGAACCGGAGTTGCGACATGCTGGCGGGAATCGTGATGTTGTCGAGCGTGCCGATATCGTCGACCGTGAAGATCGTGCCGGAGAGTGAGTTTTCCGGAGTCCCCGGTCCGTACACGGGATCGCGAAACAGACCCGCTCCGCCGTTGGCGGTGCCGTTCGGGTCAAGTTGCGTGCCGCTCCAGATGTCTTTGTACTCCACAATTGTCCGGTTGGGCGTATGGCTAGCGTCGAAACTCGGAGCAAGCTCCGTGTCCCAATAAATTTGATTACCGCTTAGAAAGGCGAGATCGACACCCGCGTCTGCCGCGGCCTTGACATTGGCGAATTGTGATTGCGTCCAGTATTCGTCGTGGCCAACATCGATGTAGGCGTTGGTGTTGCGCAGCAATCCGGGGCTGGTCGCGGCATCGATGCCGGAGATGTAGCTGACATCGTAGCCGTTCTGCTCCAGCCAATAGATCGCGGCATATTCCTCGCCAAACAGAAAATCCGCCGGCCCGGCCAAGTTGGACGTTGAATTCATGGCGATCGGACGATTGTAGCTGACGGCATAGGCACGATCGTCCTTGCCATTAGGGCCTTGATAAAGATTATATCCGCCCCAGGGATTGTACGCTTCCCAGGTCTGATCACTGGTCTGGAACAGAATGCCCGAGGTGGTGCCGTCGTTACGGACGATGAATGGAATCATGTTCTCGTCATCGCCTGTATCCGTCGTCAGCTTGGCGAAGTAGACCCCCGAGACGGCCGTGCTGGGAATTGTCCATGAGTCCGTCACCGACCAGTTCCCGGCGTCGACAGTTTTAGTCGCAGAATTGAAGATTGGGTTTGGCTGATTGTCCGTTCCAGTGTGATGCATACTGCCGATCAGGTGCGCGCCATTGCCACCATAGTAGCCAAGTCGGTAGATATCGAGCGTGTAGCCCGTCACCGACGAGGCGGTGTCAATCTTGAACGACACGGTCTGTCCGGCATTGGTGCTGATCTGTGTCGCGAAGCCTTCAATCTGCGAGTCGCCTGCGTTCGCGATCGAGCCGTGGATCGCCCATGTGCTCTTCGGCGTACCCGGCAGTTGATTCTCAGTGACAATTTTGTTGCCCGCGTCGCTGAAGGTCGCCGTCCCCGTTTGGGCGCCGGAGGTCGCGGTGAGTTGCAATGTAGCTCCGGTCGCTCGGCCATCAGCGGGCACCTGCCATTGCGCGACGACTGTCCCATTGGCCAGCCCATCCATGTCGCCGATGCCCTCGTCTTTGATCGTGAAGGGCGTATAGACATCGGCAATGCCGTTAGCGCCGGGCGCGCTCACTAGATCGGCAATATTGAATGTGACTGACGCCCCCGACCCGATGCCGGCTGCGCTAAACGTTGCCGTACTGCCCGGCGCGTAGTCCGCCCTGTCCGTCGTTAGGAACAGCGAATTGACGGCAGATCCGCCACGTGCGCTGGAGGGCGGCGCAGCCTCGTCGGGGGAGGCCTGGAACGAGACCGGTCTACTCAACATCGAAGACGTGGATGATGGATCCACCAATCTGGAGTGAGACGCTGGCCGGCCTGCCATTCCCGCAGCCGCATTGGGCAGGTGCTCTGACCCGATGAATGGCCCCGTGTGCAGTGGGGTCCAAGGTCCCTCGAAAGCGGATGGACCGTAGCCGCCGCTCGAATTGGTCCAATGACTGGTGCCGGTGCTCGATGATGCCTGCGCCACCTGATGGTCGGGCACGAATGAGAACGCCGGGCCCCCTGCGTTGGGGCGAGCCAACAGACTTGCCGAACTCGAGAGCAGAGCGGCCAACCTCGATTGGAATGGCGGGATACCGCGGGCCAGCGTCCTGCCGAAGCCGCCACGCGACAGCAATGCAGTTGCCACCTGACCAGCGTTGATAACCGCAATTGCCCTGGACAGGGGATTCGGCCCGCCGACCGCCTGGTCCGCATTCAGCGAGATCCCAAACTGATTCAACACTGGCGGTGTCCAGGCGCCGGCCGTTGGCCACAACCATGCACCTCGCGCGCTGGCATCTGACCAGCCGGAATCGGCTTCTTCCGGCAAGAGGGGCTCGGTTCCTCGATCAAGGACGCTCGCCTTTTGGTTCAGCATGGCCGGCCTCTCGAAATCAGCACAACAGAATGCGATTCAATTAATAATTAAATCAACCGTAATTTCAATCCATTTATTTTAACATTTAACTTAACGGCGAAACTGCAAGATTTCATTGAGATACCTGCCATACCCGCTCTTCTGCAGCGGCTCGGCCAAAGCGAGAAGTTGATCACGATTGATGGAGCCGAGGCTGAAGGCGACCTCCTCAAGACAGGCGATCTTCATTCCCTGCCGCTTTTCGAGGGTTTGGACGAACGTCCCACCATCGATGAGCGACGCACCCGTGCCGGTATCCATGCCAGGCAAACCCGCGCCCCATGCGCTCGACATGGAGCGCGTCGGCTGAAAGGTAGCGCATTTGCAGATCGGTGATCTCAAGCTCGCCGCGCGGCGACGGTTCAACGCGACGAGCGTAGCGGACAACGCGATTATCGAAGAAGTAAAGACCGGTGATCGCCCAAATCGACGCTGGCTTGCTCGGCTTCTCCTCGATCCGTATCGGACGATCCGCCTCGTCAAATGCCACGACGCCATATCGTTCCGGATCGCGCACATGATACGCGAAGACCCTGGCGCCTTCCTCACGTCCCGCCGCCCTGGCCAGCAGTTCACTCAGACCATCGCCGAAGAAGATATTGTCGCCAAGCACCATCGCCACACGATCGCTTCCGATGAAATCGGCACCAACAATGAAGGCGTTCGCGAGACCGGCAGGACGGGTCTGTTCCGCGTAGCTGAGCCGAATGCCCCATTGGCTCCCGTCCTCTAGCAACCGCTCGAACTGACACCGGTCTGACGGCGTGGTAAGAATCAGAATTTCGCGGATCCCTGCCAGGATCAGCGTCGACAGGGGATAATAGATCATCGGCTTGTCATTGATCGGGAGCAACTGCTTGCTGACCAGGCACGTGATCGGATAGAGGCGCGTTCTGCTGCCGCCAGCCAGCACGATTCCCTTCAGCATCGGTGTCTCCTTCTCCGACCAGCTGGTCAAGACAAGCTTCGAGTGAATGGCGCCAGGCCGCCAGGCGAATTCCGAACACGCGTTCGGCCTTGGATGAATCCAGGCGCGAGTTTCGAGGCCGACGCGCAGCGGTCGGAAACTCTTCAGTCGTGATCGCCTCGAGCGCCGGAATCCGCGCTCCACGACGGGAAAGCTCGTCGAACATTGCCTTCGCAAAGTCGTGCCAGCTCGTCTCGCCTTGACCGGCGAGATGAAAGATGCCGGCCGCGGCCCTGCGATCGACCGTTACTGACCGTTCTGCGATCTGAAGGATAGCCTCCGCGAGGTCGTATGCGTAGGTCGGATTTCCCTGTTGGTCCCGGACAACCCTTGCGATGGGCTGCGTCTCGCATAACCGCAACATCGTTCGAACGAAGTTGCTGCCATAGGGGCTGTAAAGCCACGAGCATCTGATGACGGTCGCGAGCGGATGCGCGGCCAATACAGCAGCTTCGCCGGCAAGCTTCGACGCGCCGTAGACATTTAACGGCGCGGGAATGTCGCTTTCGTCGTACGCATCCGGTTTTGCGCCGTCGAACACATAGTCGGTCGAGAGATGGATGAGTGGAATGTTCATCTGCCAAGCGACGTTTGCCAACGTTGCCGCACCATCGCGGTTGATGCTGAACACTTTCGCGGCTTCAGATTCGGCCCGATCGACCGCCGTATAAGCGGCCGTATTGATGATTGCCGACGGCGCGATCGACGCGATGAGCTTGTCGTTCCCTTCGCGGTTCTCCAGATCGAGTTCTGGCCGCCCGAGAGCCACCGCAGGCAGACCGCGCGCTGCAGCGAGATCACGAAGACATCTGGCCAACTGACCGTTCCGCCCGGCAATGAGGATGGGTCGATCTGTCATCTTTACCTCAATGTTGAGCAGCGAGCAGACCCAGACGCGAGCCGTCATAGACACCGCAGCGAGCACGTTGCCACCATGCACGATTGTTGAGATACCATCCGACGGTTTCGGCCAAGCCCTGTTCGAAGGTTCTCGTCGGCTCCCAGCCAAGTTCGCGATGCGCCTTAGACGCGTCGATTGTATAGCGCGCATCATGTCCTGGACGATCCGGCACGAACGTAATGAGAGATCGCCTCGCTCCCGCGCCCGGGGATAACCGATCCACCATGTCACAAATCCGGGTGACCACCTCCAGGTTGGACCGCTGGCCATCTCCGCCGAAATTGTACTTCTCGCCCGGTCTTCCTTCGTACAGAAGTCTTATCAAGCCAGCGGCATGATCATCGACATGAAGCCAGTCGCGAATATTTCTGCCGTCGCCATAGACCGGTAGCGGCTTCCGGTCGAGCGCATTGAGGATCGTCAGCGGGATGAGCTTTTCCGGGAACTGGTACGGCCCGTAATTGTTCGAACAATTCGATACGATGACCGGCAGACCGTAGGTTCGAAACCACGCGAGTGCGAGGTGGTCCGAGGCCGCCTTGCTCGCCGAATACGGCGAACTCGGCCTGTAGGGCGTGTCCTCGCGAAACAAATCCTCCGGCCCCAATGAGCCATAGACTTCGTCTGTCGATACGTGGATGAAGCGGAACTGCTTCCGCCGCGGAAGCGGCAGACGTTCGTAGTAGGTCCTGGCCGCCTCCAACAGCGTGTAGGTACCAACTATATTGGTGCTGACGAAGGCCTCGGGTCCGGTGATCGAACGGTCGACGTGGCTTTCGGCGGCCAGGTGTATGATCGCATCCGGCTCGTAGTCGGCGAACGCGAGACCCATAGCCTCTCGATCGCAGATGTCGGACTGCAGGAATGCATAAGACCCCAGCCCTTCGATGCTCGCCAGCGAAGTCAGGTCGGCTGCGTATGTCAACTTGTCGATGTTGACCACCGCGGCACTGGTCTGCAGCACCAAACGGCGACACACAGCAGAACCGATAAAGCCCGCTCCGCCGGTCACCAGGATACGCATTCCACTCATCTCCACTATTCGAAAACGCAAGCAAGCTGCTTGAGCGCAGGAAGGGTCTGGTCCTTTGGCGATATCTGAGCCTCTGACGGTGTGACGGGCCACTTGATCGCTAATGCGGGATCAGCCCAATAGACGCCGCTGTCATGGCTGGGGGCGTAGACTTGGTCGACCTTGTACAAGACGACGGTCTTGGGCTGCAAGGTACAGAACCCATGCGCGAATCCCTTCGGAACGGAATCAGGATTCCCTTCTCCGCAAAAGCCGATTGCTGAAAGGTCTCACAGAAGTAGCCGCGGGCATCGGAAAACCGATCTGTTCGAATGACTTTGACATCGGGGATCGCCAAGGATCGCAGTTCCAGCATTGGGCACCTCCTGCCGGCCCTTAATATTTCCCCATCGGGGTTCGTTGCGACGGACCATAAGTAAATATTCGACGGAATTTAATTATCCGCCCGCCGATCCGTCTCGAAACGCTCACATTATTTTCGTGCAAATACCGGCTAGACCGTAACCCGTAGAAGCACCTTCCATTTTTCCAACGCCGGGCCGAAACGACAGACCCATCGTCATTTTCAATTTCAGCTTCGATTAATATATGATTTATTTAATTTGGCAAGCAGGTTTTTATATGCATATAATCCCCCCGCCCGCGCGCCCCTTGGTTTGCGGGCGAGCGGCCCAACGTGACCCACCGTCGAACAGGTACGTGATGCTCCAGAACAATCTTCGACACACAGATAGCGTACGGCTGCCTGTGACCGGGCTGGCCCCACCCGTTCAAACGGACAGCGGAGGAATCAGCGACGTCATCAATTTCGGCCTCGGGCTTCTACGACGCCAATATCTCATGATCCTTGTCACTGCCGGGCTCGTAACTGCAGCCAGCCTGCTCTATCTCCGCTTGGCGTCTCCAACCTATACCGCGCAGGTTCAGATCCTGTTGGCTACTCCAAGGCCCCAATTTGTCCAGCAGCAATCGCTCCTCGCCGAGCCGGCCTTCGATCTCAGTCAAATCGAAACCCAGCTTCAACTCCTGAGATCAAAGGCCACTGCGGTTGCTGTCATCGACCAGTTAAAGCTGGCGGACGATCCGGACTTTAATGGGTCAGGGCTGTCTCTACAGTCGCTCTGGCAGCGAATTCGGTCATGGGGGTCGATTGGATCGAAGAAGGATGGCCCACCCGATACACATGGCGAACCATTAGACACTATCGTAGACGCATTTCTCAATCGGCTTTCGGCAGGGCGTGTCGGGTACAGCAACGTCATCGAGATCAGCTTTAATTCGAGCACCGCACTCCGGGCCGCGGAGATCGTCAACGCCGTAGCCAACACCTATGTTGCGGACCAGCTCAATGGGAAATTCGATGCCAATCGCAGGGCAACAAGCTGGCTGCAGGAGAGGCTGCGCGATCTCGGCGACCAAGCCCTCGCTGCACAACGTGCCGTCGACGTCTACAAGACCCAGAACAATATCGTTTCTTTGGACGGAAAGCCCATCGACGAACAGCAGATCACAGAAATCAACAATCGATTGGCTGCCGCGCGCGCGCAGACCTCTGAGGCAACGGCCAAATTGGCTCGCTATGAAGCACTCCTTGCCTCCGATCCGACAAAGCCGTCCTCGATGAACAATCTGGATGCAATCGGAGCCGATTCGACAAACAGTCAGATCATCAACGGGCTGCGTCAGCAGTATCTGGAACTCATGAGGCGTGAGGCCGAGTTGTCGGCCAGGGTAGGTCGCGACCACCTAGCAGTCGTCAATATCCGGAACCGCGCGCGGGAATTTCGCGTCTCCATTTTCGACGAAGTCAAAAGACTTGCCGAAGTCAGCCGAAGCGAGTTCGAATTCGCCAAACAGCGGCAACAAGAAATCGAAAAGCAACTGTCCAAGGCCGTTTCGCAGTCCCGTTCAGTCAATTCTGCCGAGCTGACCATCAAGGAGTTGGAAAGCCGGGCAAAGGGTTTGCGTAGCTTGTACGAGACCTTTCTGCAGCGTTACATGGGCTCCGCGCAGCAGGAGACATTTCCCGTCTCGGAAACGCGGGTACTTTTCCCCGCATCGCCGCCGCCGAGCAAGAGCAAGCCAAAGACAATGTTGGTGCTGGCGTTCGGCATCTTCGGCGGTCTCGCGATGGGCGTCGGCTTGGCGCTCCTCAGAGACATCATGGACCGCGTCTTTCGTACCTCTTCACAGGTGGAAACTGTGCTGGAATTGCCTTGCCTGTCTTTAGTCCCATTGTTACCGGCCCGCAAATCCGCGAAGCAACCAGTTCGCTCCCAGCCAACCGATGATGACGTTCAACAACGGATAGTTCCGTCTCCAATGGCAATTCATCGGACCGTGGTCGGAATGCCGCTATCTCGATATACCGAGGCCATTCGTTCCATCAAGCTAGCCATCGACCACAATCCGGCCAAAATCTCCTCCCAGGTCATCGGCATTACCTCGGCCCTGCCGAATGAGGGGAAGACTACGATTGCAGCCTCGCTCGCGCAATTGATCGGGCACACCGGCAAGAAAGCGATCATCGTCGATTGCGACCTCAGGAATCCCTCACTTTCTGCGATCTTTGCGCCCAGGGCTGTCAACGGAATCATCGAAGTTGCAAACGGCAGCCGATCCCTGGCGGACACGATTTGGCGAGATCCCACGACGAACCTTGCATTTCTACCCGCCGTGCGGCGGGGATCTCTGCTTCACACCAGCGAGATTCTGTGCGCCGACGCAATAAGCAAGCTGTTCGACCGCCTGCGAGCTGACTATGACTACGTCATCGTCGACCTTCCTCCCCTGACCCCGTTAGTTGATGTCCGAGTCACTTCATCTCTAATAGACGGCTATATTCTAATCGTTGAGTGGGGCCGCACCAAAATAGATGTCGTGCAGCACGCACTGCACACGGCACCCAACATTCATGAATCGCTGATTGGGGCAGTTCTCAGCAAGACGGATACCAAGGCAATGGCTCGGTATGACGGCCATCGGAGCTATTACTATCATGACAGCCACTATATCCGTTATGGCCTTTCCGGCTCTTGATGCTGTCTCGTAGCGGCCTGCACGTTCTCCGGCCACCGGAGTGGCCGCACCACACCATGGTGTTTACATGATTATCTGGCTTGTCCTGTTAGCCGAGTTTGTGGCGATCACCGCGGCGCTCGCAATGCCGGAAAGCCTGCAAAGCTTGGGATTGGCATCATTCATACTAGCAACAGCCGCGCTCGTTGTAGCGATCTTTCCATCGCCCGCCTCCCTCGGGCTCACCAAGCTGCTCCGGACTGGTCCCGTCGTTGTGCTCGCGGCTCCGGCCCTCTGGATGGCGTTACAGGTGGTGCCGATGCCTATGGACACGCTCGGAAATCCCATCTGGGCAACTGCTTCGGCGGCTTTAAGCGAGCCCCTCGCCGAAAAAATCACACTCGATATGGGGGCGACTATGCTCTCGCTGGCGCAGTATTGCGCTGTGCTCGCCGCGGCCCTCGTCACTGCGGTCATCACGCTTGACCGATATCGCGCAGCGCAAGTCCTGCATATACTACTGTCGATAGCCACGATTGCCACGGCCATGTGGTTCGGCAAGGAAACTGCCGGTGTCGCCGGGCCCGATGGCTCAACCGTCGCAGTGCTCGGCGTCTTGCTCTCCTGCGCCACGGCAATACGCGCGGCCGATCAAATAGCCCGGCACAGTCGGCCAGGAACAGTTGCGCCAGTTCCGTTCCTTGCTCTGTCCGCCGCGACCATCGCAATGATTGTCTGCTTGGCCGCGCTGCTCATTCGGACCAACTCCACCGCCGTCATCGCCGCCCTCCTCGGATCAGCAATCTTGCTCTCGGTTTTCGTTATTCGCAGGTTGTTCTTGGGCTTGTGGGGCACCGCTGGCGTTTTCGCAACCGCCGCAATATTCTTTATTGCCAGCGTAACGGTTATTCCGTTTAGGACGAACACCGATGTGACGATCGCCTTGTCAACGAGCAGTCAGATCGCGACAGAACGGATGCTACAGGAGGTCAGGCCGGCGGGATCCGGTGCCGGCGCTTCGACGGTCCTTTTGCCGCTTTATCGGGACATTGGAATCGGCGCCCCGCGAGAAAGGCCAACGGCTGCCGCCTCAATGGTTATAGACATGGGCTGGGCGTTCCTTTGCGGCCTTGTAGTAATAGCGATGCTCGGCGCTTGTATTCTGATCAGGCGTTCTCTGTCACGAGCTTACGACTACGTGTACCCCGCCTTGGGCGCCGGTGCTTCGATTGCACTGACGATACTGGCCTTTGCCGACCATGGAATTCTGGGTTTGGGCGCATCGCTTTTGGTCGCTGCGCTTTTTGGGCTGGCGTTCGGTCAAAGCGTCTCCGGTGCGGCCCGAGAGCCCATATCCTTGGAATCGAAAGGGGCTTCGGACTGGATGGCCGGTCCAGCTCCGGCGTCTCGTCCAAGGCTAGCGCCAGCGTTTGCCATCCCATGGCCGCGCGCTGCTCTGGCGGTGCTTGGAATAGCGCTGATCATACAGACGATATGGATGGTCCTCCCTGGACGGTATCTCGGAGATCAGTCTTCTTTGTCGCCAGCTGTTTCGGCCGCAGCAGCATGGCCAAACGGGATCTCGAAACCAGTTTCGGCTGCGGCAGCGCATGAAGACCTTTGGATCCGAGGGGAATCACGATCCCGTGGAGATCCGGCTCTCGCCGCGGACGAGCAAAAAACGGAACTTCCGGCAGCGTCGAACGCGTTTGCCCGCGCGCTGCGCTCGTCGCCGCTCCGCGGCGACATTTGGCTCATGCTCGCGGCGGCGCCGAAACAGAATTCGATCCGGACGGCAGCCATGCTCAAGATGTCGTACTATACTGCGCCGAACGATCTGGATCTGCTTCCGTTAAGGCTGTCCGTCGCGCTCGCTACAGATGCTGTGGTACGCGAGCTTGAATTTCGGGACTTGATCAAGCGGGACGTCAGCCTCGTCGTTACGCGTCGACCTGCTATCAGACCAGCGCTTGTGGCCGCGTACCGGTCAGCCTCGGCCGAGGGGAAGATCTATCTCGAGAACTTAATTTCGGAGCTCGATCCGACCTACCTCGACAACATGCGCGCACGGAATTCCCGGCAGGGATCTCGATAGGATCCTCTGAGCAGTGCGACATATTTAAATGGTGGAAACCAGAATTTTTCTCTTGAAATCGGATTAATTAATAATATATTAAATATTAAATCGCGGGTGTCCCGACAATGAATTTCGTGAACCGACATTTCCCCGATCGGGAAGTTACGGATCGTGTCAGTCCCGGGCCGATAGTATCCCGCCAGCCCAAATGGCCTCTCCGTTACGACTCGATCGAATACGTGGCGCTCTGTGCGGATATTGCGACCGTTGTTTTTGCGAGCGTCGTTTCGACGTGGCTGTGCCAAGCTCAGAATGGGTGGGCTGCAGGCGACTTAAGCAACGCACTTGGCCTGGCGCTAGTCAGCGCGGCATGTCTCGTTTGCCTCTTGAAGACCCACGGTCTTTATCGGCCAGCTGAGCTCCTCGTCCTCCGAAGGCAGATGCGCGCCGTCTGGATTGCATGGGCGTCATTGTTGTTCTTGATATGGGCCGGGTACGGTTTTGCAATCGGTTCGGGCTCTTCTCACCAAGCGGGCACACTTTTCGCCGTCCTGGGCCTCGGCTTGCTTATGGCCGAGCGGTGGGGAGTGAGAGTGCTTCTCGGACGGGGCCTGAGCGGCAGAAAATTTGCCAGCACAAATATTGTTCTGGTCAGCGACCAGCCGCCAGCGAAAAACGCCGGACTGTCTGAAACGCTGGCGATGCACGGTTATTGTGTCCGAGGCCGGTTCAGCTTGCCCCCAGTCGGCTTCGGTCCTGCCTGTCGAAGGCGGCTCACGGCTCGCGTGATTGACTACATTCGCAGCTCCGAGCTCGACCAGGTGGTTGTGGAAGCGAACCCGGAACGATGGCCCGAACTCCGGGCCTTCGTTGCCGATTTGCGGGTCTTGCCGCTACCCGTTGTGTTCGTTCCGGTCGGCACGACATCCGAATTGCTTCGACACCCCACGCGAAGCCTTGGAAGTACGGTTTGTGTTGAACTCCAGCGTGGGCCGCTTACGCAGCTGGACTGTGCGACCAAACGAATTATTGATCTTTTCGGCGCCGCGCTCGCCTTGACGATACTTGCCCCGCTGCTTGTGCTGGCCGCACTTGCAATCAAGCTGGACTCGCCCGGCCCCATATTCTTTCGACAACAACGCTGTGGTTTTAATGGCCGGATCTTCCTGATCCGCAAATTCCGGACGATGCATGTGCTCGAGGACGGGCCCGCGATCCTTCAGGCCCATCGCCTCGACCGACGCGTGACCCGCGTTGGCAAATGGCTGCGTCGGACAAGCTTCGATGAACTGCCACAGCTGTTAAATGTTCTCGACGGCAGCATGTCGCTGGTAGGTCCGCGTCCTCATGCCTTGGCTCATGACGGAGAATTTGACAAGCTCGTGCGGAACTACGCCCTACGCCGTAGGGTCAGGCCAGGATTGACCGGATGGGCCCAGGTCCATGGCTGCCGCGGTCCAACCCCCACAGCCATCACGGTCGAAACACGCGTACAATACGATCTCTGGTACATCGACAACTGGAGCCTTCGGCTTGATCTCGTAATCCTGCTGCGAACTCCCGTCGAAGTGCTGCGGGGACGCAACGCCTATTAGGCCACAGGATCACGGGCACTGCGGCGGCCATTTAACCGCAACCACCCCGTCGATGAGTGCAGATCAGGTTACGCGCGCTGACGAAGCTTCGGACTTGCATCCCCTATACGAAAGTCCTCAATTCTCCGGCCAGACTTCATGGCAGCAACCAACCACCGCGGCCGCTTGCCGCGCCCCGACCAGGTCTCGGAGGTCTGGGGGTTCCGGTACTTCGGCAGCACGCGCGGATATTTGCGTCTCGCTTTGGCAGTCGGAGAGACGCCCGGTCCGCTTGAGTCCGCCAACACAGCCACCCCGCCCCCGAGAACCGCCAAGCGCTTCTCCAGTTCGCGCTTTTCTGCCTTAATCCGGTCCGATAAGATCCCGCTAATTTCCTCATGAAGCGACCAGAGATCGTCAAGGGACATTGATTCTAACTCGAGTTTCTTAGCTGGCATGCTCGCACCCTGTAGTTGCGCCAAACTTAATATGCCCCGGATCGACATCAATCAAGATGGTGAACTCGATTTACCCAACAAAATGTATGGAACCGAACTGAAATCCGCAGTTCCAGATAACTGCGTCGCAACAGTCAATCAAGCCGAAAAAATGGACTATCTGCATAATTAATCGCGGACGGGGTAAATTCACACGCCCTGCGTGCAGCCATGCAACCTTCAAGCGAGACCCGACGTGACGGACCACATCAAGTGGCCGCACGGGAATCTGCAACGCAGTATTCTCCATGAATATGGTTGGCGTAGGCTGTCCTTCGTTCGTTCTGGGCAGTCTCGTATTGCAGGGCTTCGGATATGCATAACTCGACGCGGACAAAACTCAATATCCCTCAGCGCTAGGCTAGTCGCCTGAGCTCGATTTGAGCCTTCAGGTCCCCAATGTCCGACCGTGCAGCCGCGGGGAGAACGCTCCGAATGTATGTTGAAAACTTGAAAATACCCAAGAGGAACTCGATTGTGATTTCCTCTTTGTTTGCCATGCAGCAAATCATTGGATCTGCCCGTCCCATTTAATGAAATAACCCTCGCAATAACTATTAAATAATATATCATTTATTTATTGTAGTGTGAATTTGAAGCACTGACTTTGCTCTATCGTTGATCCGCTGCTCGGGCAACGATGCCTCGAAAGCTGAGGATGACAGATGCATCAGGCGTCGATCGAACGGTGACGAGAATGCTGCGTCGGCAAGATCTCGAAGCCATGGACTTTGAGGAACTTTGGCTCCTTCACGAAGAGCTGACAAAGATACTTGCCGAAAAAATCACAGTCGAGAAGCGGGAGCTCGAAAAACGTCTTGCGCAACTCAACCAGCCGGACGTCGGTGGGCCCGAAAGCGGGGCGGCAGAGATGGGCCTAGCCCAGCCTCCCCGCCGTAAATACCCAAAGGTCGTGCCAAAATACTTCAACCCCCTCAAACCGACGGAGACCTGGTCTGGGCGTGGTAAACAGCCGCGCTGGCTAGTTGCGGCGCTCCAATCCGGGCACACGCTCGAAGAGTTCAGGATTCGCGAGAACGGTGAAGCCTCCAACCGGAATGCTGGTAGTCAGGAGCATTGATGAAACGCACGAAGCTAGGGCTCCCGCTAAATTGCATCGACTGCAATAACAGTCAGCAATCGTCGCGAAATGGCCGCAAGTCTCTCCGAGAGGACCGGTGTTTCAAACTTCGAGTGCAAGCGCTCGTGTTCGAATCCTCAATGCGCAAGGTTCCTGGTTGAAGATCGATCCTACACTTTTCCGAACCGAACTGCCCCCGCCGTGCTTAAGATCAACCGCACGGAGCTTGCTCTCGGCAAAGACCATGATCCTCGACCGCGCTTGCCAGTTAGCTGCGATTGAATGCTGATCTCTCGCCTATAATTTCCGTAATCCAGAAGCGCCATCGTCAGGAAAGGCCACCGCATGATCGGAAACCGGGCTTGGATGAGTCGTCGCGCGAATTGCAAACGCGGAATCAGCCGGGAGCGCAGCGGGTGCGGAACATCAACCCCGAGCAGTTCGACGAGAGCGACTAGCTGGGTTTGGACTGCATTTCTCATCAATTTGCCGGAAAGATGAGAGGCGAGCTCCTTCCAATCGATGCTCTCAGCTGAATTGCTTAGATCTCGTAGATCAACCAGATGTCGCAGATCGAGATCGCCGATCCAATAGCCATAATCTTGAAACTGATCATGGATAATCAGCATGAGTGCTTGATACGTTGGCGTAGGAATATAAACCCTCCCCTGCCCAAACGGCTTCGACACGCATCCATCCAGCGTACATCCCGGACCTCGGTAGAAATGGGTAATACCGGGAGCGCTCCGCTGTAGATCGATCGTCCCGACATCCTGCGCGCGTTTAAGGTCCGCATGCCATCTCTGGCTTTCGGAAGGGGCGTGTTCATGAATTTCGTAACCAACAGCGACCAGGGCCGAGACAGCAGCTTCGGTCTCGTCCGGCACGACCATGATGTCCAGATCGGACATCAGCCGAACTCCTCGCCGCTCGACAGGTGCTGTGGCTAGCGTTGCCGCACCTTTGAGCAACACCGGCGTAACTCCCTGGCCGTTCATCGCAATGACAGCCTCTTCCAATTGACTGGCCAACCGGTCGTTGCGCAGCACGTTTCGGCGATGGATCTGGCGGATATAGGTGCACACGTCCTCCGGCAACACCGATGCAAATTGATCGACGAAGTCAATGAGCGCAGGCGTCGTCAACGTCTGGTTTGCGAGCCCGATGACGGAGGTCCACTCCACGTCGACGGGCGGCAAGCCTCGCAAGCAGTTGCATAGGCTTGTCAGTGCCGCACTATGCCTTGTCATCGCACAAGTCCATCAGCAGCTGTCGAGCCTGCGCCGATTCCGAATAGATAAGCTGGAACGATCGTGCGCCCCCAACAATCCGCTTCAAAGCGAAAAAGCCAGACTGCGACAGCTTCCCGTCTGCGGCAAAAGCGCCCTCAATGAGCCGCTTGATGGAATCAAGCTGATCCAGGGGGGTCAGCTCGACGGGGCCGCTTGCGACCCGGTTCAGAAAGATGATCCACTTGGCAGAGAGGCTCCCATTGTGCGCATCCGGAATCGGCAAATACCGCACTTCGGCGCCATCGGACCGGCGGTGCGTCACGTCGTTCCAATCGCCATACAGTCGGGATAGCAACCGCCACGATCCCTGCTTGAGGGTGAGGGCAAATGGGATGCCGCAGATCGTTCCGTCAGCCCCAATCAGCGCAACGTCATCGCCGGCATACTGAAATCCAGCGTCTACCAGTTCTAGTGCAAGAGTCGACTTGCCGGCTCCCGGTTGGCCGCACAGCAGCAAGCCCATGCCGCACTTTGCAAGAGAAGCGGCGTGGAGCGCGAAAGCCCACTGATTGCTTCGGATAAGTCGCTCTGTGATGTGAGCTTTGATTGTAGGGGCCAGAGCTGCGGCTTCACATCTATGGATGCTCCCGTCATTCCCGCGGAAGAATACTCGATCGCCGAGCATCATTGTCTCGATCGCAATATCCTCCTCCTCGCCGCTGTCGTCCGTAACACAAAATAGCGAAATCAACTGTTGCGAGAGCTCCCGATTTGCAGCCCGGACGCCGATCCTGCGCTGACCAAGAACCGTTGAGAAGGCACAATCGGCCGACATTCGCCAGTCGAGATCGAGCACCCCTCGATCGATCCAGACGTTCATCGCCTGCCACGTGAACTCGCGCGCTGCGCGCTCGCCAATGCCTAGCTGCCCGAGCTCCTGATGGACGTCTTCCAAAGAAGCGCCTTCTGCCAACTTGCACCAAATGAATGCCCCTAGCTGGTCCAACTCATAGAGTTTCTGCCTTGTCTCGCTGAAAAGCACTGATCGACCGTCCACCAGCGCGAAGACTGCACCCGCGGCGGGTCTCAACACCATCTCTGCCGATGTTTTTTCCAGCATGGCTATTCCCGATAGCAACGATATCTGTTTCGCCGCCGTGTCGACGCGGTGGCGACAACATCCTGCAATGTACTGTCCGCGGTGCGTTCAAACGAGCTGCAGTTGCCGAGGAAATTCGGCTTGATTGCCGTGCTGCAGCGGTGCAAATCCACCTTCAGTGCGGATGCACATCGCCTGACTGAGATTCGTTTCGAATGACCATACGGCCCCGGGTCACGCCGCCAGCTGACCACCCTCGTTCACCCCAGATGGAGAAATATTCAACACTTGTCCTCCGAGAAAGGTCGCCGGCGCGGTCAACCGGTGAGAGTCCAGCAGATAGCGGTAAAGTTCGCGAGCAGCACTCCGCTCTCCTAGAACGCGCTCCCTCTCGCTGATGCTCGCTAGCTTCTCGCGCATTTGAGCCAACTGCTTCGCAGCCGAGGTGGAGTTGCGCTTCTTCTGGACTGATTCCCGCATCGTCGCCTCCGACCAAAAAAATGACGAAAACAGCTTACGTCATTGACAACAATTAACAACGAGATTTATATGATCTCAATATAATCAATATTTATTTCATGTTTGAACCGGATGCAACCATTCAAATACCAAGAAGCGGGTCCTGCGTAGAAATAACAGCCTACCGAGAACAACGTCGCAGAAATCGCCGCGATGATCTTGGCCTCCTGCGTGCAGGACAGCAAAAAATAAAACTTGACGAGAGTCGCAAACCAGACCGACAGCGCAAGGCTTAATTTGCAGGATTAAATCCTAACGACGAATATTTCGCTGACGAGAGTGGAGTGAAACCGGTGATCGAATTAGCCAATTTGCCCATCACGGGCGACATGATCGTCTTCGTCGCGAGCGGCATAGCACGCCCAAAACTCCCACCCGCTCAGATTGGCCCATTTTCAGTGGCGCCCCAGGAGCTTTCGAGAGACGAATAATCAACGCCCGCGCTGTCGAGCCAAAGAGCGGCGGCGTCCAAGGAATCGCTCAAGCAGCGATCCGGCCGGTTGGAAAAACGTGGTCACGAGCAACCCGCCCTGCTCGAACAAGCACTCCCAGTGTGCGATGCCCCCCAAGTAACCCACACTGAGATGACGACGCACTCCAGCCGGCCGGTTCTCTTTCGTTCGACAACGAATAATAATTTCCTAGGGAGGCTCGCATGGGAATGATCATGGTCAAATGTCCGCAAACCGGTCGCGCGATTCCTACTGGTATTAGGTCGGACCGTGAGGCTTTCCTGCGGAGCGTTGTGTTTTATGGCAATACTCGTTGCCCGGCCTGTCGCGCCAATCACAACTGGTTCGCTCGCGAGGCCTGGGTCGATGAGCCGGTCGTGCGGCCCGGGGAGATATTCGAGGAAGCGCCGCTGTGCTGATGCGTAGCGGGCTTCGGTACAGACGCGGAGCCGAACTGACTAGCATTACACGAATTTGGGCCGACCGCCTCATTTGACGCCCCGTGTGCGGAGTTGACCTGTTGCGGCATGGTTGCCGCACCGACTAGTCTTGGTACGGGCTGGATGCGCTCAATCATGGCGCAGCGTTCATCCAGATTCCTGTCTTGGCGGCTATTTCTGCCAGGGCTTACTGGAGGGATGCGAAATATTTTGGCCTATCGTCGTAAAGCGAACTGACGCCCTCATGAACCGTAAGTTAAGCGTCACACCGGCAGGTCGGCGCAAACTAACGCTTCCGATCGCTGATCCTGCAAGGGCCTGTTTGGGGGTATTGTAGTGAGTAGTGGGGTTTGCAGCCGCTTGGCTGTTCTGCGTCAAACGGCGATGGAGCTCGTTAGCCTGCTTGCCCAATTGCACAGGCTACGAGAGCAAGTGCGAAGGGCGGAAGGGCGAAGCCTCGGAGAAAGAGCGAGACTAGGGGCGGCGTCACGGATGCGTAGGCCCCGGTTTGGGACGAGTTGCCGCACGCGGATTCAATGATGGCGAGCGGCGCGCGTAATTTCAGCGAACTCGAAGACGATCGTTTCACGGATCGACCTTGAAGCCTCCGATAACCCTTGCACAGCTCCAAGCCGCCCGATCGCCCCCAATGAGGCGTGCGCACAGCGGGGTTTCAAGGCAGGCCGATGCGAGTGAAGGCTCTGTGTCGGGAAAAGTGCTGCACTTGGATCCGGCGTCCCTTTCCGGCTCTGACCGAGATCATCCACGAGCGGCATGCTGCGGATCATGTCCCGCACCTGAGCCTGACTTTTTATCTGTTTTTAGTCTTATGAAGCAGCGCTTCATCTGAAAGACAATTTGAAAGCAAAGCCGAAAGTCGTTCGCGTCAAATCGTTTCGGTAGTCGCGCCACGGAAGGCAAATTTGATTATCCGGTATAATCATAATTAATATGACGCAAAACAGAAAATAAGGTGGGGAAAAATAATGGGAGGAGTGGATGGAGACCGTACGCCGCTTGCGCGCGATGGCGTCGCTGTGCCGACAGACTTCTGCGCATCATCCAGATCGAAGCTGGAAGCTTCTCGCCGAAGCTGAGTTCTGGGAGCACTTGGCTAATGACATGCTTCGCGAGCATTTCGAACAATGCACGGCTGGCTCCTCGCTCCGACCGATCGGACGTGATCCGAATGCCGCGGAATCGAGCGCTCGCATAACCGCGTGAATGCTCTCGCCTAGCCCAAATCCCACTCGGCCGTGTGCCGGGCGTCAGTCCTCTTCAAGGCGCCCCATGGAGAACCAAGCCCTGCCGGCGCCTTCGTCGGGCGGCGCGCAGACCTGAGCAGGGACGCCAAAGCGCGCTCGGCTGCCCGGCTCGGTCCGCTCAGACTACCGAGTTCTGTTTTCTAAGGCGGGAATGCGCTTATGCGAAACTGTCGTTCGCCGTTGGACTTGCACTTTGGCGTCCAGCGGCGTCCAGCACTTTTTCCCCAGTTCGTGCGGCGCGCGGCCGGCTCACTTGGTCCGAAAGGCTGGAGCCCCTACCAACTATTCCAGCGATATTTCCGTCGACCTTCGCTGCCGGTATTTTTCGGTTAGGTGACGGTCCAACGATCATCTGCTCCTCGTTGCTCGTGCCAGTGCCAAAAGCTCCGATCGGCAGACCATTTTGAGCGTGGCCAGCGCAGGCAGTTCTCTTGGCCTGCGCCGCCGCCCGCGACTTCGACGTGGTGGGTTGAACGTCCGGGCTGTTGGTTTGACTGGTGCGGTTCAGGTTTGCACCGGTACCAACGTCTCGTGTCCCTATTCCTGGAGGCGCCGATGGACCAGGGTTGGCGCTGCTCGCATTTGTACCCATGCCGGACGGAGCTGACCCACCAGTGTTGGCGCTGCCCGTGCCCGTCCCAGTGCCGGCACCCGCGGAGCCCGCCACGGCGCCGCCTGCTTGGGCCAGGGCCAGCACAGCTACGCTCGTGATAATCGCAATGATCAGCGAGGGGAGTCGGTGGAGCATTGGACGATCTCCTTCTCAAGCGACCGGCAGCATCGGCCGAACATTTAATTGGCGATAAATGATTGAATAAAATAAAATATGGTTTATTTTGCCTGAGGGTAAATTGAAATTGAGAAACGGATTGACGCATTAATGTCGCGGATGTGGGCACAAGCGTCGATGCAGGCAGGGTCGGGCCTTGGATCGCCCGTTCGCCGCGCAGACGTGTGGATTGCCTCGGATTGTGTTCGTAGCTGTGCGCGCACCTGCGCAACAAGGTCGGCGTGGGTTGCACCGACTGTCCTGACGATAATATCGGTTTTGACCATACCCGTTCTCGCGCAGCAGCCAAATCGGCCGGCGAGCGACGCCCATGTCATGGCGACGCACTTGCGCGGCACGACCGGCTCGGGAGGGTGGCGCGCGGCGCGGCTGAAACCATCTGCCGACACGACACCCCTGAAGCTCGCACAAGCCACAATCAGCAATACCGAGCGATCGCGGCAAGTGCTCGCCACAGAACAGGAGAGGATACGGGCCCTTGCTGCTGACCTTCGAACATGCCGACGGGAGCAGGATACCGTGCTGGGGCTGTTGCAGCATGCACGCGAGCAATGGACCAGCATTGCGGAGGCCACCGAGAATGAAACCGATGAGCTCCAGAAATCGCTCCGGGAGGAGCGCTTGCACACGCAGCGTCTGGAACGGGAACTTGTCAAGGCGCGCAACGATTTCGAAGTGCAGGCACGGCTAAGCCGCGAAATCGGCGCAGAGGGTCGCGAACCCGAACGCCGGGCACAGAGCGATCCGAGAGAGCTGCAACAGGCTGTCGAGCGGGAGAAAGATCGGGCAAACCGGCTGGAGCAGAATCTGACAGCCGCTCATCACGACCTGGAGACCCAGTCCGCAGAGGTAACCAGACAAGCCGCAGAGATCAGTGCAAAAGAGGCAGCGGAGGCTCAGGTACAGGCAAGCCTCCGACAGGAGCACGATCGTACCAAACAGCTGGAGGAGACGCTCGCGACGACGCGAATCGAGCTCGACAACCGATCCCAGCAGATCGCGAAGGCAACCGAAGAAACGGTGCAGACCAAACGAACGGCGGAGAATACCTCGGCTAAACTGAAGCTCTCATTAAAGGAGGAGCACGAAAGAGCAGATGCGCTGGCGCAAGAGCTCTCGTTGGCTCGTTCCACGGTGTTCGCCTATGAAGCGCAAGCCGCGGCAAACGATGATCGAGCCGAACAGTTGAAAAAGCGGCTCCGGCGAGAATGCAACCAATCCGGCCGAGATGAGCAAGAACTTGCCGCAGCGCGCCCGAGTATCGGACCGTGGCTACCCGCCGGGGTGTCGGGCGAAGGCGGAGCCGGCAATTCGCCAACAAGGGAACTGCTCCGAACACTGCTGCTGGGATCGCCGCAGGCGCCGCCCGCGCAATTCGCGCGAGAGCTCGTGGTCACAGCAGCTGAGCCGAAGGCGCCATCCCCGGTTCCCCGGAACGAAAACGCCGCCGAACTCGTGCGATTGATCGCTCGCGCAACCGGATTGCTTCGACAAGGCGATATTGGCGCGGCACGAGTTGTCCTAGAGCGTGCTGCTGAATTAGGGAGCGCACCGGCAAGTTTCGCCCTCGCGGAAACGTATGATCCGAGCTTGCTTGCAAAATGGGGCGCGAGCGGAACGCGCGGCGACACGTCCAAGGCGCGAGAGCTTTACGCCAGAGCAGCAGCCGGAGGGGTCAAGGAGGCAAGGGAGCGATTCGACGCACTTGGTCATTAGCAGCATCGGTGCAGACAAATGGTCGTGCGCTGTATCGACTAGCAGATCGAACTTAAACTTACGTGTCGAAGTGAAGAGCGCAGCGGACAAAACAGAGTAGACGCTCCTAGGGGAGCCGGATCGATGAAGCAGCTGGTTGGAATACGCTCTTGGTTTCTCCTCATCGTGATAGCCACTCCGCTTTTGATCATGGGCTGTTGCCCAGCAATGGCCCAGCAGACTCCGCGGGCACGTGCGGATCATGCAAGGGCGGAAATTGCGGCCATGAACGATTGGACTGTCGGAATAGCCGGAGGTCTGCTGGAAGGAGCTCCCATTCGGCTTGCCGCGGAAATGGCGCGAGTGGCCGATGATGGAACGGACCTCCACGTGCTGCCCATCGTGACCCGTGGCGCAACCGAAAACGTCAATTCGCTGCTGTATTTGCGGGGCATTGATGCAGCAATCATCAATTCCGACGCACTTGACGAGTACAAGAGCCAAGTGCCGGACATCCAGCGACGGATCACCTATGTGCTCAACCTGTTTCCATCTGAACTGCATGTATTCGTCAGGCCCGAAATTCAGAGCTTGAGTGATCTGGTCGGAAAGAAGGTCAATTTCAACACCCAAGGTACCGCCGCAGCTTATTCGGGCCCGCTGATCTTCAGCCGGCTGGGGATCGAGGTCGATAAGGCATTCATCCCCCATCAGGTTGCGATGGAACAAATGCGCAGGGGTGAGCTGGCCGCCGTCGTTTTCATAACATCGAAGCCGGTGGATGCATTCATACGTGGTCGCTGGGATGCCGGCTTCAAGTTCTTGCCGGTCCCCTACGAGAGCAAGTTCGAAGATTATTATCTGCCATCTTGGCTGGACGCAGCTGATTATCCAAACTTGATCAGGCAGGGGGAACGCGTGACAACTATTGCCGTTCCAACCGTGCTGGTCGCTTTCAATTGGCCGATCAAATCCAATCGCTTTAATCGTGTGGCGCGCTTTGTTGACCGCCTGTTCTCGCGGATCAACAAACTGCAGGAGCCCGGTTTCGATCCGAAATGGAAGTCGATCAACTTGGCGGCGACGGTCCCTGGCCTGACGCGTTCTCCCGCGGCGCAGGCCTGGCTCGATCGTCTGCCGCGTTCGAGCCAGGCGGCGCAATGACGTTCACCCTGATCGCTCTCGTCGTGACGCTCGCGATCGCAAATGACCTAGCTCGGGCCCGAGGCGCCGAAGACCCTATGGCGCCGGTTCGCGTCTCTGATCGGCCCGCAAATGGAGCCGGGGCGTGGATCGTCAGCGAGACCACCTCGCCAGTTGATTATTCATCGATCATCAAGGCGACACTACCATCTCAAGGGGACGCAGCAATGAGCCTGTCGATACGCTGTCGCGGCGGCCTGACCGAAGTGTTGCTTGATGGAGCCGGCCTGTCGGGCCGTCGCGAGGATTACACCCTATCCCTGCGCATCAATGATGATCCACCTCTTCAGGTCTCAACAATTACGTCGGTACGCGGTGTCGCGCTTGAAGGCGATGTCGTTCGCCTGTTGCAATCGATCCCCGGCCACAGCGAACTTTCCGTGCATGTGTCACGCCGAACGGGGACTAGCGCCGGTGCAGTGTTCGCTCTCGATGGTATCGAGAGCGTACGTGCAAAATTGGCGGCAACATGCAAATGGCCACGCGCGATCGCGAAGCCCAACAATTGATCATGAACCTCAGCTTGCTTGGAGAAACAACATAATGCACAAATTTCCGAAGATTATCACAGCGATGATCGCGACAATCATCTCGCTCCCGGTCGGGCTGTCTAGTTCCGCGGCACAGGAGACTCGCTTGCTCTCGGCACAGCCCAGTTTGCCTGCAGCCTCAACACATGGCGCGGCAAGAACGCTCGCGAATTCATCGGCGCGGGCCGCGACGCCAAAACAATTTGAGCTGGCGCGCATCGCGCCATCGTCTGCTGCCAAGAAAGAGCACCGCTTAATCCTTCAGGTCAACACAAGCGACTCCGCGTCAATGAATCTTGCATTGAACAATGCACTCAACGTCGCGCAATACTACAAGGAGGTTGGTGAAGGAGTGAAAGTGGAGGTGATTACCTTCGGCCCCGGCCTCCATATGCTCCGCGATGACACATCGCCGGTGAAAGCGCGAATTGAGGAAATGGCTCTGAGCACGCCGGAAGTATCATTCAAAGCCTGTGGAAACACGCAAGAGAAAATGCAAAAGGCCGAAAATAAAGACATTCCGATCGTTGCCCAAGCCCAAGTGGTGAGGTCGGGCGTCGTTAGGGTGATGCAGTTGCAGGAGCAGGGATGGACCTACGTCAAGCCATGAAATGGCGACCAGACAATGCCTATTGAGCGGCTAGGTGCCGGCCTGCGGTCGCGACACCCCGATCGAGTGGGTCGCCGCAGCCGATGCAAATTGACTGGCCTCGATCGGGACAGATCTATCGCGCGCTATTGACCGGGCAGCGCCAGACCGACTGTCTGATCATGCGCACGAGAGCGACTTCGGGAGCGGGTTGAGCGAACATCGGTTCGTCTCAGTCACTTGCGAGGTCTGGTAGCAATTTTCCGGGGCAGCCCCTGCCCCGTCCATCCTACTCGGCCGCCTGCTAAGGTCGATTGTCCCGTAGCGCATAGGGTATCGGAGATGCAGGGCGGCGCGAGCTGTGACGCACGGTGCTTCGATTTACGTCAGTTCTGATGACCTCTTTTTCGAGGGCAAGCGATTAAATTCCACTGGATTTTATTTTGTTAACGCGTCAGATTTCTAAACTTAAAGCGAGTCGATTTTACGTTGGGGATGTTAAATGGCAAAACCTGCCGTTTCCCGTAATGCCTTTCGAGGGTTATTCGCTTTTTATGCGAAAGCTGATCACAAGCACGATGGCGATTATTGTGTGTTGAAGCTGCCTGGATCCGCTCAAGGCATTCCTGATCGGCTGCTACAGCAGTGGTCGCACCAGGCTGATCTACCCGGCGCTGAAGCCATCGCCAGCACACTGGAGCCGCGCACCCGCGAGATCGTGAATGGTCGTAAACGCTATGACCACGCCAGCGACTTTCTCCACGTGCTGCTGAGAGACCTAGAGCTAAGGGAACACTGAAGAGACGTCGCTGCGTCAGGCTCCGCGAGGTCTTGCAGACCTGAATGATAATGCCTTTCGCCTCCGCGCTCTATATGCACCAGTCTGCTATTCCAATGCCGGGCAGCCGGCCCATTTTGTCGATATGGTGCTCGCATGCCGAGGTCGATTTACCAGCCATTGCATGAAAGGCTGCGAACGGAGAACGGTCAAAGTCTCCGCCTGACCTTTTCAGAAATTGAAGCGATCTTGGGGAAGCCTCTGCCGAGATCGGCCTACACCTTCACTGCGTGGTGGAGCACACTGAAGAGAGCAGGTCCTCAAGCGAGAGCGTGGATATCCGCTGGTTATCGTGTCCGGGTCTCAATGAAGCACCGCATCGTCGAATTCTATCGTTCTGATGTGAACACCAATGATCGTCATGGAACGCCCTGGCTGCATTGAAGCTTCCCATGATGGCGGACCTATCAACCTCGGTGTTCGGGACAAACTGCGAGAACAAGCCGACGCAGAATCAAGTTGCAACTTCAGGGCCGCAGCGAAAACTGCTGCGGCCCTGTTTTTGAGCGGAAGCCGCGAACCGGATGCTCCGGAACGTGCGAGAAAACTCTAACGGGAACGCTGCGCGATGGCTTTAGGCCGCATGAGGGTTGACGATGGTGTACCCTCGCAGGGAGCGCGGGTGAATTCGCGTTGCGTGCCCACCTGAGTTGGCATCGTACGCCTTCCAGATGTCACCAGCGATGTGCTGTTCAAGGACGAAGACGTGTCCACGTCGCGCGGCAACCATTCCCGGTGCTGGCGAGGTGCGGGGAAAGCGCAGCCAATTGGCTGCGAGGTTCAGTTCCGGTACTACCCGACCAAACACTCGGATCGCCGCACCACATCCGCAGAACGATCGAGGGCAACCGGCCGGACGACCGCTAACGATCTCACTACTTAAGGCCCCTGAGCTGGCCACAGACATCCGTAGGCTAGCAACGGCACCTCGCTGCAGGCGCGGTGCCGGTCTCGTGTATCTCTGCGCCTGCACCAGCGAAGATGAAAAGTCGCATGGCATAATCACGTTGCATTCAGGTGGCAAAGCGGCGCGCAAGGGGCGCGCTTCAGATGAAATGGATGTCGCAAAAGCGAGCAATAAAGCTACGACTACTCGAGTGAACATGCAGGACTCCGGGTTAATAGCCCTGCCCCAACGCCCAGAAAGCGCCTTTTAATTTGGCGAAAATAAGTTGCAAAACCAGCATTAAATAGGATTTTATGGCCGAATTAAATCAAGAAAGGAACGTTTCGATCTGCCTCGAGTCCTGCTTGGGCCCTTGTTGTCGTGGATCGATAGATGGAAAAGGCAGTCGCCTACGCAATCTCAGCGGCCCTCGTAGGTATCGGTGTTTTGATACTGGTCGTTGGCCTGTCCTCCAGCTCGCCCGCTTTGTGGGTGATGGTCGCGCTCGTGCCGATCACGATCGGGATCGTGAGCGCTTTTGGCCCCGTGTAAGGATGGGGAAAACGGCCGATGCGTCAGATCGTCTGCATTTTCCGAATCGCGCCTCTGTGCACGCTCTCAACTGGTTTCAGATTTGCGGGTACACGCGCGTGAGCCATTTCGTCTCTATGCTTCTGCTTGCCCTCGCCCTGACGCTGACCTTGTGCTTCGGGGTGGCAGCCTGGCGCGTGTCGGCCGGCAATGACGTCGAGATCACCGCAACGATTCCGCATGGGGAATACGGATGGAGATCGAGGTCGAGGAACTGAATGCCTTGCGCTCACCCTTCGGCTACATCCTGGCGACTATGAACGTGGACCTTGACGACTCGCCATCGAGCGGAGGCTGCCCCGCGTCTCCTACCGTTCCTGCCTCGGGCTCGCCGACGGGCCTTTAGGACCGCAGGTCGTCCGTTCGCAACATAGCGATCAGATTCGCGACCGCCAGCTCCAGGTGCGGCAGGGCATCACAGGGCTCTGCGGCATCGAGATCGTCCACGTGCCAATTCTGGACCCGGTCCGCGATGGCCAGGAAAGCGGCGTTCGACCATCGATTGATGCTCCGCCTCTTTTAATCCTATGACGATATCTGCTTGCCGGAAGTCAGGTAAGGTGCACGGCAGCGGAAGTTCATCAGCATCGTTGCCGAAAAATCCCCGACACGCGGCGAGGTCATAGCTTACCGTCAACTATTCTGACGAAGGAGGAATGGCATCAGCTTCTCAAAGATTTCTATCCGAAAGCGATCAATCTCCCAACTGAGCGCATCGCTGAATCCCGCGGCATACGCATGGATGATCGCTCGGTCCGCAGTCACTTTGGTCGTCACGCCATTTACGACCACCGAGCCTGTCAGGATGTTTCCGTCCCATTCAACAGCGCGACCATAACCCACCGACATGGCAACTCCAAACACAAGAAGGGTTGGTCTTATGCCGCACCAGGCGGTTATCTCACACCCACGTCGTCGCTTGTTTGTTCGTGCTGCCGCTCATCGTCCTCATCTCGGATAAGTTTGTGAGATTAGCGCAAACCAAAGCAAGGCACGACTGCGCACCACAGTCAGTTCCTTCCGATTCTCTCGATGAATTCCAACGCGGCTGGCGCAATGTCATCGAACTCGACAAAGCAGCGGCGCAGTTCATCTGCGATCTCTACGGTTACATCACGCGACCATCCCTCAACCGTGTTGAAGACCACGATCCGAGCAGGGTGCTTGTATTGACCTTCCATTATTTGGCGCATCAGCGTCGCTCGACCAGTGTCGTCTTCGGAGGTTTCGCTCCAGGCACGGCCGAGCCCACCTCCATAATCCTCGAGCACAAGATAGACGTCACGTGGATATGGATGAGGCACGATGGACGGAGAATGAGGCATGATCCCAAAACTCTGAAAATCGTCATTTAATTTCTATATTAAACTATATTAAATATGGAATTTCAATCTAATTTACAGCCGTCCGGCTGCGCTTTCGATCGGTCGACACTGCCTATCGAGCGACCCACTCGCCGGCACACGCGCTTTTGGAGGCGAGCAAAAAGCGAGCCGTGGGGTAACGGCGGCGGCGATGGCTGTCCCAACGGCAAGGACGACAGAGGCCGCTAACGTTTTTCGGAGGCACGGCGGTTGGTACGGGCTCGCCAATTACCGCGTTTGCCCGATTCCTCTCCCCAAGTGGGCGATGCAGTCGGGCCCCAGCTTTCCCCATTGCCCCAAGGCAAGGCTCATTTTGTTCGGCTTGGAACGACTTACTGATTGCCAAGTTTTCCCGTGCCTCCCCAAGGGGCAGCTGCCTTCACCAAGGCGGCTCGATAGCCCCAGCTTCACCGCCCTGAGGCTGGGGTCCTTTTGCTGTCTGGATAGCTGCAGACTCAGGAGGGCGTTGATGCAGGGTTATAGCTCGATCCTTCTTGTCCAACGGTTGAACGACCTCGTTTGTCAACTGTCAGAGCTGGAAGATCTGCGGCTTAAAGTCCAAGAGGCGGAGCGACGCGCCTCGGCTGTACCTGCATTGCAGTCGCCTCCGAGCACTCAATCGCAGCGACGGCGAGCCGCGGGGGAGCGGACCCCCGAGGAGTGACTGGAACCCGATTTATCCTGCGTTAGCGAACGAGCGTAGAGGCTGTGCAGCTCGACTGCCCTGAAGGGAGTGAACTTCACGATCCTCGCGTGGTGAGGCTTGAGCAAGGGGCTTCGCATTCCGCATTTATCTTCGGCTTTCTCGCGCGACAACACGCGCCAGTCAATTATCCGCGCAGAGCGACTGGCCGCCGAACTGATTGAAAATATCGATCGGCTGTTTGCCCCTCTTCATCTCGATGAGGGAAATAGGGCGCAGCGCGCTCGAGCGGTCGACCAGCGCAAGCGTGTATTGGCGGATTGGCGCAGGCCGCACGCGACAGCAATGGCGATGAGACAGCATGGCGTTCTGAAGCCTTGCCCCACGCTGATGTTCGTCAATGGCGCCAGCGAACTCGACAAAAGCACGACCAGGACTTACGTGATACCTGCGTCATGCTGCTCGATCGGGCTGGCTGCGACTTGCTGATGACCTGCGACATCACTGGGCATTCATACCGAAGCGCGCAGACCATTGTGAAGCACTACCGCGCCCGGAAGGCGGCTCAGGCCGAGTCCGGCATCGACTGGCTTGAATTGCAGGTGCGGAAGGAAGGGCTGAACCTGGATCGTCATTCTGTCGGTGTTTTTCAGCGGTGCATGGCTCCGGCCGAAGCCTTCGGCTATGCGCGCTCTCGGGCGTGAGAGAGGTGCGCGTGAGCTAGTTCATGTCCGCGCTGCTAGTGGTGACTGCGTTGACGCTGACCCTATGCTTCGGCCTGGCAGCCTCGCGCCAGTCCACCGGCAGGGCAGCCGATTTCACCATTGCCTCCCAAAATTCCAGACTGGGACGCGGATGGGATGCCCCTGAAGACAAATGGCCTCGCCTCGGAAGCAGTAGCATGGCTTCCATTGACGGGGGCTCCCCACCTATCGTGAGCACCGCATCATCAACCGGCAATAAAGGATCTGGAACTATCTTACACGTAGGTTCTTCCGTTCTGATTGGCCACTGGAGGCTAACAGATGACGGATGAACAGCTAGCTCTTCAGGCTGTGAGTGACGCCCAGCGCATTTTGGAAAAATACTTAGAACCGAGGCCCCGGAATAACGAGCGCATCATCTTGGACAAGCTGGTGGAGGTGCTCGAGCGGCCAGATCTTCTGGTCGCTGTTCATCGGATGCAGCGCGGCTCGTAAGCGCGCCGTTGCTGGTCGGCTCGTGCGAATTCGAGCCAGTCCTCAGCAAGCTTTAGCCACGGCTCCGCGTCGACGGAACTGACGGGCTTGCGCCGTCCGTTCCCTGCACACGTCAGCTAACTGGTAGAAGCGAAGTACATCTTCAGACATGCAAAATGACGCGACTAGGCCCATCACCCCGCCTCAAGAGTATCGCCTCTTCCGACACTGCCTGTCGAGTATCTTACATATCATCCTGATTAGGTGACTCCTCGCCCACTGTGCTAACTGGCAACCCCGCCGGCCCGCAGACGCTTTCAAGTGCCGGCTTTGCCGGTTGCCAGCACCATATAGGCAGACGCCGCGTCACAACTCAGCAGGTGGCGTACCAGCCATCAGGAAACGGGAGCGGAGGCCATTCGCCCGCGGTGTCATTCGCGGCCTCCGGCTCGGCGTCGATTGGCCCACCTGCCGAAGGACGCCACGCAGGAGGCGCACCCGGCTCGCGATCATAGGGGTGCTGGTCGGAAGGCGCTGTGCTGCCGAAGTGCATAGACTCTATCGAGGGCATAAGTGCACCCCGCGCTCTTGATATCTCACAATTAAATAGACAATGCATCTATTAAATATATTAAATGTTTGACTTGTTCAATCGCGAAATGATTGAATAGGTTTGTCCTACGGCGCCCGTGAGCGCGGTATTTTGAGGCCAGCGACCATGTCCTTGGCATTCCCGCACTGGCTGATGATCGCAGGGCGGGGTGACGGCTATATTGGTGTCCTCGTCAGCGGAAAGAAAGCGAACCGGGTTGATCGACCGCCAGGCGAGCCGATCGATGTGCCGGCTTTACCGCTCCTCAACTCGCATGACCCGCAGTAGCTCGCGCGCGTTCCGCCAAGAGCGAGGGTTAGCAATGGCTGTCAGAATTGAATGGGGTCCGCTTGAGGCGATAACGAACGTCCGCAACGAAGCGTGCAAGGCCCGAGACTTCATCATCCAGTCCCATGATGGACACGTGCAGGGGCAGATTGTCGTGCCTGACGACGCCGATCAGTTCGTCATGGGGGCATGTGAAATCCGGCTTCTCGAGCTGCTAAAGGACGCCATCAAGGAACTGGAGCGGTGAACGCGCCGAAGATTGCCGCCAAAGCGAGTACTAAATTCGATACGTGGTCAAAGCGCCCGGCCCGCCTGTGCGAACCGGCGGGCCCTGTCCCAGCCACGCCTACGTCTCAGATTACCTGCGGACTGCTCGCCCCGATCGCTCACGATCTCGTAGCTCACCTTTGCACCTTCTGCCAAACCACTGAAGCCAGCCTTCTCCACCGCTGAAATGTGGACAAAGACGTCCTTCCCGCGGTCGTCGGGCTGAATGAAGCCATAGCCTTTGGTTGAGCCACTTCACAACACCTGTCGCCACGCACGTCTCTCCTAAATGACCGTCGCCACATGACAGAAGCTGATAAAAACGAAAAGCCCACCAACTTAGGATTTAGTTTAAAATTCGAGTTGGATGAATGACCGCCTGTACTGGGACAGGCGTCATGTTGCCCACATGAGGAAGGCAGCCAACGTGAACCGGCGCCCTCCCGTCAATTTCCCACGGTGGACCAGCAGGGAACGAACACCTCGATAGGGAGCTTGAGAATCTTGCCGGCTCCTCGCGAGCTAACTGAGCGGCCGCGGCCACCCAAAAGTCGGCCTGAAGCCGGGGCAATCTCACTGCTGGCGCCTACACAGCCGGGACGAACTCGTCGGCTTGGAAATGGCCCGCAGTGTGAACCGGCGAATTTTGTCGCAATCAAATGCGACGCGCTAACGCACTGAGCGCAGATAATGGTCTGGTCGGTTGGCGCGATTCATCTCAGCGAAGGCCTTCCCCAACTCTTCCGCCGTATGCTTCGCCTTGAAATTCTCCCATGCGATCATGAACCGCCCCTTCGCTTCATCGAGTGAGCCAGCTTTCCCGAACGGCGGACCGGGAAGCGTCACGATGCACGTCCACAACCAAAACCCCGGGGAGCATTCGTTGGCGTAGCGGATGCGCCCGACTAGCTGCCGGTCCTCGTGAACCGTGTAATCATCCAGGCCTATCATCCGCAGTGTCAGAGGCATTGTGGCTTGCCGCAGGGTAGAAACGAAGATAAAGCGCGGCGGATTACATTGTGCCAATTAAACCTCGCCTGACCTGCGCGGCGAGGAACCCGTGTCCTCACTGCGCCGTTGCTGTCTCGCTAGCTTGCCCAAGCTGGCGGAGCGGCTCCGGCGTACCTCAAAAGCCAACCCTGAAGCCGGGGCCGTCTCTCCGCCATCGGTCTTTTCGGAGCATATGTTGTTGCGCGGCGCACAACGCAGGTCCTACCGCCATAACCCCAGCTTGAGTCACGACCGCGGGCAGGAAACCGTTTCGAGCCTCACACGCAATGACGCGAAACAACGCCCTCCAAGACTGAACGGCATTGACGTCCTCTCGAGGAGAGTAAGATGAGGAAACTATTTTTCGGTGCGGCCTTACTCGCGATCGCATTCGTGGGGTGTTCAACGATTATCTCGGCCGCTCTTTCTGCAGCCCGGGAGCCAAGGCCGCAACATTCTCCGAACGCTTTGCGCCCGCGCTGAAGTCCGCCTCGAGCGGCTAAATGCACTCATAGCCGTTATGAACCTGATCTGGCGGCGCCTTACTTACATGATACTGGCCGGCATGCGGTCTAAGCTCGTGAGAGCAACGACTAAAACGACCGGTGTGACCGGCGGGTCATTTTTCCACTTTGACAAGATAAATCGACCGCACGATGCGGCGAGCTGACTGAGACGATCATGCGTGATCGCGCGCCGCTTCTCATCAGCTGTTAGTTTCTCGCGTCAGTCAAATCGTGACGAGAACAATAATAATTGCGATTTCAACCAGTAACACCGCTGCTGTCATGGTGGGGACGATAAAAACGTAGCCATGCGGAGGATGATCCGCCTCACCATCGGCCAAGAAACGGCCCCTCACATCTCATGGCGTAAGCAGGGGCGGGATGCGGGAGCCGTTTCTCGGTGGCCAGACGCGTTCGTCCGGCGCCAGGCACTCTCAAATTAATTCTATTTTAAATATCGGTCAACATTTAAATTGGCATTATATTATTTATTCATTTAAAAATGACCCTGTGCTTTAAAATCGCCCAGCTTGCCTTGGAGCGAGCGCATCCGTCGTTCCCCATCCTTTGCTGCCTCGCAAGAGAGCAGGACGTATCCGCGGACAAACGCGTGCCGCCCGCTATCGCGCATGGCACGGATTGGATCGAGCGTTACCCATGGATTGCCGCGGCCGCTCTGAAGAACCGCCAGAAGCACTTCGTCGTCGAGGGTGAGGAGGTAGTGCTTGGCGTCGATGACGTTTCCGATTTCAACGCCCTGCACTCTCTGCCAGGCAGCTTCAATTTCCCGTCTCCGTTGGATTTTTTCAAAGATCCGGTGGCTATGGGCAAGCAGATCCTCGCGCAGTTCGACCCGTCGAAGATACTCCCGAAGGCACCGAATCTGCCGATGCCTGACCCCGCCCAACCCTACTGAAGCGGGCCGCGACCTGGACCAGGCTCAATTGCGCTTTCAGCACGAGGACGAGAAATTGCTTCCTCGCTTCTAGTCAAGCAAAACGGCCTCGGGACTTAATGGGGCGGTTTCTGCATCCAGGCTCGTTTGTTTTAGGTTACTGACCCCTCGATAAATCCCCGGCTCCATGCCTATGAACTCACTTCGGAGAACGACACGTATGGCGCACGAACTGCAATTTCTCTTTCTCCACGAGATCACGCAGGAGCAGCCCACTGGAGAGGTTCCGAAGCACGACCCAATCCCGCTCCTGATACTCTTTCTTGATCCTCCCAACCGTGTTTGCTGCAAAGTCTTGCGCAACCCGTTGGCTCCTTCGCTTAGGCCGCCCACATACGCCATGATGAGAACTGTCGGAGCGAAGCCCAGCAGGCGCGCGACATCTATTGCTTCTGACCCTGTTGATGCTGTCTTGGTTGCCATCACCTTGAAAGCCAAAGAAGATAACTGTCTCAGTAGCCGACGCACGTGCCCTGGAGGGCGGCGAGGAGTCCTCGGCTGGGATTTCTGACATTGCGATGCTCGCGCATGAAGCTTCGCATCTCGTGCTGCCGTCCCGTTGCAGTCTCGTTCGCTTTACCGCGCAGCGGGGGTCGGCGAGCAAGCATTCGAAATCCATGTGAAGCTTAAACCGAAAGCAGTTCCCGGTCGGCTTACAAATGGAACCAAATTGACCGCCATTAAATGAGAAATTTGATTATTTTATATAATCATGATGACTCCATCGCAAATTTGAAAAATATGTTTGGGGAAAACATGGGAGGTTGAAATGGAAGCTGCCCGCCGCCTGCGTGCGATGGCGCTGCTGTGCCGACAGACTGCCGCACTCCAACCTGAGAGAAGCTGGAAACTGCTTGCAGAGGCAGAGTACTGGGAGCATCTGGCGGCTGCGGCTTCAGCTCGTTGAGTTTCGGTGGAGTATTCTTTATCTTTTCGCTTTTCGTCGACTTCTTACTTCAAATCATTTTCTGAGGCATGTGATGTCGAGTACGCGTCAGATTTTTTCTAGGGCTGTTCTGAATGAACGGCACCAGGAGCTTCTGGAGGAGCTTAGAGAGGTGGAGAAGCTTCGAAGTAAACTCCGACATGTAGAAGCAAGAACAAGAAGAAAGCGTACCAAAGCGAGCGGCGGAGCAAGAGCCGTTTAGAGACGCGCCGGTCCGAAGGTTGACCCGCGTTGGCTCACTCGGGCGATTCGATGGACGGATTGCCCGCGTTCCTCGCATCTGCCACTATTCTGAAAGCGGACTGGCGCCTCCATCCCGCAGTAGCGAGCCTCGGTGACGACGTCGCTGCGACATGTCGGCAACCAGCCAGGCCGGGGTGCCTCACAATGCTCTAACTAACTCGGCGGCGAGACCGGCCGTCGATTCAGGATCGCGCGTTAGCTCCGACCTTCATTCGACGTTGCACTTCGGAACACAGCAACGAGTCGATCGCCTTGCCAAAGCTCAACGTCGTGCTCGTC
>NZ_JADPIQ010000151.1:0-862 GCF_023073015.1 Bradyrhizobium sp. 87
CCTGTGCTCCGCATCGGTACTCTGCTCCTTGCGGCGACGGGCCGCTTGGAGTCCTCCCTTCACATCGGAGCGACAGGTTCCTGTGTTCCTTGTCAAAGCCTGATCCGAGGTCACGCCGCCTTCATGCCGGACGCCGGTTGGGCAGTCAGCAGGCTCCCCCCAACCCTTGCTCGCGGGATAGACATCCTGATCCCGGTTTCGACGTCGATAGAACATGTTACGACACGTCATCAGCGGTTTACTTACGTTCGTCTCCTCGGACCTCACCTGACGGAGTTTCCTCCGCCTTTTCTTCCAACGCTCACCACCAGGGCTCTTTACCCTCGCAGCTCGGACTGGTTTGAAGTCTTCCCCTGCAGGCCGACCTCGGAGGGCCCTCCTCCATCTCTGACAAAGCTTCGTCAGGCTTCATGCCGAAGCCTGACTTCCACAGCACACGATGTCCTCATTGCTTGAGCGACCGCCACAGCCGCTCGATGAAGACGTTGTCCATCCAACGACCGCGGCCATCCATGGAGATCTTGATCCCTGCGCCCGCCAACGCGCCGGGTGAAGGCGCACTGGTGAACTGACTGCCCTGGTCGGAGATCGAGAAGCTGCACGCCAAGATCGGACAACTGACAGTCGAGCGCGATTTTTTAGCACGGAGGTCCGGAAGATGAGCACGCCGGACCGTCGAGGAATGCTCGATCGCGCCGACCCAGGCGCTGTCGATCCGCCGGCAATGCATGTTGCTTGGCATCGCGCGCTCTGGGGTCTACCGGCCGCCACGGCCGGCCAACGACAACGGCCTTGCCCTGATGCAGCGGATCGACGAGCTGTTCACCGCCTGGCCGTTCCTGGGCTCGCGGCGAATGACCAC
>NZ_JADPIQ010000114.1:0-49368 GCF_023073015.1 Bradyrhizobium sp. 87
GATGGCGACGGCTTTCGCGCCGAAATCGTCAATCGCGGCGCGAAACCCGTCATTCCAAACAAATCCAACCGGGTAACCCTCCACAGCTTCAGCAAGCGCCTCTATAAAGGGCGCAATGTTATCGAGCGCTGTTTCTGCCGGCTCAAGGATTTCAGGCGTGTTGCTACTCGCTACGACAAACTTGCCAGAAACTTCTTGGCCGCCGTCCACCTCGCCGCTCTCGTCGCTTATTGGATCAATTGAGTCTGAACCCTAGAAGACTGGCTGACCAACGAGCTGATGCTTGCGATTGCACAAGAGAATAATTTGGCCGAGACGGCGTTTGTCAAGGCCCGATCCGATGGGGCGTGGGATCTGCGCTGGTTCGCTCCGGCTCACGAAGTCGACTTCTGCGGCCACGCCACTCTTGCGACAGCGCACGTGCTATTCACTGCAGCCGGAGCCGCCTCGCCTCTTATCTTTCACACCCGGGTCGGCGAATTGCGGGTGGCGCGCAGTTCGCTCGGTTATCGGCTCGACGTTCCGCGTTTGCAGCCAGAGCCGCTGGAGGAGGTTCCTGAAGAAATCAAAGGCATTTTCGAGGCCGCTCCCATCCGGCTCTTCCGCAACTTTGAGAACATCTTCGCCGACCTAGGCAATGCGGACGCCGTGATTCGCTTCATCCCCGATCTGACCGGTATTGCCCGCCTTGGGACGGTCGGCCTAGTCGTGACCGGGCGGGCATCCGACGGCGGGCGGGCGGATTTCTTTTCACGCTATTTCGCCCCCGGTGCTGGCATTCCTGAGGATCCCGTCACCGGGTCAATCCATGCTACGCTCGTTCCGTACTGGGCCAAGCAATTAGGGCGCGAAAGGCTCACCGCCTATCAGGCATCGGCACGCGGCGGCTGGATCGATTGCGAACTCGCTGCAGACCGGGTGTTTCTAGGAGGCAATGCCGTGACTTTTATGGAGGCCAATATTTCTCTGCCTGGCGATTTCAACAAGTAGTGCGGCCAGCGGCAGATTTGTCCCTGAACGCGTGGGGCGGCCGAAGCCGGCCCAGGATCACAGCGGCAGTCACTGCAAGCGCTGCCAACTCCGGTTGTGTGGCCCATCCCGACCGTGAGCGCAGCGTTTCATCTGGGCAGCGGAGAACGGCATGCAGGGAGCGCGTTTAAGGCCGGCATCTCCATCTGCTCGGTCGCGGAGTACAGTCGATCCGCATCGTGCCGGAGTTAGAGAGAGCCGAGCTACGGGATCGACAGCTGGATTTTTAGCCACGACAGGTAGGCCGCGTGATTGAAGTGATCAGGAGTGCGCTTAAAGCCCCCAAAAGCGGCTTGGCGGCCATACCTCGGGGCGAGGGTGAGGAGCGACACGCTCGACATCGCTACAGGTGCAAGGCCGAACTTGAGCGTTTCGCGCAGTTCGTCACGAGCCGCGTCGCCTACGGCGTGAACAAGCCGGTCATGGTCAGCTAGCGCCTGTCGCGCCCATGCAGGAATGTTTTCGCCTCGGCCGAAAACCCATGGAAGCCCGATTGGTGCCGAAGCACGATCGCGACACCAAAATGCTTCTCAATCTGCTGGACCCGCCTGAGACAGCGCCGGCTGGCTGATCAGTAATCCCTTTGCCGCCCTGCCAAAATGCCGCTCCCTCGCTAAAACGAGGAGATAGTGCAAATGCTTGATCTGAAGGTTTGTCTTCAATACCCATGTCGCCCCTAAGTAGCTCAAACGGCTAAACTAACCGCAACTCCAACGAACAAGGCTTCTGCCTGAATAGTAGCGCGGAGATCTCACCCGACCAGCGATTACCGAACGCGCAAGTAGGGTGATCCTACTGTCACGCTCGACCTTCTCCGCCCGCGCGGTCGTCGATGTAGCGCCGAAGCGCCGCGGCGGCGTTCAACATGTGCGCGCGCATTCGGCGAGCGGCCGTATCGCCATCGCCCTCTGCAATCGCCTGCATGATAGAATCATGCTCGTCCCGGGACTTGCGGATACGATCGCCCTGCCGCAATTGCGTGCGGCGGAAGGCGCTGAGACGCGCACGGACCTCCTGCGCCTGCTCGGCCATGAACGCGTTGTGCGTTGCGCTATAGATGCCTTCGTGGAACAGCCGGTTAAACGCATCGTAGGCATCCACGTCGTTGGCGTCGACCATTGCCAGCGAGCTGTCGTGGAGCTCGATCAGATCGCTGCGCTCCAGCGGTGTCATGCGATAGGTCGCGAGCCTGACGCACATGGCTTCCACCTCTGCGCTGGTCTCAAACATGTCCATGATGCGTTCGGGTGTCATCCGTGCCACGACGAGCCCGCGACGGCCCCGCACCTCGACGAGCCCGCTGACGACAAGCTGCCGGAGGGCTTCCCGCACCGGCGTGCGGGAAGCCCCAAAGCGATCGGCAAGCTGCTGCTCTTCCAGCGCCGAACCGGCAGCCAGCGCACCGGAGGCAATCTCGTCGGTGAGCGCATTACGGATGCGATCGGAGAGAAGGCCGCTATCTTCTTCTGCCTCAGCCGCAACTTTAAACAGACCTGCCATTCAGCTTCCTATGATTGCGCGCACCGTGAAGTAGAGAATGGACGGTGCGACGAGGCATCCCAACCCGGTATGAAACGTTGCTGTTAATGCGCCGTAAGGCACTAGACGCCGATCTGTTGCCGCCAGGCCTCCGGAAACGCCGCTGACCGTACCCATCAAGCCGCCAAACACCATTGCGCTGCGCGGATTGTTGAGGCCGATCATCTTCGCAACAAAGGGCGTACCGATCATCACGATCACCGCCTTGAATACACCGGTCGCGATCGAGAGCGCAATGACCGGCGATGAGGCGCCAATCGCCGCTCCCGTGACCGGTCCGACGATGTAGGTGACCGCGCCGGCGCCGATCGTCGTCAGCGATTCGGCGTCAGTGTAGCCAAAGGCTGCGGCGACGAGAACGCCCAGAATGAACGGAACGACCGTCCCCAATCCGAGCGCGACCGCACCGATCAGTCCGGCCTTGCGCGCATGGACGACGTCGACCTCGAAGGCGGTGGCGACGATGGCGAAATCCCGCAGCATCGCGCCTCCCATCAGTCCGATCCCGGTTAGCGCCGGCAGGTCGGCGAGGCCCTTTTCACCGCCGGTGGCGAGGCCTCCGAAAAACGCGAGCAACAGCCCGAGCATGATCGCGATCGCCGAGGCGTGAATGCGCCCGAAGGTGAGATATTTCGAGATCGCTCCGGAGATCCACATCAGGATGCCCACCGCGGCGAACGCCGTGATCAGCGAGTTTGCGGCAAGAACGTGGGATATCATGGTCATCCGATCCTCCCGGACTTGAAGTGGGGCACATTCGCCTCGATCGCCTCGCGCGCCTCGATCTCGTCCATCGTCTCGACACGGCCGCTGACTCGACTGATCAAAGCGACCTGGGCGAAACACACCGCCACCGCGCCGATCCCCGCAATGACAACGATGGGGCCGCCTTTTGCCGCAGCGACGACGTTCTGCTGCGCGGCCATGGCGACCACGATGGGAATATAGAAGCTGCCCCAGAACTCGACGCCCGTCTTCAGCCCGTGGCTGAGGAGACCGTGGCGTAGCAGCCATAGCCGGGCGGCGATCAAGAACATCATCGCAATGCCGACGCCGCCGACATTGGCCTTCACACCGAGGACGACGCCGAGCAGGTCGCCGAGCAGGACCCCGAGCAGCGTGCAGATCGCGAGCAGAGCTACGCCGGAAATGGTCACGGGCGCCTCCTGGCTGTGAACGGGGCGCTGACCCCCAGAGATCGAAGCTGTGTATGCACTCGCATCGAAAATTCCCTCCTGTGTATGCGACTGTCTATCGCTTAGCATCGTGCGTATACATTAATTGACATTGGAAGGCAATACGCATACACTCTGACTCATGGAAGCCAACCTCGCATGCCAAGGAGCCGAAATGAGTAGTTGGGGTATGCAAAAGGCCGCCCTGGGAGAGCGCTTGGCGGCCGGCCGGAAGCACGCGAAGGGAAAGGTCGTCCCGATCCCGAGCCTGCCCGCATTTTTGAATGCGGTGATCCGGTCAGGAGACCGGGTGTGCCTGGAGGGTGACAATCAGAAGCAGGCTGACATCCTCGCCTCGGCGCTCGCGAACCTTGACCCCGAAGACGTCCGTGACCTCCACATGGTCCAGTCCGGGGTGGTCCTGCCATCCCACCTCGACATCTTCGACAAGGGCATCGCTCGGCGGCTCGACTTCTCCTATTCAGGTCCGCAGTCGGCGCGGATCGCGCGGATGCTATTCGGGGGAAAGATCGAGCTCGGTGCCGTCCATACCTATCTCGAGTTGTTCGCCCGCTACTTCATCGATCTGACGCCGAACGTCGCCTTGATCGCGGCCGTCAGCGCCGACAGGGACGGCAACCTCTATACGGGGCCAAATACCGAGGACACTCCGACCGTCGTCGAGGCGACGAGCTACAAGAACGGCCTCGTCGTGGCGCAGGTCACGGAGATCGTCGACAAGGTGCCGCGCGTCGACATTCCCGGCGACCTCGTGCATTTCGTGGTCGAAGCCGGCCGCCCCTTCTATGTCGAGCCGCTCTTCACCCGCGATCCCGCCGCCATCACCGAGACCCAGATCCTGACGGCGATGCTCGCCATCAAGGGCATCTATGCGCCCTACGGCGTGCGCCGGCTCAATCACGGCATCGGCTTCAACACCGCCGCAATCGAGCTCTTGCTGCCGACTTACGGCGAGAAGCTTGGCCTCAAGGGCAAGGTCTGCACCCATTTCGCGCTCAACCCGCATCCGACGATGATTCCGGCGATCGAATCCGGCTGGGTCGAGCAGATCCACTGCTTCGGATCGGAGGTCGGCATGGAGGATTATGTTGCGGCGCGCTCCGATATCTTCTTCACGGGTCCCGACGGCTCGCTGCGATCCAACCGCGCCTTCTGTCAGACGGCGGGCCTCTATGCCTGCGACATGTTCATTGGATCGACGTTGCAGATCGACCTCGAAGGCCACAGCTCGACGGTGACGACGAGCCGCATCGCGGGATTCGGCGGCGCGCCCAACATGGGCTCCGATCCGCGCGGGCGCCGTCACCCGAGCGAACCCTGGCTCAAAGCGGGTGCCGAGGCCGACCCCGCCTCCAATGCTGCCCTGCGCCGAGGCCGCAAGCTCGTGGTGCAGATCGGTGAGACATTCGGTGACGGCAATGTCCCGCTCTTCGTCGAGCAACTCGATGCGCTAGAGCTGGCGCGCAAGCTCGACCTCGATCTGGCACCGGTGATGGTCTACTCCGACGACGTCACCCACATCGTCACCGAGGAAGGCATCGCCAACCTGCTGATGTGCCGCAGCAAGGACGAGCGCGAGCAGGCGATCCGCGGCGTTGCCGGCTACACCGACATCGGGCGCGCGCGCGATGCAAAGCTCGTGGAGCAGCTCCGGCAACGCGGCGTGATCCGCCGTCCCGAGGATCTCGGCATCGATCCGCTTGACGCCGACCGGCGCCTGCTGGCGGCCCGCTCGATCAAGGACCTCATGCTGGCTTCCGGCGGTCTCTACCGCCCGCCCAGCCGCTTCCGCAACTGGTGAGGAGTTTCGCATGGAAAAGCTCAGCTTCAGACTGACTGCACCGAACCGCGCCGGCGGCACCCGCGCGCAGGCGATCGTCGGCGTGGTCGCCTCCGGCAATCTCGAAGTGCTGCTGGAACGGACCTCGCTGGCCGACAGCTGCACGATCGACATCGCAACCGCAGCTCACGGCTTTGGCCCCGTGTGGGACGCCGTGGTCCGCGATTTCGTCGCCCGCCGCTCTGCCGGGGGCTTGCGCATCTCCATCAATGACGGCGGAGCCCGACCTGACACGGTCGCGCTGCGGCTCGCGCAAGGCATCCGCAAGATCGAGGAGCCGGAACGATGACGGTGGCCACAGTCAATACGGTTTCGCTGAGCTGGTATGAGGCGAGCGCCCGGCAACGCATAGAAGCGCTGGTCGATGCCGGCAGCTTTGCCGAATTCATCGGTCCCGAGCAGCGCGAGATGAGCCCGCATCTGGCGATCTTCGACCTGCCGGAGCAGTTCGACGACGGCATCGTCATCGGCCGCGGTCGCCTGGATGGCTCGCCGGTGTTCGTCGCCGCACAGGAAGGACGCTTCATGGGCGGCGCCTTCGGTGAGGTCCACGGCGCCAAGCTCAACGGCCTCCTGCGCGCAGCTCGCACGCTCAAGCAAGATCTGCTGATCCTGTTCGACACCGGCGGCGTGCGGCTCCAGGAGGCCAATGCCGGCGAGCTTGCGATCGCCGAGATCATGCGCGCGATCATCGAGGCACGCCGCGGCGGCATCCACGTCGTCGGCCTGATCGGGGGGCGCGCCGGCTGCTATGGCGGCGGCAGCCTGATCGCGGGCACCTGCTCGCGGCTGATCATCTCCGAACAGGGGCGGCTCAGCGTCAGCGGCCCCGAGGTGATCGAAACCAACAAGGGGATCGAGGAATTCGACTCGCGCGACCGCGCGCTGGTCTGGCGCACGATGGGCGGCAAGCACCGCTATCTCATCGGCGGTGCCGATATCTTCGTCGACGACGAAGCGACGGCGTTTCGCGAGGCGGCCATTGACGCGATCAAAATAGCCAGACGATGCGACGCCGAGATTCTCGAGGCCGAGCAGAAGCGCCTCGAACGACGGCTGCAGCGCTTTGGCGAGGCTGAGGACGCCGTCGATATCTGGGAGACGCTCGGCATCGGGCAGCCGACCGAGATTCCCGCACTTCCGACCGGCGCATTTCTTCGCGCGGCAGCCAACAGGGAGAATGCCGATGACGCTCGATGACATCCTGGCCGGCCTATTCCCGAACGGCCGCAAGATCAAAACGACCGGCGCGATGATCGCGGGGGAGGCGACGCTGCCTGACGGCGGACCAATCCACGTGCTCGGCATCACGCAGGGGCAGCCGCTCGGCGTGGACGAAGCCATCGTGCTCGCGGGGCGGCTGGTCGAGATCGTCCAAACGAAGGACCGTGCGCCGATCCTGTTCCTGGTGGATTCCGCCAGCCAGCGCATGAGCAAGCGCGACGAACTGCTGGGCCTCAGCGAATATCTGTCGCATCTCGCCAAGGCCCTGCTGCTGGCGGAAGCCGAAGGACACCGCACCGTCGGCCTGCTCTATGGCGGCAGCGCCGCCGGCGCATTCATCGCCACCGCGCTTGCGGCCGGCACGCTGGTGGCGCTGCCCGGCGCGCATCCCGCGGTGATGGATCTGCCGTCGATGGCCCGGGTCACCAAGCTTCCGATCGACGTCTTGAAAGCCAAGGCCGAAGCCACGCCGGTGTTCGCGCCCGGGCTCGACAACATGGTGCAGACTGGCGGCATTCACGCCGTCTGGGATGAACATGCGCCGCTGGCGCCGCAGCTTGCGTCCGTGCTGCAACGACCGCACGGACAGGACGATCGCGGCCAGATCGGTGCCCAACGTGGCGGCCGGCGGAAAGCGGCCGAACTCGCCGAGCGCGTTGTCGTCTCAGCCACTTCACATCAAGGAGCGCCAAATGGGTGAAGCTCTCGCGCGCCACAGCATGGTCAAGGTCACAGCCGCCGGCTGGACGGCCGTGATGAAGCGTTATCCGGAACTCGCCAGCGAGCCGATCGTCGCAGGCTGGGCGCACGTCGGCCGTCCTCTCGTCGTTCGCCGACCGGCTTGCAGCGATACTGCAGGCCTCGTTCCGCTCGGACTGCCGCTGCCGCCGAGCCATGGTAAACGTCGTATTGCGGTCTCGCTGGCCGCAGCCGATATCGTCGCGTTCGCTCAGCCTCCGTTGCTGGCCGACGCCGTGGCCGCGGCGCCGCCCGCTTGGCGCGAGACGATCGAGAAACTCGTCCAACTCCTGCCGGAGACCCGCGCCTATGGCAGCCTTGCGTGGCAGCACCTCACCGGCCTGCCCTATCTTTCGGAGGGCTCGGACCTCGATCTGCTGTGGCCTCTCTCGTCGGCCGACAAGACAGGAATTCTGTTGTCCGACATCGCGCGGATCGCAAAGCAGTCGCCGATGCGGCTGGACGGTGAGATCACAGGTCCCGCCGGCGGGGTTCAATGGCGCGAACTGACCGGCACTGACGAAGACGAAGTGCTTGTGAAGAGCCCGGCAGGAGTGACCACCACGACTCGCGCGGCCTTCCTCACAGGTCATGTCTCATGACCATTGCGCTCAGATGGCAATCACAGCCGGGCGGCGCGCTTGATGCCGAGCAGCTCGGTCATCTTGCTTCGCTATGCCTGAAGCTGGAAGTAAAAACCTATCCGAAGCCCGGGCTTGTCAGCCATGTCGACAACGGTGCGCATCGCGACATGGACGCCGGGCTGTTGTGCCTGAGCGCTGAGACCTTGATGCCTTTCTTCAGCGATCTCGCCCTCGCGGGCGCCGCAGGTGCGGGCATGAACCGGCTGCGCGCCATCGGGGTTGCCGCGGAGCGCGCGATGATGGCTGCGACCTCCGGCGTCAACACCCATCGCGGCGCGATTTTCGGACTTGGCCTGCTCTGCGCCGCGGCCGGCTATCGGAGTGCCGTCGGCATTCGCAAATCTCTTGGCCGGCTGGTTTCGGAGCGTTGGGGCGAGGACATCCTATCTGGCCCGGTATCGCTGCGCAGCCACGGCGCTGTGGCCGCGCGGCGCTATGGCGCCGGGGGCGCCAGGGGGGAAGCCGCCGACGGTTTCCCGTCTGTCTACGACATCGCCCTACCCGCGCTGCAGGCAGCGCGCGAGCTTGCACCTCATGACGAGGAAGCCGCTCGCGTTCAGACGTGCATGAGCTTGATTACTAGCGTCACCGACACCAACCTCCTGCATCGAGGCGGGCTCGAGGGACTGTGCTTCGCGCAAGCCAGCGCGTCAGCGTTCCTTTCCGCCGGCGGTGTTGGATCACCGGAATGGCGCAGGCGTGCCGCCGACATTCACCAAGCGTTCCTGACCCGCAATCTCAGTCCCGGCGGCTCCGCAGACCTGCTGGCCATGGCGCTATTCGTCGATGGGATAGATCGCGGATGTTAGCACTGCTCTGCGGCGGACAAGGTGCGCTTTCGGGCAAGATCTTTGATCTTGTCGCGGACCAGCCTGCCGCGGAGTCAATCTTCGCCGCGGCGACGGCTTGGCTCGGTGAGGACCCGCGGGAATTCGTTCGGACGCGCACCCCCGAGCAACTGTCCGAGAATTATGCCAGCCAGATCCTGACCGTCACATCGGCTCTCGCGACCCACGCCTGCATCGCTGACCTGTTGGCCGAAGAGACCGCTGTCACCGGGTATAGCGTCGGCGAGATGGCGGCCTGGAGTATCGCGGGAATCTGGACTGCCGAAGAAGCGTTGCGGCTCACCAATATTCGTGCCCGGCTGATGGAGAACGCAGCGGGGCCCACCGGTCGCCTGGGTTACATCCGGGGGCTCGACCGGGCTACGATCGAACCTCTGCTTGCAAAGCACCGCTGCGAGATCGCGATCAGGAATCCGGACCTTCTTTTCGTGATCGGAGGCGTGGAGCGGGAGGTCATTGCGCTCTGCGACGAGGCTGCCCGGAAAGGAGTGCGAACGGGGCTTCTGGCCGTCAAAATCGCGTCGCATACGACAAGGCTCGCGCAGGCCTGCCAACCTCTGCAACAGGCACTCGATGTCAGCAGGGACGCGGCTGTCGCAAACCATCGCGTCTTACTTGCCGGCGGTGACGGCGAACGCATCTTCTCGGTCGCGGGCGCGACGGTGAAGCTGGCAAACCAGGTCGCCCATCCTATTGATTGGGCGGCAACCCTGGACGCGCTTACAGAGCTGGGCGTCACCGAGGTACTAGACCTCGGGCCCGGACACGCGCTGGCGGAGATGATGCTAGCATCTCAGCCGGACACGCGCTGCTACGCCGCCGACGGCTTTCGCACGATCGAGGGCCTACGTAACTGGGTTGCTGCCGTATAGCAGGAGATCCGGAAGCGAGCCACGCTTGCGTGCGTTGCAAAGCAGGCCGGATCCACATGGGCCCGAACAGGACTACCAACCGATCGTCGCACGGGTACGGTACCTCCGACAGAAGATCCTGGTTGTTTTCTGCCCACCTCATCGCCTCAGCCCCCAGAGCACGATGCAAGAGCTGGCCAGCATCAGGATGCCAACCCACACGAAGCCGGTCGTCACCAGCATCTCTTGCCAGGCCGGCGCACCTCGACCCGCGGCTGTGATGGGTGAGAGTGCGGCTGTGCCGGTCACAGCGGCGAGCGTTGTCGTCGCCCAATTGCCGTATGTCCCCGCCACCAGCGCTGCAAACGTGCCGCGCTCAAGCGCGGCGGATAGTCCAACCTGCGTCCAACAGCACCCCAGCCCCAAAGGAAAGTCCCGTTCATGACGCCCTAGAGGTGCGCCGCAAGCCCACCCTCCTGTTCGAGAAGCTTTGTTCGGCCAAGCTGGTCAGCAACCCCAATAGGAACAGAACCATCCCGTGCCACAGCAGCCAACGTCCGATTGTCTGCACGCTTCGCCGTCTGCGATTTCGGGTTCCGGTATTTAACCTGCAGCCCCGACATCAAGCTTAATTCGCGACTTAGGTTGCCCCGGCCTCCGGCGACGCTAGGCTGAACACCGGACATTGCCCCCGTCCGGGTCCATCAATGGCGAAGTCGGCGCGCCATCACATTCGGCGCGTCGGTTTCGCGTTTTTGCTATGGATAGCGCGAGCCCCGTTTTGACGAATGATCCGGATGATCACCCGCTCGATTTAGTCGAGAGACGAGGACAGATCACGGCGTTGCGCTCGCAACACTCTGACAATCGTCTCGTCACATCGCGATTGAACCGCTTCCTCGTCGAGATTCTTAGAGCCACAAGATGCGGCGCACACTCGACATCTTCGGTCTGAATCCGCTCGGATGCTGCGAGCTGTCGAGGAAATGGTCTCACGCGGCCGATCCACGAAGCGGCCGAACGTAGTTAGGCCGCGGTTCAAGTAACACTAACGCAGGGACGATCTTGCGTCGATCGGGCCCAGCGCCCATGCTGGATGCAGTCGCGAAGTGGTCCGCGTCTCGCGTAACGGCGCCTTCGCGGCGAGGGGTCGCCGCAGTCACAAGCGACGGCCCCGCCCATGATCAGCTCTAGTGACCGCGCCGCACTGCTCGGGGCACAAACGGCAGTCTCGGAGAAAACGACTTCGCGATCGCGAGAACTGCGGCTTCGTCAGTTTCGAGTGCGATCTTCTGGGCGAGCATCACATCGCCAACTGCCAACGCCCGTTCGGGGAGGAAGCACCACCCCACCTTAGGCTCCAGTTGTTCATCCAGCTCCAAAACATTACTCATCGTGCCCTGATAAATTCGGTATCGACGGCCAGTAAGAGAACCAGCGACTTCAAAAAAGCCATTGGCATCAAATTGCGCGCGCTGTTCCGGAGATAACCATTCCCGCAAAAGACGACGTGCACGCGCTTCCGGGCCATTTTGCTCGTTGAAGCTCCGATAAAGGGCACGCAGGGCACGTAGACGCGCGCCCTGGGCGACGTTACGTCCGAACAAAAACATCTTTGATGCTGGACGGTTCTAACCGCCGACTAAGTGCGGATAGAACAGCGTTTCATCCGCTGTTGGATCAAATGACCGTATCAGCTTGAGATCGCCGGCCGGCGTCCGAGTGGCAGCGGTAAATCCCTGGGCGGTGAACTTCTTGAAGCGCCGCTCAGCCTCGGCGAGCCCCTTCGGGTCCTTTCGCTCAAAGAAATGTCTGCTGTCGCCTGTGCTGTCCATTACGATCTGGGTAGCCATGGAAGAGAACTCCGCGATCCCTAGCCTCTGATGAAAAACAAACCTCGCCCCGGTGAATAGTGTTCCTGCTCTCGGCAAATTTCGTTCTGCCGTCTTTTTAGTCGGGATCGTCTGGCTCGCTGAAATCGATGAGAACCTGATCCGCGACCTGAGGGCGGCACAACGGGCGAAGCTGGTCGCAAAGCGGAAGCCGGCTTATGAGGCGGTGCATCCGAGACGAAGAAGGGCGACGACCGCAGATCAATCCGCCAAATTGGCGGTCCGGGCAGCTTCGCAAGGGACACGGCAGAAAAGAGCGGGACACCGCTTCGTACGGTCGAACGGATAGTACGCGCACTCGGAAGCTACGTCCCGATCTCGGACCATGTTTCAACAAGTTGCGTACCAACCGTCAGGAAATGGAACGAGGAGCGAGGGGCCGTCCTCGTTGTTATCGTTTGCAGCTTCGGGCCTGCCGGTTGCTAGAGGCTCGGCGGCGAGCTCTTCCACCTCAACGGCACTCGCCGCGTGACGCCCGGCGCACCTTAAATCGCTTTGCATGAACAAAACTCCCCACCGGGGTACGATCAAATATGGAGCGTCTTCAAAGATTTCGATCAAAAGGTTACGACGACAAAATATCAGGTCTCCTTCCCAAGCGATAGGAGCGCGACCCTGTCCTTTCCGCATCCTTATCGTGCAGCGCCATCGGCGTTGCAGTGCACCAAGAGTCGCCCCTCATCGTTTGAGCAATGGGCGCGAGTCGCAACGGCGAAGCTCGCTCGCCACAGTCACGTCCATCTCAGACAGCGCACACAGAATGTGGAAAGCCGCCCCCGTGATGCTTTGCGGCGGGAGGTGATCGGCCGTCACGACGTCGTCATGGAGCAGCTCGTAGGTAAGGTCATCTTCGTTCTCGAGCCCACTGTTTCGCGAGCACGTAGCACTTTTGAGCCTAGGCCAGAACCGGGGCACGTCTGCATGTCGTTCTCCTCAACCGCCTCAGCATTGCGCTCGACAGCCTGTGCGACCAGGTCCATCGCGCCGCGCTCTTCATCGGGCGAGCGCGACCATTTTCGGCCGGATCACGATCGGCCGCGGCTCGACGATTGGGGGCAACGTCTGGGTGACCGAAGATGCGCCGCCAAACAGCTTCGTGACGCAGGCTACGGCCCGCAACAACGGGGCTAGGCCGCTACGGGCGCCTTCCAGCGCATCAAGCGACGTTCCAGCGCCTCGAGGATCGCGTTGAAGACGAGGCCGATCACGGTGATGCCGAGGATGCCGAAATACATCTGCGGGATCAGGAAACTGTACTGGCTGTTGATGATGAGATAGCCGAGCCCGGACTTGGCACCGACCATCTCGGAAGCGACCAACACCAGCATCGCGGAAGCGCTTGCCAGCCGAATGCCGACGAAGATGGTTGGCAGCGACGCCGGCAGGATCACCTTGCGGAACAATTGGCCTGGCGTCGCGCCCATCGTCCGCGCCGACTTGACCAGCAGCGGATCGACCTGCCGCACGGCCGCGATGGTGTTGAGCAGCAGCGGCCAGGCGCAGCTATAGACCACCATCGTGACCTTCGAGAGCTCGCCGATGCCGAGCAACAGGATGAACACCGGCAGCAGCGCCAGCGGCGCCGTGTTGCGCGCGATCTCAATGGTCTGGTTCAGCAGATCGCCAAGCCGGGCGTACCATCCCGTCAGCAGGCCGAGCGGCACCATCAGAACGACCGCGATCAGGAATCCGCTCAGCGCCCGCAGCAGGCTCGCACCGACGTCCTCATAGAGTTCACCGTTCTGCGCGAGCTGCCAGCCCGCGGCGATCACCTCGGAGAACGGCGGCAGGAACGTCACGTCGATCAGACCCAACCGCGGCGCCGTCTCCCAGACTGTCAGGAACAGCACCAGCAGCAGCGATCGCTGCCCGATGACACCGAACCATCGCGCGAAGCCGCCCGTGGCCCCGGTAAGCGCACCGACGCGTTGTGCGGCCCGGTGCTTCGGACTTCCCTCGGCCAGCTCCAGCAGCGTCAGCACCTCCAGATTAGACATGAGCCAATTCCTTCGCCTTTGCGACGCTCTCGCCGTCCGCTGCGGGGCCCTGAGCTCCTTGCGCCTTCAACACCTCGTCGCGCAGCAAGGACCAGACCTCATGCCGCACACGCCCGAACTGAGGCAACGAGCGGACGTCCTCGGTTTCGCTATGCAGTTCGTCGGGAATATCGACGATCTGCTTGATGCGGCCGGGACGCGAAGTCATCACCGCCACGCGCTGGCCGAGGACGACGGCTTCGTCGATGCCATGCGTGATGAACAGGATGGTCTTTCCGGTGCTGCGCCAGATCCGCAACAGCTCGCCTTGCAGCGTCTCGCGCGTCTGCGCGTCGAGCGCCGCGAACGGCTCGTCCATCAGCAGCACCCCGGGATCGTAGGCGAGGCTTCGCGCGATCGCGACGCGCTGCTTCATGCCGCCCGAGAGCTCGTGCGGATAGCGGTCGGCAAAGCCGGACAGCCCGACCAGATCGAGATAGTGCAGCGCCTTCTCCCGCCGCGCCCTGGCCTTCAGGCCGGCGATGTCGAGTCCGAACTCGACATTCTGCGCGGCCGTCCGCCAAGGAAACAGCGCGTATTGCTGGAACACGATGCCCCGGTCGCGCGCCGGTCCGTTGATGGCCTTGCCGTCGAGCAGGATCCGCCCGCTGCTCGGCAGCGAAAGGCCGCCGAGCAGGTCCAGCAAGGTCGACTTGCCGCAGCCGCTCGGCCCGACCAGCGCAAGGAACTCGCCGGGCCGGACATCCAGCGTGATGTCGTCCAGCGCGGTGAAGCGTTGCGCCGGCCCGCCATCCTTGCCCCGGACCAGGAAGTCCTTCCGTACATGCTCGAATCTGATCTTGGTCGTAGTCATTTCGCCTCCGCGGTCTTGCCGGGGCGGAAATAGTTGAACTCGTTGGTGTAGAGATCAGACGGCTTGAGCTGGTCCGGCTTCAAGAGACCATCCTTGACCAGCCAGTCGACCCACACCTGCAGCTCGGCATCACCGATCACGCCGCCCTTGGTCGCAACACCCGTGCTCTTCCAGTACTTGATCGGTGTGGCGTCCTCGTTCCGCTTGCGATCGGCGATGATGCGCTCGAAACGGGCGCGGACTTCCTCCGGCGGCGTCGTCTGCGCCCAGGTGATGGCACGCGACACGCCCTCGACCAGCCTGCGCGAGGTGTTGGGATTGTCCTTGATGAACTTGTCCCTCAGCACGTAGGACCCGCCGGTGAAGTTTCCGAAGATGTCGGTATCGGCAAACAGCCTGCGGATGCCGCCGCGTTCGAGCGCCTTGTCGCGCAACACGCCGTTGAGCGTGGCCACCTCGACCTGTCCCTGCCGCAACACCTGCTCGCCGGTGACGGGCGGGATCGCGACCAGCGTCACCTGCTTCGCATCCGCCGGCGTAAGGCCGTTACGAGCCAAGTATTCGCGCAGCACGAATTCGAGATGTGCACCGAGCGTGTTGACCGCGACCTTCTTGCCGATCAGGTCCCGCGCGGTCTTGATCGGGCTGTCATCCTTCACGTAATAGCCGTTGTAGGTGTTGTCGTCCGAGCCGTAATAGCCGACCACCGCCTTGATCGGCGCCTTGGCCGCGATCAGCTTGATGATCGCGCCATAGAACGCGCCGCCGATGTCGATATCGCCGGTCACCACCGTCTGGATGTCCTGCGGACCGCTGATGGTGTTGCCGATCCATTTCAGCTTGAGCGGCGCGAGATAGCCGAGGTCATCGGCCAGCTCGATAAACGTGACTTGGCCGGCCCAGCCTTGATAGCGGACCTCGGTCCTTTCGAGCTGCGGCTCGGCCATGGCGCTGCCGACGAGCCCTATCAGCCCGAGGGCGGCGAGGCCAAGTTGCCGCCCTCTTGCACGCAGACCGGCAACCAGGCGACGCAACGCAGAGATAGCGATTTCCATTGTATTCACTCCTCGCTCGTTTCAGGCGGCCTTCGCCTGTGGCTTGGTCGACTTGACGCGGGTGACGCTGTTGCGGCCATCGATGCTGACCGGCACTTCGCCGTCGATGGTGGCGCGCCGGACGACGCGGTGCTGGTCGCCGTAATCGTTGACGGCGTAGTGCTGGGTAGCGCGATTGTCCCAGATCACCACATCACCCTGCTGCCAGCTCCAGCGCACCGTATTCTCGGGCGCAGTGATGTGGGACTGGAACAGGTCGAATAGCTTCTGGCTGTCGTATTTCGACAGGCCGACGAAGCGCTGGACGAAATTGCCAAGCACCAGCGTCCGTTCTCCGGTCTCGGGATGGACGCGAACGACGGGATGCTCGGTCTCGTAGATCGTGCCGGTGAAGACCTCCTCGAAGTGCTTCCTGTCGGCCTCGCTCGCGCGGGTCTTGACGGCGTAGTCATAGGCGTTGCTGTGCACCGCCCAGAGTTCGTCCGCGAGCTTGCGCAGCGGCGCCGGCAGATCGAGATAGGATGCCGCGGTGTTTGACCAGATCGTATCGCCGCCGAACTCGGGGATCACGACGCCGCGCAGCACGGAGATCTTCGGATAGGCGTCGACGAAGGTAACATCGGTGTGCCACTGGTCGGCGCGGCCGCCGCCGCGTCCGGAATCGAGTTCCAGGATCGACGCCGTTCCCTTGGTCGCGCCGACCGTCGGGTGCGGAACCAGTTTGCCGAGCCTCACGGCAAAACTCTCCTGCCCCGCGTCGTCGAGATGGTTCTGGTCGCGGAAGAAGACGACCTTGTGCTCGAGCAGAACCTGGTTGATCGCCGCGATCGTCCGGTCCGGGAGATCGCCCGAGAGCTTGATGTTCCTGATCTCCGCGCCGATACGTGCCGACCGCTTGACGATATCCGCGCGCGGAATGACGTTGTCGATGGTGATTGCGTCCGTCATGTCATTTTCCCCAAGATCGCGATCCCGTTTGGACAAGGCTCCGCCGTTCGCCGATCGCTGATGCGATGGCGGAGTAAATACACAGCTGATGGTCGTGATCGATCCTCTTGCAGTATCGCCGTCTGCTCTGGCGGCAATCGGGTCTGGCGGGATCTTCCCCGAGAGACGGCATCAATGCAGCCTCTCGCTCAGTCACAGGATGCTAACTCAAGACTTTCGGAAATAGCTTCCAAAGTTGGGCGAAGGTGGAAAATAGTTGCACGCACTCGCACGACGTATCCGATTGATATCTGCGCTTTCTGCTATTCAGCCGCGACGACGCTCTGCGTGCGCCACACCGCAGGCGCATAAAGTGCAGGTTCGAAATCGTCGGCGATCGGCGCATTGATGCGGGCCTCATGCGAGGCAAGATCGTCCAGAAAGAGATCCCTGCTGATTTGCGCGATGACGGCCGGGATATCACGCTTGAAGCTCGGGACGTCTCCAATTGGCAAGCCGAAGCTCACGAAGGCCGCAGGGTTGAAGACGTGGATGTTACGGAGATAGGGCGCGCGGCCGGGTGCCTTCTCGAGGAATTCGTGCCCCGACCCGAGATAGGGATGTGCGCTCAGGGTTTCGTCCTGCTCGTCCGCAGAAGGCGAAAAGCGGTCGCGCCACAACAGGATGTTGTCGGAGAAGGCGGCCAGCTCCGGTGTTTTTGCGAGATCGACCCGATAACCCGTACCGGCGATCACGAAACCGAATGCGATATTGCCATCCGGCGTGGTCGCAAGCAGCCGCCGCTCGAACGGCTTGGCCGACGTCCACGGCGCCGACAGATGAAGGTGGAAATTCGGGAACTTGACGGCGCGCGCGACCGCATCAGGCGGTGGCGTGGATCCGGCACGGCGGAAACGGATGGCCTGGTGCCAGCGAAGAGCGTCCGGCAACGATCCGTAATTGTCGCAAGCTCCCGGATAGCCGCGCGTCCTGATCACCGGCTCCGAGGCAAGCCTGTCGCGCCGCGCGAAGAGATGCACCTCCCTCGCCCCGGCTTCGAGCGCCACCGCCGTCGCGTCGAATGCGGAGGCCGCGCTGCCCAGCACCGCGACTAACCTGTCGCGCAGTTTCTCGAAATCGATCGCTTCCAGCGTATGAGCGTAAAGCTCCTTTGGCAGATTGCGCGAGAGCACGTCGGGAACGGACGGACCGCCGTTACTGGGGAAGCCACCGGCAAGAATGATCTTGCGGGCCGTTTCCGTTCGCGCTTCGCCGGCCAGGTTGAGATGAAGCCGCAAATGATCAGCGGTCGGCTCGACACGGAGAAGCCGCGTCCGGCAGCGCACGTTGATGCGAAGCGTGCTGCGATATCAGTCGAGGTAGGCGGCCCAATCCACCCGGGCAATGCGATCGATCGCTTCATACGCGGCGGCGCTGTGGCGGGCTTCATACCAGGCCTGGAAACTCAGCCCTGTCAAACCGAGTTCGGGCCCAGGCAACCCTTTCGGCGTACGCAGCTTGTTCATGCGCGCGCTGCTCAACCAGGGGCCGGACGAAGCAGCGTCGCCGGCGGCATCGATCAGGGTGACCTTGCCGATGCCGGCACGACGCAACGCAAAGGCGAACGCGCTTCCGGATTGCCCGCCGCCGATGATGGCGACGCTGTGATCGATCCCCTGACGGTCAGGGATCCAGTTCTGCGGATCGGGTCCAATCAGGCGCAAGGTCTCGCGCGCCGCAGTGTCGACAACGGACTGAAACATGTTCGCACCTCGAGGTTTCAGCATCAAATGCGGTCAAATCGTAGAAGCGAACGATACTCAGTCAATGAAATGGAATCGGCTTTGTTTTTCAACCCGCACAACGAGCCAATCGCCGGGCTTCGGCGTGTTGAAAGATTTGCGTAGTGTCGTGGAGCGAGCCAGAGACCGGGGTGAGACGCTCGGCATGCGCTGGGGCATCCAATTGAGACGATCGGTTTGCAACATCATCTCTTCCAGGGATGCGCGCCGCTAGATTCATGCTCGCATCACACCGAACAACGCAATTCAATTTCATCGACATTCCTCGTTCCGACAACATAAACTTCGTCCAATCAAGCTGTCTCGACGGCCCGTTGGAGATTTGAGAAGCACGATGTCGACCTCCGGCGTCATCAGCCTTGAACGAGACACACCCGAGCTTGCTCGCACCTATGAGCAGGCCGGCATCCTCCAGTTTCATCACGGTAAATTCCTCGTCGGCCCGCTCGCATTGAAGGCCGGGAATCACGTGCTCGATATCGGTGCCGGTACGGGCCGCCTTACCGAATTCGTCGCACAACTTGTCGGGCCTGACGGCCGTGTGACCGGCATCGATCCTCTCGAGAACCGCATTGCCATCGCGCGTCTCCGCGCGTCGAAGACGTTGACATTCGCGATCGGCCGCGCCGAAGACCTTTCGCGCTTTGAACCTGCGGAATTCGATGCCGTCTATCTCAACAGCGTGTTCCATTGGATCTCAGACAAGCGGCGAGCCCTGCACGAAATTCACCGCGTTCTCAAGCCGGGCGGCCGGATCGGGTTGAACGTTCAGGACCCGACCAAACCTCACGAGTCCCGCACTTTGCTTCGGCAGGCGACCGAACAGGCTGGGTTCGCCGAGAGGAGTGGTGAAGCGCACCGGGTGCTCGGAGCCACCGACGACGAGCTCAAAATGCTCTTCGTTGAGGCCGGTCTCGTCGATTACCGAAGCGACCTGCGTTCACTGGTCGATTTGCATGACGACGTGAGTTCGGCGCTCGGATGGTCCGAGGCTAGTGCATTCGGTAACTTCCTGGGCGGCTTTTCCACAGCGGAACGGGAAGCGATCGAGCGCGCCTTTGCTGGCTTGGTCGAGGCGAAGCGTACCCCGGAGGGCCTCCGCCTGGAGCGATATCTGCGCTTCGCGTTCGCTCGAAAGCCGGAGCCACGGGATTCCTCTCCGGGTCTTTAATCGTTCAAGTCTCACCATTGGCCATCGCATCGGAACAAACGAACCATGAGCAACCAACGCCAGCTTCTTCTCAATCTCTTCATCTATCCGGGCGGCCATCACGAAGCGGCGTGGCGCTATAAGGGATCTGAACCAGACCGCATCCTCGACATCACCCATTATCAGGAGCTGGCGCAACGGGCCGAGGCGAGCAAATTCGACGCCATCTTCTTTGCCGACGGGCCGGCGCTGGCCGACAATGTTCGGTACGCCCAGCGCCTTCGTTTCGAACCAATCACCTGGCTCGCAGCGATTGCCGCCGTCACCAGCCGTATCGGGCTGATCGCGACGGCGTCAACGACCTATACCGAGCCGTACAATCTGGCACGGCTGTTTGCGTCTCTCGACCATCTCAGCCGGGGTCGCGCCGGCTGGAACATCGTCACCACCGGTGCGCAGCAGGCCGCACAGAACTTTGGGTTGCCTGAACATCCCCCTCACCACGAGCGCTATGAGCGCGCCCGCGAATATCTCGACGTGATCTCCCGGCTGTGGGATAGCTGGGAGGATGACGCGCTCGTCAACGATCCGGCTTCTGGCATCTTCGCCGACACCAGCAAGATCCACACGCTCGACCATATCGGCAAGCATTTTCGCGTTCGTGGCCCGCTGAACATCTCGCGGGCGCCGCAGGGACGGCCGGTCTACGTACAGGCCGGCTCCTCCGACGACGGCCGCGCGTTCGCCGCCCGGTTCGCGGAGGCAATTTTCACGGCGCATCAGACACTGGAGTCGGCGACGGCGTTCTATGCCGACATCAAGCGCCAGGCCCGCACCTTCGATCGCAGTCCCGACGAGATCAAGATCCTGCCCGGCATCAGCCCCTTCATCGGCAGCACGCAGGCTGAAGCCGATCGACTTCAGGACGAATTCAACGAGCTGATCCAGCCCGAATTCTCCCTGACGCAGCTGCGTCAGATGATAGGCCTCGACCTCACCGGCTACGATCTCGATAGCCCGGTTCCCTGGGATCTCATCGACACAGCGAGCGCGCGCGGAGTCGCGAGCCGCTTCAAGCTCGTGGTCGATATCGTCGACCGCGAGAAGCCGACCATTCGCCAGCTGGTGCAGCGCCTCGCCGGCGCGCGCGGCCACTGGGTCATTGCCGGCACGCCCGAAAAGATCGCGGACAACATGCAGACCTGGTTCGAGCGCGGCGCAGCCGATGGCTTCAACGTGATGCCGCCATGGCTGTCCGGCGGCTTCGATACCTTCGCCGAGCAGGTCATCCCGATCCTGCGCAAGCGCGGCCTGTTCCGCGAGGACTACACCGGCACGACCTTGCGCGAGCACTACGGACTCGCGCGGCCGGCCAGCGTCTACTCCAGCGCAGTCAAGGCGATTGCCTGAGACTGTTTCCGCACCCACATCCAGACTCGCGAACAGTAAGCAGGCATGAAGACGGCGTTCTTTCTCCTCTCCAGCCTTTTGGCCATTTTCCTCCTCGCCGCCGGGTCCTATGTCGATTTCTCAACAGGTGCTGAAGCCAACAACGCCGTGTTCAAGTCCGAGATCGACTCCATCCTGATTCGTACAGTCGTGTCGGCCTTCTTGCTATTAACGATCGGGCTGGCCAACTATTTCATTCTAAATCGACGCGACCGATAATAAGGTCCGGTTCTACGCGAAGGGCGGCCGACCGCGTCAACCGACGCAATCCCAAGGACCGAGTGTTGGAGAGTCGGCAGAAATGGGCGGTCGTTCGCCAAGGGCTAGTAAGTTCAGGTTGCGGGAGCAAACACGGTTTCTTGCGATTGATCGACAGTATAGTTCCGCGACGGATTGCGTGGCGTAAATGTCTTCCGCTCGCCGGTCGCAACGTCAGGCGACAGAAACGACGTTTACTGGGTGCCGGACGAGGATTTCGCGCAGAGCTTGAAGGACATGCTGAGGCAGATGCGGGTTGCTGCGGGATCCCCCTCGCCGACCGCTGACGCGGCGCGTGGACAGCCTCCCGATCATCGGCGCCCATCCCAAGCACGGGGCAAACGCATTTGAGCGTGGCATAGAGGCGGTCACCAATGCAGTCGAGTTTCAGCGCCCTTACGTTTGTTGGTGGACGTGATCGCTGATGAAGCTGCTTGACCAGCATCAGCTACGTTGGGCTGCGATGACGCAACCGAAACCATTGAGCGTTCTGCGCACCGACCGCTCTACACCACCGAATGAGTGCCGAAGGGCTCGGTCGCGATCTTCGCTAGAAGCGAAGATAGCGACCAGCAACCGACTGTCAAAGCACGCGCAAGGCGCCGTGGTTGATGGCGCCCGAATGATTCTCTCTGTCATGCGGAGCTCTTCATTCGGCAAAGTCGTTATTGGCGGACCAAAGAGTGCGGACCAAGAGAATGGATCGAGCTCTCAATCGAAGAAGGCAGGTCTGTTCGCGTCAGCTGCGAATGCGAAGGCTGCTTCAACGTCACTCTCGATAGTTCTACCTCGCGACAGCGGAGGTAGCCGATCTTTCGGGAAAAAGATCGCCTCGCTCGTCTCCAATCTGGGCCGGGCCTCACCGCCTGAGAGCCTATCGCAAAGAAAGAAAACTTTGTAGAAATCCCGGACATCAGGCGAATAGGAAGTGCCGGCCTTGTGTCGGACCCCGTAGAGGCGACGAACAGACACTTTCAATTCAGCCTCTTCGTACAACTCCTTTGCGATATTTTGGGCAGCAGAAAGGCCAACGTCTGCAAAGCCGCCAGGCAAGGCCCAAAGACCATCGCTCTTCTCACGGACCAGAAGGACCTTGTTCTCTTCTACGATCGCTCCGCGCACATCGACTTTCGGTGTCGCATAGCCCTTCGCGAAATCAGAGATGAGCCCTTCTATCCTCTCGATGGGAACACTTCCCAAGTTGGCGAGCATTTCATTGGCTATAGAGGCAATCTCCTCGTAACGTTCTCGATCAAATTGGTCTCGGGCAAAATGGAGCCCGCTAGAGGCAATAGCTTGCAAGCGTTTCCCATACGTCAGCCACTGAGGCTCCATAGCGCACTCCGTCGTCGTTCCGCTGATATCATACCAAACGGCGCATGGAGACGAAAGCTTATGCTTTGGAATTCGGCCCGAGTCAGAGCGCAGACAGCCATAAATGACCAATCCCGAGTCGCCGCGCATTCCAGCGAAGTCGCTCCCGCAAAAACGGATTGCGAGGCAGGGTCTTGAATGCCCAGCGCGGCGATCATCGGACAACGAAGGGCGGAATTCGCCGCGACGCGGCCTCCTGAAGATCGGGATCTCCTGCCCCAGCTTCTGTGTACGGGTCCTGTGACGGCCCCTGGTACGTCATTTTGAGCTGAGCGCGCTTGTGCGGCGTGAGCGATGTTATGAGGTCGCAAGTTCCAGCGCACGAGTCCGCAGATGCGCTTGGCGCGATGTCCTGGAGATCGGCCTGCATCAGAGGCCCGTGTCGATGCTTGTGCCGGTCGCCTCCATACCGGGCGTCCTTGCAAATCGCCGGACTCGAGGCTACGCGGCGGCGACTAATTAAAAACTAGCTCCGCTGTGGCAGGGTGGCCGGTGCGAAGAGCGAATTGGGGTTTAAGGCGCAGCAAAGCAGGCAAGCTGACATCGACTGCTTCGATGATGACAAATGTGTTCCTGGCGAAGCACCGATTGTTCGAGCGGTCGAAATGAGTTTCGTTCGTGCGATCGGAAGAGGTGAGACGATGGTCTAGGTTGTTCGTGGCGGCACGTCGTGCGGCTTGGGAGGAAGGCTCGATCATGATGTTTCGAAATCGCGCCGGCCTGCAGATAGAGATGATATCTGAGGACCAAGTGCTCTGCACTCTGCTCTATCGTGCCATTTCCATGAGGACAATCTCGATCGGATCTCCGCCAAGCCCATGAGAGAAGTAGCCCTTCTGGATGGCCCTGAAGCCATGACGTTCATAGAACCGTTGCGCGTTCAAGGTTGACTCGATCTTGATTGGTCCTGGGTGTTCCTTTGCCGCGGCTTCAAGACCAGCTTTGAGCAATCGCTCACCAATTCCGCGGCCTGATGCCTTCGGCAAAACGAAAAGGCGGGTCACCTCGCCAGGAACTGAGTCGACGAACCCCAATACCTCTCCGTTCTGCTCGGCTATGATCGTGGTGCCCGCAGCGATGACATCCTCGTAATATTTGGCAGTACGTTCTCCCATCCACCCCTCCAGTTGCTCGGGCTTGTAATGGGTGATTGCCAGTCCTTGAACCGATTGTGCCGTCACGTCATAGAGCGCCTGGGCATCGCCAGTGCAAGCCGCGCGCAATACCGTTTCGCCATCAACTTTGGTGCCGCTCATTGGTGATTCCTTCGCAACCATTCACCAAAACTTATCTCAGATTGTGGCCCCAGCATTCCCGCAAAATTGCAGCGGGATGAGCCAAATCGTGATCTGTAGCGGGTCGCGTGCACCGAATCGCTGCATCCTGACGCCGCGCATTTGCACGCCCTGCCGGGTGAGAAGATGTACGCGTCATGCCAACGTGAAATATCTCCACTTCGAAGGGGCCAAGCTGCGAGACGTCATACTCGCCGAGCTCGCCGGGGTGGGGTAGATCGACGCAAAAGCATCAAATAAGCCGCTTTTCGAAACAACAGCGCCGGTTGTAGCGAAAAAACTCCTGGAGGGCTTGTATGATGCGGGGCTTACGCAACGTGGTGCTCGAATATCCTGACCAGCTTGAGATCACACAGGATGTGGAGAGGTGCTGGGGCCGTGGCAGCTTGGCCGTCGTCCCCGGGTATTCAGGCATGGCCATCGGCTGGCCCTTATCCTGAGTTGCATGACGGCTTTGAACACATCACGATGAACTGAATGGCCAGGATCATGAGCTTATCCCCTCCTGATACACGAACAAAGCTAACCCTTGCCGCTCTGATGATCGCTGCGTTCGCCATTGGCCTAGATACGTTTGTCATCATCGGGGCACTAGAAGTGATTTCTCGTGACCTCAACATTTCAACCGGAGCGGCGGGATGGATCATCTCAATCTACGCACTCTCCTACGCGGTTTTTGCGCCGCTGAATGCCTGGATGTTCCGGGCCCTAAGCCGCCGCAATGTCCAGATCCTATCCGTTTCAATCTTCATCATCGGCAACGTGATCTGTGCGATCGCTCCGAACTTTGCAACCATGGCTGCAGCTCGCGTCATTTCAGCCTACGGCGCAGCCATGTTCACCCCGGCGGCCACCGCATTGGCAACCGAGCTCCTGCCGCCCGGTCGCAAAGGGTCGGCATTGTCCCTTATCTTCGGTGGTATGACCGTTTCACAAGTTGCGGGTGTTCCGGCGACTAGCTGGATCGCTGATGCCATCGGCTGGCGGTTCGCATTCGGTTTCGTGGCAGTTGCGGGGCTCCTGGCATTGCTGATCTTCGCCCCTATGATGTCCGGTGTCTCTGCAAAGGCGCCGGAGCGCGGAAACGGCCCGGCTTCGAAAGACTTCCCCAGGGCCATCTACGGTGTTCTTTCGGTTACCCTATTCGTGGTCATTTCCGAGTTCGTTGTTTACTCCTATGTGAGCGTCATTATCACCGGTTCTCTGCTTACAGGCGTGCCGCTGCTCTCAGCCGCGCTCTTTGCGTACGGTTTCGGAGCTGTGACAGGAAACGCAGCGTGCGGCTTTCTAACCGATCGCTTCGGCCCCTACAAAGTTCTCATTGCGGTGATCGGCGCACAACTAATCGTTCTCGTAGCTCTGGTTGGATTCGGGCATCATGGTGCCTTAACCGTGCTCATCGCATTTCTTTGGGGCAACGCGAGTTACATGTATCTCGTTCCGATCCAGCACCGGCTTCTCGATCTAGCCGGGGAGAGGTCGAAGCTAGTTTTGGCAATGAACAGCTCGACCACCTTCGCAGGAATAGCCATCGGGGCCGTTCTCGGCGGTATCCTCGTCGAAACTAGCGGGGTCGCATCCCTTGCTGCAGGGTCGATCCTGATTGGCCTCATCGGCTTCGGACTGGCTGTTGCCTTTATGAGTGAAGTTGCAGCTGCAGAAGCTGCCACTCCGGCAGTCCGTGGGTTCGACTAAGGCATACGACCCTATGACCAGACCTCATAGAGCAACGGCATCCATCACTTGGCAGCTCGACGATCCTTCACCGCGCCCAAAGTAAGAATGCGCTGGCCTGGTCGCGCTGGCCCGCACCGCGGCGGCTGGCAGCAGGCTAGGAAGTGCAGTAACGTACGTGGTTCTTGAGATTGTTGGCCGAAGACCCGCCGGCCTCGATGGCCACATGGGCCAATACTGATTTACTGCGCTCGAGTCAGAAATGCTTTCAATGCCGAGGTGGCGTACTGAGATTGATCGAATTCGTTCAATCAGACCGGGCTGTTAGGGCCCAGTGACTCGGAAAGCCTGAAAATGTTTCAGCCAGAGACCCGGTGTCAAGCTGGAAAGTATGGTTGCATAGAAAGGAGGCGCGAACTTGGAAACTCCATCCGAATTGAACGAACTGCGGAGCAGCATCGACAATCTCGATGCGGCCCTTATCCACATTCTCGCGGAACGTTTCAGGTGCACTCGGCAGGTCGGAAAACTAAAAGTGCGACTTCAATTGCCTTCGGCAGATCCAGCTCGTGAGGAACGCCAAGTAGAAAGACTACGCACGCTCGCACAGGCAGCTAGCCTTGCCCAGAGTTTGCCGAGAAGTTCCTATCATTCATTTTCAAAGAAGTGATCCTGCATCACGACCTTACTCGTGGAGCAAACGCCGACGTGTAAAAATGCTCGACCACGCGCGTTCTCGTCGGAGCCGGTGATCTTCAACCTGGCTGAACAGGTATGCGCTCGATCAGTGTAGGTCGTCTTAGCATGGAGGATCACGCTCGAGCCAGAAGCCCGGCCCGCTAAACCACACATTCTCTGAGTCGTTAAATCGCGGCTCACCTACGTGCAACGCGCGAATTGGAAGGTTGCGAAGCGGCAACCGGTCGATCGCGTTATGTGGACGTCTTGCAGCGTCCTCATCGCGTCCACCCGTGCAAGGATAAATAGAGACGGCACCAATGGAAGAGGCCTCGAAGTGGTCTCGACGCCGTACCACAATGGAGAAGAAAGCCTTTCCAGGTATCGTCCGTCATAGGCATCAGAAGCCGGTCACCTTCGACAAGGCGATCAAGCCAGACACGGGATGGGTGAGTGGCTCCGGCGAACACGATGGCGATATCAAGCTCGCCGACATCTACCGCCCGGCCGTCGCCCGAGACGACATCGACCTGGGGCCAGCTCTCGAGGTTCACTCGGGCCCGCGACGCCAACTCTGTGTCGGTTTCGATCGCCGTCACACGACCAGCGGGTCCGACAATCTCGGCCAGCACCGCCGAATAGTATCCGGTGCCGGCACCGACCTGAAGTACCTGCTCGCCGGCGGCGATGTTAAGATGGTCAAAATTGCGGGCCCAGAAGCTGGGCATCCCATTGTCGGTGAGAACCGTGTGGATTCTGTAGGGGACCGCGGCGATCAGAGCTTCGAGGAAGGCCGAGGCGGAGGTCCTTTCCGCCTTCTTGACCAGTTGCACGAAGGCGAACTTACTGGTGCGATCGATGGGGAAGTAGAGGTAGAGCTTGGCTTCAGCGGTCTGGAGCTCAGCAATGTCGATGTGGAAATAATCGGATAAGCCTTGAACTGTTTCTTCGAAGGCTTGCTGCCTTCGACCTCCGGCAATCGGCTAATCCCATGACGCTGGAGGTAGCGATGCAGAGATGACCTCGTCAGATGCGGGATGGATGGTTGGCTGCAGCGCATAGAGGCAATCGTCCAGTGGCAGCAGCGCATGCCGCCGGAAGGCGACGATGATCGCCTCCGCCTTGATGCAAAGGACAGTGGACTTGGCTTCTTTGGGGGCTGTCGAGCGATCGACGACGGTCTCGCGCTGCTTCCCCTTCGCGACAGTCTTCTGGTTGATAGTAGCGCTTCGCGAGCGCTCTCAAGCTCTCGTGACTATTTTGTATTGCTCGACGGACGGCCTCCGTCGTGGTGGCGCAGCCGTGTAAAACTTGACCAATAGCGCATCCTTCAATCATGCGATAAGAATGCACCATCAAAGCTTGGGACCAACCACCTAGTCGCGCACCAGCTCGAAGGCGTCGCGTCGTTCGACCAGGGACTGCCCTTCTGCCGTCAGTCGCTTCAGCAAAGCAGGCGGTACCTCGCTGCCGTCCTGTTGTCATTGCGAGCGCTGCAAATTTTTGCGATCCAGCCGCACGATGGGCAGGCTGGCGAGAGGCAGCCTGAGTGTGCCACTTCAGCTACAAACTCCGATACCGCAAAGCTTGGTTCGGCGATCAATCGGGGATGGCAGATGAGTGATGGTGCACGATCTTCCACACGCCGTCCTCGCGACGTAATACGAAGGTGAACCGAGCCGGTGTCGACACCTCATGACCATTCCGCAGCTGTGAAAAGACATAATTTCCCACCACCAAAACAACGTTGTACGCCAACGTGACGGAATGCCATACGTCCATTTTTACGGTAGCGATGCCATGAAAGTAAGTGCCTATCTCTTTAGCGCCGATGCAGAGCTTAGCACTCGATGTACCCTGAAACAGCGCATCATCGGCGTATAGCACAACCAGACGTTCCGGCGCGTGCACATTGAAAGTTTGCTCCCAGAGCTCCAGGAACTCGCTGACGTCCGGCACCAAGGAGTTGTTGTTCACTACAGATTCCGTTTCGTTCGAAGACTCTGATAAGCTGGAATGCCGCTTCCGGTACGCCGTATATCACGGCTAACACCGGCTACTCGCAATCAAGCACCCGAGCCTGACGTTTCCTTATCCGATGCTGATGACAAGGCCCCGATTTGGTGGAGCCAGTAAAGCCTGGTGGTATCGCAGTTGTCGCCGAACAGTGGGGCGCTCGATGACTTTGAATGTCACACTACGGTGCGGCTGCGGGACGAACGGTACCGACATTTGGCGGATCGTCATTTGGGAAGCGGACGAAGGGTTCAACCTATCGCCGTCGGACGCTGGGCTTGCCGACCAGCGCCGAAGAACGCGTTCCGCCGCGCTTTCATCACCTCGTCGGCATCGGTTGAATGTCATTGCCTGTTCGAACCTCCGAGGAGCTCAAAAAAGCCGCCAGAGCATTGCATCCGGCCCGCCGCATCACTGCACCAGATTTCGACCGAAAGCGCTTCTTCGATAACCGGGAGCAAATCAAAGAGCCGAATGCTGTAGTCGAGCCCAAGCAAGGTCAGCTCCTGGTCTCACCGTTGAAGAATCAGAGCGTTGTCGGCGATCATTGTTCGGCCCGTAGTGCTTCGTTTCTTAGGGCGGATGTAGCGAAATTGTCCTGAACCATTTTAGCAGGTGACAATACGGACGTTGTTGGTTGCACCTATTTGCCCAAACGGCACGCCGGATACGACGATCATCAAATCACCTGCTTCAAGATAACCTTCGTTGCGCGCCACCGCTGCGGCTATCTGCGTCATCTCCTCGTCGGTGGCGGGGTCGTCTGAAACGATGCTGTGCACCCCCCACAGCAGGCACATGCGCCGCGCGACTTTCTCATCTGGAGTGAGAGCAAGAACCGGGACCGGGGGCCGCTTGCGCGCGATGCGCGCCGCCGTCGTGCCGCTTGCGGTGAAACCGATGATCGCCTTCGCATTGAGGGTCACCGCAAGGTCTGCACCAGCGGCGGCGACTGCATGCGGTGGGGACATCTCTTCGTCGGCTTGCGAGGCTTGGACCAGCGACCGATAGAGATGATGCCGTTCAGTACTTCTGATTACTTTGTCCATCATGACAACTGCCTCGATTGGATAGGCGCCGCTTGCCGACTCAGCCGACAGCATGACCGCGTCAGCTCCATCGTAGATGGCGGTAGCGACGTCTGAGGCTTCCGCGCGCGTCGCTGTCGGTGCAGCCACCATCGACTCCAACATCTGTGTTGCGACGATCACGGGCTTTCCGGTCAGCCGACAGGCGCGGATGAGTTCCTTCTGTCGGCCCGGCACCTCCTCGGGCGGGATTTCGACACCGAGATCACCGCGTGCGACCATAATGCCGTCTGACAGGAGAATGATATCGTCGATACGATCGAGCGCCATAGGCGTCTCGATCTTCGCTATCAGACCGGCACGCTCGCCGATCAGCCCGCGCGCCTCTAGGAGGTCTGAAGGCTTCTGGACGAACGACAGGGCGACCCAGTCGACCCCGAGGGCGAGGCCGAAGGCGAGGTCGCCGCGGTCCTTCTTCGTCAGAGGAGATATAGCAAGCAGCGAACCTGGCAGGTTTACCCCTTTGCGATCGCGGATAGCTCCACCGACGAGAACTGTCGCGATGATCTGCCCATCGCCCGGACTCTCAACGCGCAGGCGCACTCGGCCGTCGTCGACGAGAAGAGTCTGGCCGGGACGTGCGGCCGCGAATATTTCCGGATGAGGTAGTGGGATCGATTGCTTTCCGCCCGTAGCTCCGTCGAGCACAAATCGAACCTTCTCGTCGGCGCGTAGATCGAGCTTGCCGCCTTCGACGGCGCCGATGCGGATCTTCGGTCCTTGCAGATCCTGCAGGACGCCTATTGGCGTGCCGAAGTCCCGTTCGAGACTGCGGATCGAGTCATAGACCCGTGCGTGATCGTCCGGGCTCCCGTGACTGAAATTTAGTCGGAACGTATCTGCGCCTGAGAGATAGAGAGCACGCAATCGTTCTGGTGCAGCTGTCGCCGGACCAACGGTCGCAACGATTTTGGCGAGGCGCGAACGACGCATGTTGATTCCAGACGTAAGAGGATGAAACGCGTGTGAATAAAATGCGAAGGTCGGTCTTCGATGACGGCGTTCAGACACTCGCGTGATGGGCTCGCATCCCGCCGCCACAATGCACCTCCGCCGAAGGCGAAATTGATCGCCCCGGTTCAACGCGGTCCGGGAGGCATCCAGCAGAGGTTCGAACAGGAGAACGCCGCCAGAATGAAGACATGGTCCTTGCTTCCCAAAGCAGCAAAATCGACGGCACAAGATGACTGAATTGACCTCTTGTCGCGATACAGATGCCGTGAGACGCGATTTCACGTTGCGGATGCAGGCGCCTTCTGCACGCGATGAGCGGATGCCAGAATGTTCGAAACTGCCCGGTAAGCGAAGACTATGCCGGGGCCGATGGTGATGCCTGCTCCCGGATAAATTCCACGCATTGGTGAGGTCATATCATTGCCGCAGGCATAAAGACCCGGGATTGGCTCGCGTTCTGCGTCCAGAACCTTGCCGTAGCTATCGGTCGCCAAGCCAGCGGCTGTGCCGAGCGTTGCCGGAACGATCGGCAGCGCGATGAAGGGGCCACTCTGGATGGGCCCAAGATTTGGATTTTTCGTTCCTACCAACGGATCGCCAAGCGTGCGGTTGAACGCCGATTCACCGCGTTTGAAGAGCGGATCGACGCCAGCGGCGGCGTGCGCATTATGCTCCTCGACCGTCCTTTTGAGCTCGCCGGGATTCAGGCCGATTTGCATGGCGAGCTCCGGTATCGTTCGGCCCAGTTTGATGTAGCCGAGCCGCGCGTACTTCCGGATATTCAGCGTCCATGGCCAAGGCAGCAGATGTCCCATGCCCCTCAGCCGAACGAACTCGTGATCGCAGACGAAGTAGAACCGCTTGTCTGCGGGATATCCATTTCCAAACATCGCGAGGCAGATATCGTGGTATGAATTGGATTCGTTGACGAAGCGTTGCCCATTTGGGGCAACCGCGATGACGCCGGGTCGTCCGCGGTCGAGCCATCCGTAGGGGACAATTTGGGAGCCTGTCCCACTCCTGAACATCGAGACTGGAGTCCAGAACCCTGCAGAAGCGACATCCTTGTCGATTGCAGCTCCGAGCTTCGTGGCAAGGTTAATGCCATCGCCTGTAACATCGGCATGAGCCAGCGTGTCGTCATGCTGGTGTGGGCCGCTCAGCTCGGCTCTCAGCTGCGCGTTGCGGGCGAAGCCGCCGGTAGCGAGAATGACAGCGTGGGATGCGCGCACGCGGATCTCAGAATTGCCGCGCTTGACGATTGCCCCTGTGACGCGCCCGTCTTCCATGACGAGCTCAACGAGAGGAGACGCCGGCCATATTTCGACGCCTAACTTCCGCAAACTCACGAGCAGGCGCGCAATCAGGGCATTGCCTCCGCTGAACTCGGTGCCGCGCCTGTAGCTCAAGCGATCCCGCGCGTAGCGAGTCACGCGACGCAAGACATGCTTGAGGGAAGCAAACGATTGGAACGGATTCAGGAAGCTTCGGACTTCGCTGGAAGAAATCATCATCCCCCCGAGCACAACGCGAATGGGGTCGCCGATCAGATCGAAGTCGGAGCCGAGCAGCCTTGCATCGTAGGGTGCAGGGCTGAGTGCCCGGCCTTTGTCGACTCCGCCGACCTGGCTTGAGTGATAATCGGGCGCCGAGGCCAGCGTGAACTTGACCTCTGTCCCGGTCTCGAGAGCGGCAAGCGCAGTCGGCCCGTCCTCAAGATAGGCTTCGATGAAGTCTTGCCGATAGTAATTGCCAAGCTCATGCTCAAGATAAGTCCTGGCTTTTGGAAGCGAGTCATCGATTTTGGCGGAGCGCGCCTGAAGCGAACAGGGAACCCAGATCATGCCATTCGACAGCGACGTGGTCCCGCCGAGACGAGAAGACTTTTCGCAAACCGTCACGCGAAGGCCATTCTTTGCGGCGTAGAGTGCCGCCGAAAGGCCGGCTGCTCCGCTACCCACCACGAGCACCTCTGTTTCGAACGTTTGAGTAGCACCTATTGCTGGCAATGCCGCTGTCCTTTTTTCGCCTGATTGGTTGATCGGCTTGTCCATCTCCGCCTCGCTGCGGTGTTTCTTTGAACGTCAGTGATGTCGCGGAAGGGGAACGGCTTTGAACTCCTCTGCCGCCGCTTTGACCGAGCGTTCAATCGGTATTCGTTCGATTGAGGAGGCCCCGACAAAGCCGACACACTCGGTCGACCGATAGACCTCGAACGTGTGCTGGGGCTCCGCGACCGCCCCACCATGACAGAGCAGGATGACGTCCGAGCGGACCGCTTGCGCGGCCGCGTTGATCTCGTTGATGCGCCGGATCGCCTCCTGGATGGACTGGCCCTCCTCATGGCCCACGAGCCCGCCGCGCGTCGCGCCGACATGTGGGACGATGCAGTCGGCTCCGCTGCTTGCCATGGCTTTGGCATCTTCGGGGCTCGCAACGTAGGCAAGCGAGAAGATGTTCTTCTTGCGGGCAGTCGCAATCATCTCGAGCTCGCGCTCGAAGCCAAGTCCAACGCGACCGCGGCGGTCACGCCATTTCTCTCCCATCGTGGAGATGGTGGGATAGTTGATCACACCGGAGAATCCGACGGCTAGGAAATTGTCGAGAAGATCGTCGAGATCGAGCCGCAGGGGATCCCAGGCCTCGACGCCGCCTATGACGGGGACGGAAGACACGACGTTGCGGATTTCTGCCGCAAGCTCCAGCGTACGCGCGTTGGAGTCACCGATACGACTGGTGGGGAGCCCCATGAGCCGCGAGAGCCCAGTAGAGTAGACCACCAGCATATCCGCCCCTCCGAGTGCGGCGCATTTTGCGACGAGGCCGCAGCTGCTCGCCGCGGCAAGGATCGCTTTTCGCTCCGCGACCTGACCTGCAAGCCGCGAGAGAATGTCGGTTCGCTCAAACATCCGCACGGGACGAGCCTCCTTGACCTAGTTGTTTGAGGAGCCACGTCACGGCGGCCTCGGCAAATTCGGGGTCGTTGATGTGACAGTCCAGCTCGCAAACAACGATCTCTGGCCGGAGATTGTCCTTAACTGCCTGGAGCCATGCCCCATCGGCATCGGCATCGCGAAAGACGCCACCCTCTCGGTCGTAATCGGACACGCCTTTGGCTGGCCAAAGCACGGCTGCCGGCCCGCGTGCTTGCGAGAGCCGCTCGGCCGTAACCCGGCCGATTTTTGCGCTCTCCGCAGGCGTGGTTCGCATCAGTGTCGTGTACGGTGTATGTGAATAGAATTGGCGGCCGCGAAATTGATCGGGAACGCTGGCCGGTGGACCAAAATTGACCATGTCGATCGCGCCGGGCGCGATGATTTGTGGGATTGAGCGGCGCGAGGCCGCCTTGAGCCGATCGGGCCCGGCGCTGGCCGTGCCTCCCATGAGTTCATCGGCCAATTCCGTTGTGGTCAGATCGAGCACGGCATCGAATTCGCCGGCAGCAATCAGCTGCTCCATTTTGCGACCGCCAGCACCGTTGGCGGGAAAAACGATCGCGTCTGCGCCGGCCTCTGCAAGACGTGCCACGCATTGAGTTGCCGCGGGCGTCGTCACACCGAAGGCCGTGATCGCAACAATCTTTCTTTCGCACCCATGCTTGGCCGGCACATAGCGCATGGCCGCAATGGCTCGGCCTGCATTCTCCAGCACCCTTGCCGTGAACGCGTTAATGCCGAAGAAATCGACCAAGGTCGGATAGAGCATGATGTCGTTGTGAATCGCGAGTGCGGCCAGGAGCGCTGGTCTTGCACTGGTCACCAGCAGCTTGGGGAAGCCGTAAGGCAAATCAGACACGACCTCGCCGAAAACAGCGCTTCCCTTGCCTCCTGCAATGGCCACAATCGCGCTGATTGCGTCCGAGGCGAGCAGGCCAGCCACCTTTATGCGGGTAGCTGCGGCAATCTCTTTCAGGAGCTCGGCGGGCGAGGCTGAGCGCGCGCGGCTCGCGTCAGTTGCGTGGGCGGCCTTCACCTCATTATTCGAGGTCCCGATATCGATCAGGATGGTCTTTCGGCCGCATGTTTGGATGATGTCCGAGAGGAAGGATGCTTCGGGGCCTTTGGTGTCCAGCGTAGCCACGATTGCAACCGCGCCTGAGGCGCCGGCCGTAATCCCAGATCGATTACCATCCCGGACCGACCCCTGGTCGCCCGTGCAATGGTGAGACACGATCTTCCTCCCGGATCATTCTTAATAGCATGTGGTCTAAACCGAGCCGACGCTGGCCATAACATCGGCGAGGAGTGTGATTGGGTAAGATTGGGTAGATGCCCTGAAACGGCGGCCTATAGGAAGACTGCCGGCCTCCCCTCGGCTTTTCTCAAAAGCGCGTCCTTCTGGAAATTGATGTAGCGTGTCTGTGGGCTCGACCAAGCAATCCTGCTGTGTCACAGCCCTGGAACGAATCCCTCATCGAGGTTGCGTTGCGCTTGCAGGGGCGCCAGTTCGCCTCCATGCCACCGCAGGTGGAGTGCATTCGGCAAAGGCCGCCGCGCCCTACGAATTGGACGTGAGGACCTCCGTCCTCAGCAACAAACCGCCGGGCCCGTGGTGGGCCTATTCGTGCTGCACGCCGGCGCAATGCCCGCCCCCCTGCGAAGGTCACACGTTTGTGGGACGTCATCGACTGCGCCGAGACACTCTGTGGCGGTGCGATTGAGCGGGCCTATGTCGACAGGGGCACTGCGGTCACGACGCACAAAATCCACCTTCGCGTCTTCATTTCCGGGAGAAGCGCGGCGTCTTCGGTGTCATGAGGCGAGAGCTGCGCCGCCGCTTCCCCATCACAAAAGCCGAACGTGACCTCGGCCACGTACCTCAAGTGCAGCGCCGACGATGCCGCAAATGTCATCCTCTCAGCCGTTGACAACAACGTGCCGCCGCATCCTCGCTGACAACAACGCTTGAGCGGCCTGTTCGCCGACTGCTATGGCGAACCCTCGCCTGCTCCGCCAAGCTCACTTAGCGAGTGAGTTAACTATCTCGGACTGGCGCTAGAAACTAAGGTGCGAGGTACCGCAGAAGTTCCGGATTGCCGCGGACATCGCCTGCCGCGCCGTGCAGCGCGATGCGGCCGCGATCGAGTACGTACGCGTGGCTCGCCACGCGCAAAGCGAGATCCAGGTGCTGCTCGACGATGATCACCGCGATCTCGTTGGTGAGCGCAGTCAGGCGTTCAGTAATCTCCTCGATCACGCCGATCCAAACTCCCTCGGTCGGCTCATCCAGCAGCAGCAGCTTTGGGTTTCCCAGTAGCGCACGCCCGATCGCTAGCATCTTACGCTCGCCGCCCGAAAGAGTGCCAGCTGCCTGATCCAAGCGGTGGCCGAGCTTGGGAAAGATCGTCAGGACCCGATCAATCGCCGAAGCGTCGGTGTTGGAGAGCGATCCCACTGCGAGATTATCACGTACCGAGAGGCGTGCGAACACCGAGTGCTCTTGCGGCACATAGCCGATACCGGCGCGCACACGCTGCTCGGTCCGGAGGCGATTGAAATCGTGGCCATCAAAGAAAACCTCGCCTCTCCAGCTTGGTAGCTCGCCGACGATGGCCTTCATCAGCGTAGTCTTGCCTGCACCATTCCGGCCAAGCACGGCGACACCGCCGCGCCTGGGAATGCCGAGGGTAATGTCAAACAGCACCTGGCTGCGGCCATAACCCGCGTCAAGATGCCTTATGTCGAGGAACTGTTGTTTAAGCACGGCGTAAGTAGATCTCCTGGACACGTTTGTTGGCCTGGATCTCCGCGACGCTTCCTGTCGCAAGCACCTTGCCTTGGTCGAGGACGGTGAGGCGGTCGCAGATATCGCGGATGAAATCGAGATCGTGCTCTACGATAACGAGAGAGCAATGCTCCTTGATTGGTCGCAAGAGTTCGCCGGTGACGCGGCGCTCCTCCAGACTCATGCCTCCGGTGGGCTCGTCCAACAGCAGCAGCCGGGGCTTGCCCGCGAGCGCCATCGCAATCTCCAGCCATTGTTGCTGACCATGAGAAAGCGCTGCTGCGGCATCAAACGCACGATCAGCAAGACGAAACTGGGTGAGCATCATCATGACTTGGTCGTGCAACTGTCTGCGGCTGCGCGAGAACACAAGATCAAGAAGCGAGCAGTGCCCCTGCAGCGCGAGCAAGATATTGTCGTAGAGGGTGAGGGTTGGCAGCACCGATGTGATTTGGAACTTCAGGCTCATGCCAGCCCGAGCGCGCTCGGTGGGCGTGAATGCGGTGATATCAGTGTTGATGAAGCTGACCTTGCCTTGGGTCGGCACCTCCGCCCCGGCAATGCACTTCATCAGCGTGCTTTTGCCCGAGCCGTTCGGCCCGATCAAACCGTGGAACTCGTTCTCGCCGACCGTGAGAGCCGCGCCATCGAGTGCCGTAAGCTTGCCAAAGATCTTTCCAATGCCTGCGGCTTCAAGAAGCGGCATGATGCTGCGCCCTCTTCTTGTTTTGCGCTTTCGCGGTGAAGCCACCCACGCGCTCGCGCTCCGTCAACACTATGCTGATAAGCCCGAGCGGCCGGAAAAGGATCACGAGTAGCAGGAGCAGGCCCAGAATGATCGGCCAGATGTCGCGGTAATTGTCCGACAGCCAGAAGGAGAGGCCTTCGACAATGGCCGTACCGATCACCGCGCCGATCAGCGTGCCGGAGCCGCCGAACAGCACGTAGAGCACGACCTGCGTGGAGACCACAACGCCGATCATATTGGGCCACACAAAACCCTCGTGGAAGGCATAGAGGCTACCGGCCAGGCCTGCGATGGCGCCGCTGATCGCGAACACTATGGCCTTCAGATGCTGTGTCTTATAGCCGAAGAAAGCGATGCGCTGCTCGTTCTCGCGGAGTCCTGCGAGCGCGAGACCGAACTGCGAGCGCACCAGGAAGCGGCATGCTAAGTAGACAATGACGAGAAGCCCCAGTGCGAGATAGTAAAAGATTGGCCCTTCCGAGAGTTCGTAGGAGCCGAGCGTCATCGGCGGAATCGAGGGAATGCCGTTCTGGCCGCCAAGATAGTACCAGCCTCGCGCGAGACGATCGGCGGCATAGGCGCCGGTGAGCGTACCGAGCGAAACGAAGATCACGCTGGCTGGATGCCGGCCGAGTAGGAGGAAACCACCGAGCAGCAGCGCGAAGACGAGGCCGATTAGTGTGCCCGCCGGCAGCACTAAAAGGATTGAGGTGATGTCGAGATCGCGTGCAAGCAGCGCGACGCCATAGCCTGCCGAGCCGAAGAAGAGGGCCTGCCCGAAACTCATGATCCCGGCATACCCCCACACCAGATCGAACGAGAGAGCGAAGAGCGCCAGGATCACGACGCGAGTCGCAAACACCGTAAGATAGTCGTGCAGCATCACCGGAAGGACTAGTGCTCCAATCAGCACTAGCCCTTCGATGATGAGCAGGACCCGTCGCGCAGGGCCAACTTGCCCTGCAAAGGCGGTTTCCGCCATTTCAGCCGTCGCACAATTCACTTCTAATGTGGGCACCGATGGCCTCTCTACCGCGCTCATCGCTTCCGCCGCGACTCGTCAGCATTCCCTGGGATCAACAAGCCCATTGCTACGTTCCACGATTTCAAACTTCCCGCTTTTGCACACCGCCGTGTACATGTTCATCTTACAGTGCCGCTTGCCCGGCACCATCTCGGCGGGTCCGCCCGGACCTTCCGCGATCTTGGCGTGATCGAGCGTCGCAGCCACCGACTCGCGATCGACCTTCCCGGCTTCCTTGACCGCGGCCTCCCAAAGTTTCAGACCGCGATAGGTGCTGGGCGCGGCACTGCTCGCGGCAAACAGGGAATCTCCAGGATACTCCTTTTCATAGGCCGCCTGAATTCTGGCGGAGACGGGATCATCTTTGGCGACTGCTTTGTAATAGTCGAGGCAACTCGCAAGCCCTTCCATCTCATTGACCGGATGGAGGCTAAGATAATTCTCATCCTCATTCACGGCAGCAAGCCGTCCGCCGTTCTTGAGATAGCCCGCTTCATAGAGCTGCTTGAATAAGGGGCCGACACCGGGTGGAATGACAGTGTTGAAGACAGTGTCGACCTTGTTAGAGATAATCCCGTGGACAGTAGCGGAGAAATCGACCTGGTCGAGAGGATAATACTCCTCGAACACGACCTCGCCGCCATTTGCTTCAATCAACTTACGGGCGTATGCATTCAGATTACGCGGCCAGATATAGTTAGAACCTGGAAGGGCAAACCTCTTGCCGCCGTTTTTGATCAGCCAAGGGATAAATGTGTCGCATTGCTGCGCCGGTGTGGCGCCGGTGCAGAACAGGTATGGTGTGCATTCCTGACCTTCATAGAATTGTGGATAAATATAGAGTGTCTTGCCCCGTGATACGATTACGTCCTTGATCGCGTTGCGCATCGAGCTCGCGAGGCCGCCGAGGACCATGTCCACCTTGTCGCGCTGGATCAGCTTGCGCACATTGCCCACCGCCACCGATTCATTAGAGGCGGTGTCTTCGATATAAAGCTCGAGCGGCCGGCCCAAAAGTCCGCCGGAATTGTTGATTTCCTTGATCACCATTCTGGCGACGTTGGCATCCGCCTTTCCGGCAAAGCCGATTGGGCCGGTGAGATCGATCGCGATGCCGACCTTGATGGGGCCTTCGGCCGCATTGGCCCAGTCGGGGCGGATCACCCAACTGCTGGCTCCTGTGGCGATCGCACCAGCCGTGAAAGCGAAGTTCGAAAGGAAACGACGACGTGTGAGTTGGACGCGATCAGCAATCATATGACTACACTCCCCTTTGCGCGATGAGGCCTTGCGGGCGGAACTTGATGAAACAGATGGCAAGCACGAAGACGAGCACGTCGGCGACTACCGGTGCCACTGCCCAAGGTAGCGCCGCGGTAAGAGCGCCGATTACGCCGGCCCCTGCCACCGGTCCGATGAAGGAGCCGACGCCACCGACCATGACGGCAACAAATCCCTGGATCAGAAAACGAATTCCGAGATCGGCAAATAGATCGAAAACCGGCACGATAAGCGCGCCGGCGAGCCCCGCTAACGCTGCGCCGAAAGCAAAGGTGGCGCCATAGATGAACGTCGTCGAAACGCCAGAGGCGCGCGCCAGCGCTGGATTTTCCAGCGTCGCCCGAACGCGCAGGCCGAAGCTCGTGCGCGACAGGAGCAGATAGCAGGCCCCCATCACCAAACCCGTGATCACGAGTATCGCGAAGCGCCAGGCCGAGATGTGCATAGTGGCGATAGCGATAGATCCGCCAATCGGCTCCGGAACCGTCAGATAGAAGCCGCCAATCAGGCCCCGCACCGTTTCTCGGATGATAAGACCGAGGGCATAGGTGCCGAGCATCGCCACGATCGGTGCCGCATAGAAGCGGCGGATAATGAGTGCTTCGAGTACAAAACCCAGCAATCCGACGAGGATCGGTGCGGCCGCCATACCGACCCAAACGGGGAGACCATGGCTATAGGCGAGATACGTAATATAGGCACCGAGCAACACGAACTCGCCTTGGGCAAAATTGAAGATGCCCATCATGCTCGCTATCACTCCGAGGCCCAGTACGATCAGGACCATGATCGCGCCGAAGCTCAGAATGTCGAATGCCGCCATGAATGCGTTAGTCATATGTTGCGATCCACCCGGACGCCATCGCAGCCCGTCTCACATCTTCTTCCAGTCGCCCATCTGTTCGAAAGCATGGGCGGCGCGGTAGACGGTGGATTCCTCGAAGTAACGACCGACCAGCATCAGGCCCACTGGTAGGCCGTCGACCATTCCGCAGGGCAGTGACATGGCTGGATGATGCGTAATGTCGAATGGCGCGGTATTGGTGAACATCTCGATCGCGCGAGTGAAATAGTCTTCGCGACTGGCGCCGGCAGGCGGCAGCGGCGTTGCCTTCATCGGCGTCGTCGGCATGAGTAGAAGGTCATAGGTCTCCAGAGCCTTGTCGTATGTTGCAGCGAGGCGGCGGGAAATATTGACGGCCTTGCCGTAAAACCTGGAACCAAAAGTGTTGTTGATGTAAGTGCCGAGCAACAGGAACAGCTTGTTCGTCTCGGACAACGAGTCTGCCTGCCGCCGCCACCCGCGATGGAAATCCATCAGTGAGGTCGGGTAGAGATCGCCTCGGCTGAGACCATAGCCGTCGCCGAACATCATGGTCTGGACGGCGCCCTCGGTTCCGATCGGGGTCCAGATCGCCGCCCCCAGGAGATGCATCGGAATGGAGACGGTCTCAACAGTCGCACCAAGATCTTTAAAGCGCTTGGCTGCCTCGCGCACGCTTTCATTGACCGCAGCCTCCGCGGACGGCTGCTCGAAACCTTCCTTAAGGATGCCAATCTTCATCCCTTTGATGCCTGCACCCAAGGCCTTGGTGTATTCGTCAACCTTTGGTGCCTTGATGCGCGAATCGTAGCCGTCGTCACCGGCGATCACCTCGAGCAGCAGCGCGTTATCGGCCACTGTTGCCGTGATCGGTCCGGTGTGATCAATAAAGACCTCGATCGGCATGATGCCCGTGTAGGGAACGAGACCCCAGGTCGGCTTCATACCGTATGTGCCGCAGAACGAGGATGGCATGCGGATCGAGCCGCCCTGGTCGCCCCCGATCGCCATGTCGACCTCGCCCAGCGCGACCACAACCCCGCTTCCCGAGGAAGAACCGCCGGCCGAATAGCCCATCCTGTGTGGATTATGCACCGGACCGGTCGCATTGGTGTGGCTGCCACCCGAGAGACAGAAGGCCTCGCAGTGAACCTTGCCGGCAATCTCGGCACCAGCATCGAGCATGCGCGTAACGATGGTGGCGTCGAAGTCGGGTACGTAGCCTTCGAGGGTGGCCGAGCCATTCATCATGGGCACCCCGGCCAGCATGATGTTGTCCTTCAGGGCCACCGTCTTGCCCTTGAGCTTGCCGCTCGCCGCGCCCTTCACCGTCGACTTGCGGTACCAGGCGTTGCGCGGGTTCTCCTCCGGTGACGGCCGATAGCCCGGAGTGCGTGGATATTTGACCACCGGCAATTCGTCGGGCATTGCAGCGACGAGATTGTACGCTTCGAGCGAGCCCTGCATCAGGCCTAGGAACGAGGCAACGTCCTCATCGGTCAGTGAGAGACCACACTGTTCGGCGATGCTACGAAGCTGGGTTGGCGTGGGAAGGGCGACTGACATGAGGCTCTCCTAAGAAATTTCATCCCGGCATTTGGACGTGCCGCCCATCGATTATTCTACGATGGCCACTTACTCGCCACATACTGCGGAGCAAGTGCATTCGCCCAAAGTGGGCGCGCAACGTGATCTGGGTAATATTGGGTAAAACGGCTTCGGGTGCTGAATGCATTTGGGTGCGCAGCCCCTGCCGAGCCGCCAAACCTTGCCACTTCCTGTCGCGGTTAACGCGAGCAGCTCGTTTTTGACGAAGCGGCGCGGCGACACAAGCAAACCAGCGTCGTCAGCTTAGAGTTGCAATGTGGCAGCGATCTGACAGAGCAACGCAATGCATTAGCGGCTTAGTTTCCGCAGGGAAACATCCAGCTACTTCACCTTGGAGATGTGCTCCAAACATTTAATGGCCAGACGTTGAAAGCTGCAACGTATCGATTCAATTCCCTTCGGCGCGCCGCCAAGTACGGGGGGCCGTGCCAGTGCTGCGCTTAAATTCGCGACTGAAGTGATAGACGTCGCAGAAACCGCAGCGTTCGGCGATAGCATCGAGCCCCGCGTCAGTTTCCAAAAGTAACTTTTGCGCCATCAAAATACGCTCTCGGATCAGCCAGCGCCGCGGACTGATCTGTAGATACCTTTGGAATAGCCGCCGCGTTTGTGCGGCACTGAGACCGGTGACGGAGGCCAGTTCCTCGGCATGCCAGGATCGCGCTGGAGCCTGCCGCATCTTTGAGACGATGGCGCGCAATGGGGCTGGAAGACGAGACTCACCGTGCGGAGGTGAAGGCGCTGCTATGAGGTGCAGCAGTTCTGCCACAAGGTGATTGAGGGCCATATCGACGTTATCATCTCGAGCGCGCAAAACACCAAACAGCTCTTCGAACCACCGGTCGATGTTGTTCGGCGCCAATATTGTTGCGAGGGTTGCACCACCGCCGAACACCTTTCGCCGAATGGCTGCACAGTTTGGTCCGTCGATCCGTACCCATAGAACGGTCCAGGGATCGCTCTCGTCGGGCCAGTGCGCATGCGGTGTCTCGTTGGCGATCCACATCAATTGATTGCGCCCAACGCTCAATGTCCTTCCCTCGCTCGATACGAAGCCATGACCCGCTGTGCAGTAGAGAATGTCCTGGCCCGGATAGCTATCTCGCGCGATGTGATGGTCAGGGGCAGTGATGACTTTACCAGCCCTCAGCACCGTAAAGGCGCAGCGAGTCCAGGCGACATCAGGAAGGACATACTGATGGCTCTCAGGGAAAAATGTGCGCTGCAGTATTTTTACCATGCGCGTTTTATATAAGTCAGAGCGTGCTTTGTCCATTTCTACGCACGAGCTGCACATCTATGCTCGCTCACAACGACTAATAAGCAAACTCGCCGATGGGCCATCCTGGATGCACGTTTTGTCTCCTTGGGCGGCTGCTGCGAGTATTTAGGGAGGAGCTGGTGTCAATACTCAGCGCCCGCGAACAGCGCCTTCACGCTGAGCGCCGCACTTTCCTTATGCCGATATCGTGGAGGCAATCCACACAAGCGCGAGCCTTAAGCACCTTCAAGGGAGGAATCGATGGGTAAACCGAAAATCACCGTCGTAGGCAGCTTCGCGGTGGGACTTACCATTAGGGCTCCGAACATTCCCGTCTTCGGCGTCACAATGCTCGGCAGCAGTTTCGATATGGGGCCTGGCGGAAAGGGCTCAAACCAGGCGGTTGCGACCGCGCGGCTGGGGGCGGACTCCTCGCTGGTGGCCATCATCGGCAAAGACAAGTTCGCCGATATCGCAACCGATCTGTTCAAAGCCGAGGGCGTTGGTACGGCGCATGTCAAGCAAATCGCTGAGAGTCCGACGGCGGTGGGCTTCATCATTCTCAACGAGCGCGGTGAGAACTTCATCATCATGGACTATGGCGCAACCAACGCTATGGACCCGGCTTATGTAGATCGCGCCGAGAGCCGCATCCGGGAGAGCGACGTCGTCATGGCGGTGCTCGAACCCCCGGTCGAGGTAGCAATGCGAGCCATGGAGCTGGGCCGAAAACACGGCAAGAAAACTGTCCTTAATCCAGCTCCCGCCGCGCCGCTTCCTGATGAGATTTTCCCGCTAGTCGATTACCTGACGCCGAACGAGAGCGAACTTCGTATTCTGCTCGGTCTACGGCCGGACGATCCGCGCCCTTCGCGCGAGCTAGTGGAGATGCTGCGCAAGCGCGGCGCCGCCAATGTCATCGTAACCCTTGGCGACCGCGGCGTGCTCATTGTGACCGACACGATCGATACAGCCATCCCAGCCGCCGAGGTCGACGTCGTGGACACGACTGGCGCTGGCGACGCGTTTAATTCCGGCTTCGCCGTGGCTCTGGCCGAAGGTCGGGATGTGATCGAAGCGGCGCGGTTCGGGGTTTGCTGCGGCGCCCTGGTCTGCACCAAGCTCGGGGTCATTCCTGGCATGGCAACACGTAGAGCAGTCGACGAGATGTATCGTACAAGTTTCGCGTCGGCTTGAAAGGATTCAGAATGAGCCTGAACCATATGCTTCCAGATGCCGACTTGGCCTGCTCTGTCGTCAAGAGAGGCATGAGCGAGGAGAGGATCGGCTGTGAGCCACCATATCCAAACCCGCCGCACTTCGTTTGGCATGGTCTCGCTGTCGCTGCAGGGCATCCGCATATCGAACCATGTGCACAGTGATGGCCGGCGGCTTGACGACTTTGTACATGGACACTCGACCGAAGGACGACACGCAGTTGATAGGTAGCGAGGCGACCCTCCGAAATTCCTTGACAGGCGCCGGTTCGACGCGCCGGACCTTTGGCAATAACTTTGAGAGCTCGTGAGCAAGATGCCGCGGATTTACGATTGGGCCGCGCGCGAAGCTGAGCGCACGGTGACCGTAGCCGATCTGTGCGCGGCCCGAGACTCGGGCAAGCGCTACACTCAAGTCACCGCTGAGACGGCGGACGAGGCAGCAGCTGCGGAGGAAGCTGGTGTCCAGATGCTGGTTGCCCGCGCCCGCAACGTGGAGGCCGTGCGCAAGGGTTCGAAACGGCTTTTCGTCACCGCGGCACTGGGCTTTGCCGATGCCGTAACCCGGGACGATATCCTACGCACCGCATTGAAGGCGCTGACCGACGGCGCCGATGCGGTGATCACGGCACGCGGCATGGCGACCGTCTCTATGCTCGCGGCCGAAGATATTCCGGTCGTGGGTCACCTGGGACTCGTTCCAAGGAAATCGACCTGGGTCGGAAAGCTTCGCGCTTTCGGCAAGAATGCCGACGAAGCCTTGACGCTTTTTCACCGCTTCCGCCGCCTCGAAGAGGCAGGCGCTTTTGCAGTCGAATGCGAGGTTATCCCCGCCAGAGTCATGGCAGAGATCCGTCGGCGAACCGGACTGGTGACGGTTTCGCTTGGCTCCGGACCTGATGCGGACGTGATCTTTCTCTTCACCGAGGACATATGTGGTGGCGAAGGCCGGCGGCCCCGGCACGCCCGGACCTATGGGAACCTGCAAGCGCTGCAAGAGCGTGTCAAGGAAGAGCGTGTGAAAGCCCTCAGTGCATTTCGCGCTGACGTCAGTGCGAATGCGTTTCCGGGGCCGCAGGAAACCTCGATTATCGACGACGACGAATTCGCCGCGTTTATGTCAAGGCTGAAGCAAGAGGGCGTTTGAGTTTTGATCTGAGTCTCGTGCGGGCGATAACCGCGATGATGTCTCGGCGCCTGAGAATCTGGCCGCATAGGCGAGCTTCTCTCTTCAAAACGTTGATGGAGTAGCAAATATGGATGACATCTTATACGGGGCGCGCGACAAACGCGGGAATTGGACACCGAACAAGAGGCCCGAACGCGCGCCGATTTTTGTCTGGCCAGTGCAACCGAAGAAAGTTATTCGTTGGTTGCCGGGGTACTTCTTGCCCTGGAATACCCTCTATTTCGTGATCTCGCTTGTATCGTGGATCTATCTGACACCCGCGCTTGATACAATGCGGGAATTCCGCGCTGACTGGATTTTGCTCATTCTGCTGCGCAACGCTGGGCTAACGCTCCTAGTCTATGGCAGCTTTCACTTCATCCTCTATATCCAACGGCGCCAGGAAACCAACTTCAAGTATAATGCAAAGTGGCCCGACACCGACAATACGGCCTTTATGTTCGGAAGCCAGACGGCTGAGAACGTGTTTTGGACCATGTGTAGCGCGGTGCCAGTATGGACCGCATACGAGGCGGCCACCTGGTGGCTCTACGCTAACAGCTATCTGCCGTACGTCGATTTCGGACAGCACCCGGTGTACTGCGCCATCCTCGTGTTGGTGATGCCGGTCTGGCGCGAGTTGCACTTCTATCTGATTCACCGGCTCATTCATATCGGGCCGCTGTACCACATCGTACACAAAGTACACCACAAGAACGTAAACCCGGGGCCGTGGTCGGGCTTGTCAATGTCTCCCCTTGAACACATCGCCTATTTTTCCGGCGTGCTGATCCATTTCGTCGTGCCCTCCCACCCGGTGCATGCAATGTTTCAGCTCATGCACGCAGGGTTGTCCGCCGCGAAGTCTCACACCGGTTTCGACCGGGTGGTGGTGGACGATGCGAAGGCCGTCAACACGGACAACTTCTATCACTACCTCCACCACAAGTATTTCGAAGTGAACTACGGTGAGCGTCGCATCCCGCTCGACGAGTGGTTCGGCACAGCTCACGACGGTTCTCCGGAAGCGGACGAGAGGATGTACAAACGCATAAAGGCCAAGAAGTGGGCGCGCGGCAGTTAGCTCTGATGTTGCGGAATGTCCGTCCGGCTCTCTTCTTACGAGCACTGCGCACGCGCGGGAGCCTCCCGTCCGCCCGCCAAGGACATCTGCGCCGGTCGCGGATTTGCCAAGGCATCGGTGCAATTGTTGCGATATAGATTTAGAGGGATACGGAATGACCAGCCAAGGAGAATGGGTTTCCGCCTGTGCTACCAATGCATTGATGCCCGAAGAGACCCTTCGCTTCGATCATGGTAGCCGCACGTTTGTTATTGTTTGCTCTCCCGAGGGAGACTACTTCGCGATCGATGGCCATTGCTCCCACGAGAAAGTCCACCTAGCGGATGGCATCGTCGACGGCGGAATCATTGAGTGTCCCAAGCACTTCGGGACCTTCGACTACCGAACGGGCGAGTCGCGTGCTTTGCCCGCATGCGTCGACTTGCGCAGTTACGAGGTGAAGGTCGAGAACGACACCGTCTTCATCAAGCTCTAAACGGAGCCAAAGGGCGGAATGCAGGGCAATGTCGAAGCAGAGCTTGCTTATACTACAGTCCCTTTGGGCGATGGAACGGCGCCAGCCCGACGGGGTCGAACGTTCCATCGATCAGAACATAGCGATGATCCAAGAAGCCGGGTTCGACGGCATTAGCACCTCGTGCACTGATCCTGCGCGCGTCGCCCTGATTGCACGTGCCCTAGACGGCTCGGGACTTGCAGTCGAGGGTATGTGCTTCCCGCAGACGATCGATCACCTGAAAGCTGCCATTGACCTTGCTCGGCGCCTCGACGTCGTGCATCTCGACGTCCAGCCTGACATTCGCCCGCGCCGTGTCGCCGACTGTGTCCCGCTGCTGGAAGGCTGGATCAGGGTGGCGCAAGATGCGAACATGCCGATCTACTTCGAGACGCATCGCAATAGGATGACGACAGATCTCCTGTTTACACTCGAGTTGATGGATCAGGTTCCCGAGATGCGGATGCTTGCTGATCTCTCGCACGTCCTATTGGGCCGCGAGTTTTGGTATCCGATCTCGGACGAAGACGAAGCGCAGGTGCGGCAGGTGCTCGACCGCACCTGGGCATTTCATGGCCGCGTTGCATCGCGCGAGCAGATACAGGTTGAGATCACGTTCCCTCAGCACAAAATCTGGTTGGATCTGTTTCTCTATTGGTGGAAGTATGGATTCAAGAGCTGGCAAAAGGCGCGCTGGTGCGGATGCCCGTCTCGCTTTCGTCTGCGAACTTGGTCCGCAGCCTTATGCAATTACCGACCGACAAGGCAACGACAGCACAGATCGTTGGAAGGAAGCTCTCTTACTCAAATCCCTCGTGCGCAACGTGTTCGAGAGTCTGGCAAACGATGCGCCGCCTTCAACTGGCGATCGGGTGGCCACTTGAGTGCAAAATCCACAATAGTGATTGTCGGCGCGGGCGAAGCCGGCACAGCCGCCGCCATCGCCCTGCGCGAACGTGGATGGCGGGGCAGACTGGCCTTAGTAGGCAACGAAACTATACTGCCATATGAGCGCCCGCCTCTATCCAAGGCGCTCCTGCTCGACGAAATGAACCCTGGACCCAAGCTGATTGTGACGTCACAACGCCTTGCCGAGTTGGAAATAGAGTATCTCCAGGGAAGCGAAGCGGTCTCAATTGATCGCGCGGCCAACATGGTTACGCTCTCAAACGGCTCAGCGATAGCGTATCACCGTCTCCTACTGGCCACGGGAGGCCGACCTCGGAAACTGAGCGTTCCGATCGCCGAAGGAGCCGAGGTGGCGACACTACGGACGTACGAGGACGCCACGCGCATCCGCCATGTCATTGGTCAAGGATGCGACGTGATCGTGATCGGAGGCGGCTTCATCGGGCTTGAGGTTGCCGCGAGCGCCGTCTCGAGAGGTGCTTCGGTGACCGTACTCGAGGCAGGATCGCGGCTACTTACGCGGGCAGTGCCAGCTTCTATGGCCGAGTTGATCAAAGCCAAGCACGAACGTTCTGGCGTGCGCATCGAGATAGCCGCGATCGTCGAACGCATCGATAGGAGCGAAGGCCGTTCCAAAGTGGTAATGGCCGACGGTCGCTCGCGTGACGCCGATCTCGTGATCGTTGGGGTCGGCGCGACGCCGAATGTCGGCCTTGCGCAAGCGGCGGGACTAGCAATCGAGGACGGTATCGCTCTGGACGAGACGCTCGCGACTTCAGATCCGCACGTTTTCGCGGCGGGTGACTGCTGTTCGTTTCCTCACCGCCTCTACGAAAAGCGAATCAGGCTGGAGGCCTGGCGCAATGCCCAGCGGCAAGGTGCGGCGGCGGCGGCGAACATGTTGGGCGAGAACCGTCCTTACGAGGACGTTCCTTGGTTTTGGTCGGATCAGTACGACGAGACACTGCAAATCGTGGGCCTCGTTCCGGAAGGAGGAATTCCCATAATCAGAGATTTTGGTGCGAGGGCTCAGATCTTGTTTTACCTCGCAGCAGATGGACGCCTGGTGGCCGCATGCGGATTCGGGAGCCTAGGTGTCGTAGCGAGAGAAATTCGTGCCGCCGAAATCATGATCGCGAGGCGGCTTAGACCTCCAGTAGACGCGCTCGCAAGCCCCGAGATGAACATGAAGAAACTAATGGGTTAGAATAGAATTCAGTATCCGAGACCGCCTCAGCGCCGATCCTGATTGCAGCCGGAGAACTGGCGTTAATCCGATGCCTATGCTGCTCGCCGCTCGGGCGCGCTACGCGGCTGGCTTATGTGGTCCTCAATGACGCTGGAGCTATACGAGCGCGGGGTAGAACGGCTGGATGCTGATGGCTGTGCTCCCTGCGCCAATCAGCTTGCGCTCGACGTCGCGCCAGGATCCATCCCCGGCCGACTTTGGGGGGGCGCCGCGGCCACGGTCGAATGGTCCTAGATACGAGGACCGAAAACCTGCCCGGAGTGCCCGCCGAGGGCCTCGTCTAGGACTGCGACTATCGATCACAAACGTAAGCGCTTAGCCGCAACCCTATTGAGGCTGGCTTGACGTTTTGCGGAATCGCCACGGCATGAGGTCTTCGATGCGGCTATGGGGATGGCCGTCGAT
>NZ_JADPIQ010000097.1:0-47349 GCF_023073015.1 Bradyrhizobium sp. 87
CAAGCGTCGCCTCAACCGACGCGGCCCGCGCCCACGACATTCGAATCATGGTTGCCCATGGATTCAGAAGCCCGCAACAAAAGCAACTGTAATGCTAGGACAGCCGCGGGGTTTCCCGTGAAAAGACGGTCTGTGAAGGCGTCGACCTGATACATGCGCATGAGGACCTCACGGAGGCGCGTCGCTCGTAATCGCTTTTGGCGCTCGTTGCTCGCTCGGACCAAGCTGCCTTCTTCAGTAAGACAAACTATGACTTCACTCTCCCACTTACAACATCGGCTCATAGCCCAAAGGCGACCCGGCGCTCGATACTGCGCTGTAGGCTACTGACTCCTAAAGTGAGAGGCATAGTTTGATGTCTCGCCAACGTTGTGCCCGGCGGGCAGTAGCTTCTGGATCAGGCAATCCGTGCGAGATCATTCAGAGCGGGACGGAGCCCAATCAATCAGGATTGGCATCTCAGAACACTGGGACAACCGGAGCAACTGTTTTGCTTCATCGGTCGTCAAGGCGAGAGAGTGTCTCGACTGCCGATCTATTGCGCCAGATGATCGGCTTTCACTCGACCCCTTAAGGCATAGGATACTTCGCCCCGCGCCGCCGCCAGACGACGCCTCCCTTCACAGATCCGAACTCGCATTGTGCGGCCAGCGTCATATGGACTTGGATTGAATGATTGTGGCGAGATAGCTAGTCGGGCAGACGAAGCCAAACGTCTTTACTGGATAGCGTGCCGGTTGGCGTCGCGATCTCCATATCGACGACGCGAAACGAGCCATGATTTTCGTAGACGTAGCAAAGGTGCCAGACCGGGCCGAGTTCCGGCGAAATGGCGAAGTCGTCCAAGGCGCTTGTGATGTTGTGAACGGCATCGCGTCGCCCCACCGGTGCGGAGAACATCGCCTCTATCAGGGCGGTCAGGCTCATGCCGCCGACCAGCATGGCTCGTGCAGCTTCATCGCCGTGAGTAAGCCGGAGGGCGGTCACGATTATCGCAATAGCATCGGGGTTCTTGAGAGCCACGGCAGGTTCGCTTCGCCCAGCAAAAGCATAATGCCGGATGCCGATCCTTTCATGCAAGCAGGATCGAGCCGTCGCGAACCGGCTGGGGCCCCCCGAGCCATTCTTATGGTCCGCTTATGGATGGTCGGCTTCGATTCGATTTCCTCTGCTGCGATACCAGTCGCAAAATTCTGCTCTATAGATAGGAGGCGGCGGGACCGAGCGGGTTCCAGATAGAACCCCGTCCACCATCCTGAGATCGGCTCCGCGACCAGATCGGCCGGTGCGGCTTAGGCCGCCCGCGCCACCTCGAAACCCGGGTGACGCTTAGATGTGCGTTCGAGCGTCGCGATCGTATCCTGAAGATTGGCGCGCCGAGCTCGAAGGTTCAGCGCGAGCGTGGGGTAGGAGAGGCTGGCCGGGTCGGGATTTCCCGCCTTTCGCTCCTCCTCTTGGATATCGCTCCCCAGCATCCGGACCCGTCGATGCAAGTCGGAAATGAGAGCGTGGAGGTGGAGGGACGCGGTTGCATCGAAATGGGAATGTGGGTGCATGTGATCGCTCCAATATAAAACAAACGCCTTCGCGGGTCTGCTTATTAGTGGGCGACTGAGCAAGAGGGGTGCCTGGGGGTCGAGTTACAAAGTCAGACCGATGCCAATTGTTGGCATGACTTATGCTCTGGATTTAGCACCGGGATTGCTCATTCCCCCGGGGCTGGGAAGCCGCCGCCTGCGATTATTTGAGCAGGCGGCGTTTTTTCTTCTGAAATCGATCGTGATTAACCTGCCCAAATTGATCGAAGCGTGCGCGGCCTTAGCAGTCTAATCGTTTGGGTCGTTTCCTTTCGGCTCTTGCAAGAATTTTGGGAGGTGTCCGCGCGCTTCGCGGTCACGTGGAGCGGGGCGTTCGGACGGATCGCGGCCGAGCTTGGACTGCAGCTCGACCAGGTCGGTGAAGACGTCGGCCTGGCGGCGCAGCTCGTCGGCGATCATCGGCGGCTGGTTGGCGATCGTGGAAATCACGGTCACCCGCACGCCGCGACGCTGAACGGCCTCGACCAGGGAGCGGAAGTCGCCGTCACCCGAGAACAGCACCATCTGGTCGATGTGCTCGGCGAGTTCCATGGCATCCACGGCGAGCTCGATGTCCATGTTGCCCTTGACCTTGCGGCGGCCGGAGGCGTCGATGAACTCCTTGGTCGCCTTGGTGACCACGGTGTAGCCGTTGTAGTCGAGCCAATCGATCAGCGGTCGGATCGAGGAGTACTCCTGATCCTCGATGATGGCGGTGTAATAGAACGCTCGCGTGAGCGTCCCGCGGCTCTGAAACTCCTTCAGCAGGCGCTTGTAATCGATGTCAAAGCCGAGAGTTTTCGCCGTCGCGTAGAGATTGGCTCCATCGATGAAGAGCGCGATCTTGTCCGTAGAGGAAGGTGACATTCGATTCACGCCTTCAGTGGAGCAGCTCGGAGCAAGCCTGGATGCATCTCGGATACGCGATGCGGACGGGCGGTCGCATTCTATATAGATCACTACCGAAGATCGTCGAGTAGACGAACGCTTCAACCTTCTACTTTTTACAAATGGTGTCACGCCTTGGAAACCCGATATTAGCCGAAAGTTGGGCTGTCGGATTTGTAATGTGTCTTGTCTATTTCCAGGTGCTTATTTCGGGGTGCTCGCGCCATGAGAGTTGGCGATTTTGCTCTCTTTGATCTTTGGATTGATCGGCGCGGCCGCGGCTGGCGGTGGTCTGTTTCGAGTCCATCCGGAAACCTTCTGTTGGTCGGAAGGGAGAGAAGCCGGTCCGCAGCGCGTTACATGGCTTCTCGAGCCATATTCCAGTTGCTGCTGACCGCTCCTTATCGCAACGGAATGAGATCTAAAGATAGGTCGGCACGGTGGCATCGACCTGAATGCCAGAAAAGGCTTTCGGCGGTGCATCGCATGGGCCGAGACGGACATCCCGGCCGTTAAGGCGGGTCTGCAGACGCCGTCGGAGCGGGTGACCGGATGGAAGCGGGGTGCCACGGAGACCTTGAAGGACTGGTCCACCGAGCAGACCGGCCACCCGAACGAGGTTCCGAAAGCGCTTCGTCGCAAGCCTCATCGCGCCGGGAGTCGGTCCACGATGTTGGTGAGAACCTTCGGTGGCAGCCCGATGCCAGAAAGCTTCCAAGTTGTCCCTTCAAGATGCATGCTGATGCTGCCTGCCTCCTGGCCTCCCCCAAGCCGCAATGCAAACTCAACGGGCTTCACAAAGGTGATCCGTCCGGCCAAGGCAAAGATGTTCGAGATGTCGAACTCGGCCACTGACCACATCGTTCCGAAAGTGATGTTCTCCGCGGCGTTGCGAACAGTTCCGCTTTTCAGAAGTACCGACAGGTTTTCGGTCGTCATGAGCTTGGCTGCCAGATCATCAGCGATCGTTGCACCAACGCGTTGATGGCTATTCGCTCGATCGGTCGCAGCAGGCGTTTTTGTCCGAGCCGGTCCAGGTAGGCCGTCATCACCTGGTCAACGATGGAATGGCGGACGCGGGGCATATCCGTCCGAGCCACGATTTTCGCAATATCGTCACCCCGGACGGCGGAAACCAAACCCACCAGCGAAACGAAAGCCGATCCGCCATAGATTCCTACACAGACCAGGACGGCCAACACGACGCCGATCAGCCATTTCATGGAATTGCAATGGAGCCAAATGAGCTTTGTTCCAAGGCCAGCGCGCGCCGGACGCTCGTTAACAGTCCCCAAAGGCACTCACGAGACCAATCGAAATGAGAACGACCGCAAGGCACGTCCATAAGGCTGGCGAGCTGGAGCCGATACCGGCAATAAGGATCCCGACGCCGAGGGCGACGATGAATACCGAGATCGCATAGGCAACCGCATTATCCATTGGTCTGAGGTTTATGGGCATCCGCCTCTCTGGATGTCGATATGTTCCTATTGAGCGGCCGGCTTCAAACCAAAGGACTGGTGCGGGATTTGACCGGCGGTTTCGACGTCCCTCTCGTCCGAGATGCGCCAGGCTGACACTCCGAAACAGACGGTCAGGAATACGGCCGTCACCAACAGCAGTTGCTAAACTTCAAAGTCGAGCCCTCTTACTTCGCGGGCTAGTCGAGCAACGCCGTGGCCGAGGGGGTGAATGGCGACGTATCTGCATCTTGTTGGCGAGAACGTCCCTGGCGTACAGCCCCTTCTTCTAGGCAGGAAGCGGTTCGAAGGTCACAGCCCTTCTATTGCTGCTGGCCCTTGGCGACGGAGCCGTCCTCATCGTCGGCTATGGGGCCTTTGCGGCCGCGCATAGCTATTGACCTTAGGAATCTGTGGTGGTCGCCGGCTCATGCTGGAGGGCGAATGGCAAATACGAAGGCCGCAGCGGGAGGTTTAAACCGCTGCGGCCTGCGCACGGTCGAATGAAGCCGGGTTAAAAGGACCAAGTGAAATATGTAGCCAGCCCCGGTGACAAAAATCTGCCCTAGCTTTGTCTCGTTTGCAACCACCATTTCGGCGGAACCGAACTCAACTTAACGGGCATTTAGTTCCGAGAACGGAACGATTTTGCTGTTCTCCCGACGAGCCAGAGCTTGGCGGTGCCAAACGACAAACCCAAGCAGTGGACCGAGGGCGCGGTAGACGCTGATCAAACCTTCGGCTTGGCCGCGGCTGAAATCTTAACCGAGCTTTGAGGTACATCGCGTGCGTAAAACGCGCGACAGGAGACATCGACATTTTGCTGCGAAGCGAGAGGGGTGCTGGACACAGAGTAGCCGTAAAAGGCGCTGCTACAAGTCCTCTATGCTGGCTCCGCCAAACCCTACGGAAAAGCAGGGAATGGTGAGGCCGCCGCGTCTTACCGCACAACGAGGCGCCCGCCCTGAGCGGATACTCTCGACGTCTTCGTTCTTGAAGGTTGGAGGCGTATACATCGCTTGTCTGCGTTTCCAGAGGTGGTCCGCTCGGCGCGAAGGGTCATGGAGCATGGGCTACTTGTTTGTTGTGAATTCCGGTTCGCTAGTCGCGTCCGGCGCGAGACGACCGATCAGTCCATGGATGTCGCCCAAGACCCACAGATCGCTCACCTTGTCGCCTCGAAACGTGAAGATCGGCGCACCGTACCACCACACGTGGCGTCCGGTGGGCGCATGGCCGAACATCGGCTTTCGATGGATGCCGTGGAAGCGCAGCTTGCCCGAGACCACGTTGCCGTCCTCGAAGAGATCAAGGATGTCAGACGTATAGTTCTCGAGAGAGTCTGTCACCCATCGGACGTAGTCCGCGAACTGATCGAAGCCGACCAGGACGGGGCCGAGCGAGCCACGGAAGGTGAAGCCAGGCTGAAATATTTCGGGGATCAGAGCAACATCCCCATTGTCCCACATTTCCTTGTAGAACTTCCGGACGATCTCTTTCTGAGGGCTTAGAGTAATCCGAGCAAAGTCCATGGCGGGCTCGAGTCCTGGCGGCGACGCAATCATCTTTGGCCTCTCCTTGACTTACGTTCGTTGCGGCGACCTAGAGACGATTCAGGGACTGCTCAAGGTCGCCGAGCAAATCTGCCTCGTCTTCCAGACCAACCGAGAGGCGAATCAGGTCATCTCCGACTCCCCTTTGCAGGCGCGCTTCAGGACGAACGGCGCGCCGGGCATGAACCAGGCTCGCGGGATGCATGATAAGCGTTTCAGCATCTCCAAGACTGACGGCAAGCGTAATGAGCTTGAGGTGGTCGAGAAAACATCGGGCGGCATCAAAACCCCCGCGTAGACCAAAGGACAGCATTCCAGAGCCCGCTGACATTTGTCTCTTTGCGATTGCATGCCGCGGATGGGACGGCAGAAATGGATAATTCACCCACTCTACCGCCGAGTGGGCATCGAGCATGCGCGCAATCGCAAGTGCGTTGGACCCGTGGCGGTCCATTCGGAGAGGAAGCGTCTTGATCCCGCGCAAAATCAGAGAAGAAACCATCGGCGACATGACGGCACCGGTGATGTAGCGCAAGCCGCGATCACGTATTTTGTCGATCAACTCGGTCCGTCCCAGCAGAGCCCCTCCGAGAACGTCTCCATGCCCGCTGATATACTTGGTAAGGGAGTGGAGCACGATGTCCGCCCATTGGAGAGGCCTCTGCAGTGCGGGAGATGCAAATGTGCCGTCGACGATGACCAAGAGGCCGGCCCGCCGAGCACGTTGCGCAATGGCTTCGATGTCGAGCACGTCTCCTGTGGGATTGACCGGCGTCTCAAAGTAGATGGCTCTACTGCGAGATGTGAGAACAGTATCCAGATTGGCGGGGTCATTGAGATCGACAGGGATGGTCTTTATGCCGAAGCGCGGCAAGCCCTGTTCCGTCATGGTCGTCGTATTCGAATATAAGGTCCGATGGACGATGAGTTCGTCATCTTGGGATAGGAGCGAAAGTACCAGGGCACCGAACGCGGCCATTCCCGAGGCCAGGACGACGGCGTCTTCGGCACCCTCCAAGTTCGCCAAGCGGGATTCCAGCAATGCGGTCGTCGGGTTGAACTCCCGCCCATACAGTTTGCCCCCCAATGCGGCCACCGCATCTAATTCGGCGACGCTGTCGAAGGCGAAGGTCGACGTCATATGAATGGGATGGGATACCGCGCGAGAGTGATGGGCAGGGTCATACCCATGGTGGATCGCTCGCGTCGAGAACCCGAACGCAGGTTCATCCGTTCCAATTCGTTCCGAAGCAGCCATATTTGGGGATCTCCCATTTTTGGACGAGCGGTCATTGCTTTCAGATTTGCCCCGAGGCGGACCGCCACGGCCGCATCGCTCTACTTTTCGGACGATGTCATCTATTGACGTTGACGACGGTGCGCCCGCGCACTTGGCCACTCATCAGGCCGCGAGCCGCGGCGACGACCTCATTCAGACCGATCTCGACCGCCGTCTTCTCCAGATCGGCTTCGGTTAGCAAGGAAGCGAGACGATCCCAGGCTTCGACGCGTTCTGCCTTCGAGCGCGTCACGCTGTTGATGCCGAACAGCGCCACTCCTCGCAGGATGAAGGGGGCGACGCTTGCGGGAAATTCCAATCCTTGCGCCATGCCGCACGCGGCGACCGCTCCGTCCGGTTTGATTCCGGCGCAAACATTGGCGAGCGTATGGCTGCCTACCGAGTCGATCGCGGCGATCCATCGTTCCTTCTGCAGCGGCTTGCCGGGCTGTGACAATTGTGACCGGTCGATGATCTCGGCAGCACCCAGGCTCTTGAGATAGGGCTCCTCGTCCGGTCGGCCGGTCGAAGCCACGACGCGGAAACCGAGCTTGTGGAGAAGCATGATTGCGATGCTGCCGACGCCTCCGCCGGCCCCGGTCACCAGCACGTCGCCCGCGCCTGGACGGATGCCATACTTCTCGAGGGCTACGACCGACAGCATCGCGGTATAGCCCGCGGTACCGATGATCATCGCGCGGCGGGAAGGCATCGAGGGCGGCAGCTTGATCAACCAATCGGCCTTGACCTTTGCTCGCTGCGCCAGGCCGCCCCAATGTTGTTCGCCGACACCCCAGCCGTTGAGAACTACGCGGTCCCCCGGCGTGTAGGTCGGGTCGGAGCTCGACGACACCACGCCAGCGAAGTCGATCCCGGGCACCAGCGGGAAGGATCTCACGGTCGGGCCCTTGCCGGTAATCGCGAGGCCATCCTTGTAGTTCAGCGTGCTGAACTCGACTTCGACCGTCACCTCACCGTCGGGGAGGCGGCTGTCCGGTAATTCAGCGACGTCGGCGCGATATCCCCGCTCGTCCTTCTCGATCAACACGGCTTTGAACAACTCGAACTCCTCTTCACGATTTTCTTCTGGACCTGGCCTTCGGCTCGTCCGGACGCGGCAGGCCGGCGACGAAACCGGCGATGAAGGTATCGAGCGGGAGGCCGTTCTTGACGAGGCGCGCCCGCATCACCGCTCCCTCCCAGCCGATCCAGAAAAACTCAGCCAGGGCATCGCAGTCCGCGCTGCCGATCTCGCCAGCCTCGTATGCGCGTTCCAGGCAACGCGCCACCTTCCGCTGCCATCCTTTGACGATCTCGTCCAAGGCGGACCTGTAATCGTCGGGCAGCGCTTCGACCTCTTGGCTGAGGTTTCCGACGAGGCAGCCGCGCGTATAGCTGTATTTCGCCATGCCCGCTTTGGCGCCTTCGACGAAAGCTCGCATGCGCGCCAACGGCGCAAGCCTTCCGTCGTCCAGGGCGCGGTCCAGCTTGTGTCGGAAGAAGGAGTCGTAGGCCTTCATGATTTCGCGGCCGTAGTCGGCCTTGCTTTCGAAGTAGTGGTAGAACGAACCCTTTGGCACGGTGGCGCGGCGCAGCAGCGCGTCCAGGCCCGTAGCTGCAAAACCTTGTTGGGTCATCACCTCCATTCCGCAACGGATCAGAACGTCGCGGGTCGGCGCATAGCCGACTTGATTTCGGCCCGGCCCATTGCGGTGGTTGTCTGTAGATTTCGCCATTTTGTGTTCTCTATAGACCGATCGTCTAGAACACAACGATGGGGTTTGGCAACCCTGGAAGGTCGGGCTGCCGGGCGCGACATTTGGCCTAGGTGTGGTGCAGCATGCATGATGCACGCTTTTTCCGCAGCGTTTGCCCGCTCAATGTGCGCCTCTGGGTCGGGTCACGATGGTTTCACACTTGACACAAAGTGTCCTTGGCTTGAAGGTGGGTCGTCCTTCGAGGGAGGTGCTGCATGTTTCGATCTTTGCGAAAAAGAGCGTTGATGGCCGCCGGCGCCGCCATTCTTTGTCTCGGCTTTATTGCTGAGCCGGCCGATGCGGCCGATGCCTATCCCTCGACCACGATCAAGCTGGTCGTCGGATTCCCGGCTGGAGGCCCGACTGACATCATTGGCCGCGTCATCGGCCGTCTCCTCTCGAAGGAGTTGAACCAGACCGTCATCGTCGAGAACAATGGTGGTGCCGGCGGAATGATCGCCGCGTCAAACGTCTCCCGCGCGAAGCCCGACGGGTACACGCTTCTCGTCGCGGTGGAGTCCTCGAATACTCGCGCCAAGGCACTCTATGCGTCCGTGCGCTACGATCAGCAGAATGGCTTCACCTACATTCGCAAGGTCGCGAAGCAGCGGAATCTGCTCGTCGTGAGCCCGAAATTTCCTGTGGCCAGCGTTCCGGAACTGGTCGCCTATCTGAAGGCGCACCCTGGAGAAGTAAACTTCGGCGGTACGTTCGGGGCGACGTCCCATGTCGGCGGCACGCTGTTCGACATGGCCTATGATACGAAGATGACGTTCATCAATTATTCGGGCGGCAATCAACCGATCGTCGATTGCATGTCGGGCATCCTGCAGGTGGGCTTCTTCACCGAAGCCACGATCGGCCAGCAGGTCAAGGCCGGCACCCTCAAGGCGCTAGCGGTGACGTCGGCCGAGCGGTCACCGGCCTTCCCGGATCTGCCGACAATCGAAGAGGCGGGCGGCAAGCCTATCGATATCTCCCCATGGTTCGGGATCGCGGGTCCGCCGGGCCTTCCGGCCGACGTCGTCGCCAAGATTGGCGCCGCCCTCGACAAGGCTTCGGGCGATCCGGAGTTCCTGAAGCAGTTGGAGACGATCGGCGCAACTCCGATCGCTGGTTCGACGGTGGAGACCTTCACGGCCGACGTCGGACAGGAAGAGGCCTACTGGAATAAGTGGGCTAAGGACATTGGGGCGCCTCTTCAGAAGTAGCTCGCCGAAGGATCTCCTGTGGAATTCTATCACCAGTACGACGTTCATCTCTCCGCCGAAGAGCGTGATCACGTGGCGAAGGCGCGGGCGTTCTGCGCCGGTGCCTTCTCCGACAGCGTCTTCGCCGCGCACATGTCAGGTGACGCGTTCCCGCAGAAGTGGATCGCCGAGTGGGCCGCTCTCGGCATGCTGGGCCTCCAGGCCAAGCGCGCTCACGGTGGCTTGGAAGCGTCTTATCTGTGCAAAGTCCGCGTCGCGCAGGAAATGTCGCACCACGGGTTTGCGGCAGCGTTCTGCCTGAACCACCATCAAGGCGGAGCGACGCGCCTATCACAAACCGGTACGTCGATCCAGATCGAGCGTCTGCTGCAGCCCGCGTTGCGCGGCGAGCTTCTTCTGACAACCGCCATGACGGAGCCAGCTGGTGGCAGCGATGTCTCCGCCCTGACCACCACCGCGGTTCCAGTCAACGGCGGCTGGGCTCTGAGCGGCACCAAGGCGTGGATGACCGACGGCCTGCTGGTCGGTGGTCTGATCGTCCTGGCCCGCGTCCGAGACGCTGCGGGGGCGGGTGAGATCGCCAGCTTTTACGTGCCCTTCGGCCAAGCCGAGACGGTGAAGCGCACCGAGATCGTCGTTCCCGGAGCGCGTTCCTTCCGTCTGGCCGAAGTGGCCTTCGACGCTCACTTCATTCCCGATTGGTGTCTGATCGCAGCGCCGGGCGCCGCGCTCAAGGCATCGATGGCGTCGGTCAACGCGGCCCGCGTTCACGTGGCCGCCATGTGCGTCGCGACTCTGTATGCGGCGCTGTGCGAGGCGGTGGACTACTGCGAAGGCCGGCAGGCCTTTGGAAAGCCGCTGACCGAACATCAGGGCCTGCGCTGGGAGCTGGCGGAGGTGTCGGTCCGGCTTGAGGCCGCGAACGCGCTCGTCTTCCGCGCCGCCGAGCAGATACAGACCGGGGGAAATCCGGTCGCCCTCGCTGCGCAAGCCAAGAAGTTCGCTGTCGACACCGCGCTTTGGGGCATCGATCAGTGCGTCCGGATCGTCGGCGCGACGGGCGCCGGCGCAGCCCACCGCCTGAACATGCATTTCGCCGAGGTCCGGATGGCGGCCTACGCCGACGGCACCAACGAGATGCTGCTCGACCGGGTCGGCCGTGGCCTGTCAACGACGTACCTCAAATCAATCCCGTAGCAGAGACGGCGGATTTACGATGCGCAACGTAGTGGTCGAAGACGCGGGGGCGGCCGTGGAAGGCATCAAGGACGGCGACGCCGTCATGATGGGCGGGTTCGGCGGAGCGGGGCTTCCGCTCGGAGTGGTCAAGGCGGTGCTCGACCGGGGCGTCCGCGACCTGACGCTGATATCGAACAACGCCGGCTCCACGGAGGACGATCTGTCGCTGTGGTTCGAAGCCAGGATCGTTCGCAAGATCGTCTGCTCCTATCCGCGCAGCGCCAAGCAGTTCGCCGAACAATATCGTGCCGGCACGGTCGAGCTCGAACTCGTTCCGCAGGGCACGTTGGTGGAGCGCATCCGGGCGGGCGGCGCCGGTCTCGGCGGCTTCCTTTCTCCCGTCGGCGTCGGGACGGTATTCGCTGACGGCAAGGAGAAGATCGTCGTCGACGGGCGCGAATTTATTCTTGAGCTACCGCTTCATGCAGATTTCGCTTTCGTCAAAGGTCATCTCGCCGACACGCTCGGCAACGTCACCTACAACAAGACGGCGCGCAACCACTGCGCGGTGATGGCGACCGCCGGCCGGACGGTCGCCGTGGAAGTCGACCGCGTGGTCAACGTCGGCGATTTGGATCCGGAAGCCATAGTCACTCCATGCATCTTCGTCGATCGCGTTTTCGCAAGGAGCTCCCGATGACACCGCTTGCACGCGATGCGCTGGCGCGCATGGTCGCACTTCATCTGCCGCAGGAAGGATTCGTCAATCTCGGTATCGGCGCCCCGACGCACGTCGCCGACTACCTGCCGGAGAGGTCTGGCGTGATCCTTCACAGCGAGAACGGCGTCCTCAACGTAGGTCCGAAGCCGGCGGCGGGCGAAGAGGACTGGGATCTCATCAATGCAGGGAAGATGCCCATCTCGATCCGGACCGGCGGTTCCTACTTCGACTCCAGCCTCTCGTTCGCGATGATGCGAGGCGGTCATCTCGACGTGGCCGTGCTCGGCGCCTTTCAGGTGTCCAAGAGTGGTGATCTCGCCAACTGGACGACGGGTGACAACGGGTCTCCGCCCGGCATCGGCGGAGCCATCGATCTGGCGGTCGGCGCCAAGTCGATCTGGGTAATGATGGACCACACCACCAAGGATGGCCGCTCCCGCATCGTGGAGCGATGTGGATATCCGCTCACGGCGCGCGGAGTGGTGACCCGCATCTTCACCAACCTCTGCATCATCGACGTAGCCGAGGACGGCCTGACCGTTCGGGCCCTACTCGACGGCCTCGCGATCGAGGCGCTGCGAGATCGGACGGAGGCGCCACTGCGCGTGCTGGGTGATCCCCTGACCATCAGGCAGGACGGGAGCGTCGCATGACCTATCGCGTCGCGGAACTCGTCGCGGACTGTCTCATCGCGCACGGGGTGGACAGGGCCTTCGGCGTACCGGGAGAAAGCTTTCTGGCGCTGCTGGACGCGCTGCGTGACCGTAACGACTTCGATCTGGTGACCTGCCGGCACGAAGGAAGCGCGAGCCTCGCGGCCGTCGCGGACGCCAAACTCACAGGGCGCGCAGGCGTCGTGATGGCGAGCCGTGGTCCGGGCGCCTTCAACGCCGCGCTCGGACTTCACGTCGCGGCGCAGGAGGCGATTCCGCTGGTGATGCTGGTCGGTCAAGTCGACCGTCCGAACCTCGCAAGGGACGCGGTACAGGAGATCGACTGTGGCCGATCTTTCGATGGCGTGCTGAAGTGGTCGGTGCGTCTGAACTCGGCCGATCTCGTTCCGGAGATGATGGCCCGTGCGTTCGCCGTGGCCCATGCGGGAACGCCAGGTCCCGTCGCCGTCGAACTGCCGGAAGATCTCCTTGAAGACCCGGCCGAGGGAATTGTGGCCACAGCCAACGGAGCTGTGCGTCCGGAGCCCGGTGCTGCGGCCATTGAACAGGCGAGGGCGGCGTTGACGGCGTCGGAGAGGCCGATCCTGCTCGTCGGCGGCGAATGCCGGACGGCATCGTTCCGCCAAGATCTGATCGCGTTTTCCGAGAAATGGAACGTGCCGGTCGTCACTATGAACAAAATGCAGGACCAGTTCCCGAACTCTCACCCGCTGTGGGCGGGTCAGTTCGGGTTCTTCACGTCTCAGCCTCATGTGAAACTGCTCGAACGCGCCGACCTCGTCGTTGCTGTCGGAACACGTCTGGGCGATCTGTCCTCGCTCGGCTTTGCGTTTCCGAGACAGGCCGAGCCTCGCCAGCCATTGGTCCATGTCTATCCAGATCCCGATGCGATCGGAAAGCGCGTCCGAACCGACGTCGCGGTCGTCTCTGGATCGCATGCATTCGTGTCGGCCATGCTCGCAGCTCCCGCGACGGCGCGGGCCTGCGCCGAGTGGTCCTCCGCGGCTGCCGCGGCGCGGACGGCCACGCATGGTTGGCCTCAGTGCGGCGTACCATCGGCGGACGTCTTCGGTCACGCGGTGGCGGCGATCGCCGCGCACTTCAGGCCCGATGGCATCGTCACGACGGATTCAGGCAATTTCGCCGGATGGGTCCATCGCATCTTCAGCCTCGAGCCGACCGCGCGGCTGCTCGGCTCGGCTTGCGGGGCGATGGGCAGTGGGGTCCCGTCCGGGCTCGCTGCCAGCCTTCGCTTTCCGGAGCGGCAGGTGGTTGCCTTCTGCGGAGACGGCGGCTTCCTGATGACGGGCAATGAGCTTGCGACGGCCGTCGCCAGAGGCGCGAACCTCACGATCGTCGTATCCAATAACCAGTCCTACGGGACCATCCGGTCGCACCAGGAGCGAGCCTTTCCAGATCGTCCCTACGGCACTGACCTCTCAAATCCCGACTTCGCTGCCTTGGCGCGTGCCTTCGGCGCGAAGGGATTCATCATCGAGGACGCGGAGAGTGCTCCGTCGACGGTCGCAGAGGCGATGACGACCAAGGGACCGGTCGTCATCGAGGTGCGATCAGACGTGCGCCAGACCCTTGACAAATCGCTCGCCGCATCACGTTGAGACCAGTTCGGATTAAGGCCCATGGAGAGAAGATGATGGACGCGACCGCAATCGATGAGCCCGAGGTCACCATGTCCTGGCAGGGCGTCGTCCGCTTTTTGCACAAGACCCCGCGTGCCTTTTTGCCGATGCGCTCGTTTCCCTCGCTCGAGCTCGTCGCTGGACGCGGTATCGAGGGCGATCGATATTTCGCCGGCCACGAAACAGGATTCTACTCCCACAAGCCGGAGGAGGGGCGGCAGGTCACCCTGTTCGAGATGGAGACGCTCGAGGCCCTGCAACGCGACCACAAGATTGAGTTGCTGCCCGAGGAACATCGCCGGAACGTGACCGTCGAAGGCGTCCCGCTGAATCATCTCGTCGGCCGTCGCTTCCGGCTCGGAGAAGCGATTGTCGAGGCGACCCGCCTTTCAACGCCGTGCCGGCACATCGAGGAGATACTCGGCAAGTCCGTCTTCGATCCGTTGATCAACCGGTCGGGGCTGAACTGCAAGATCATCGCAGGGGGCACGCTACACGTAGGCGACGCCGTGAGGCCGATCTAGATGGCGAAGGCGATCAAGACGGTCTCCACCGTCGTCTCGAAGGTCGAGGATCTCGGCAACGACACCAAGCGCTTCACGCTGGTCGACCAGGATGATTGGGAGCTGCCACCCTTTCGGGCCGGGGCCCATATCGACGTTCACCTGGACCAGGGTCTCGTCCGGACTTATTCGCTCTGCAATGAACCGGACGATGATCGGCGCTACGTGATCGCGGTGAAGCGCGAACGCGAAGGACGCGGCGGCTCGAACTTCCTGCACGATCGCGTGGAGGCGGGACAGCCGATTTCGGTCTCGCTGCCGCGCGGCGGGATCGCACTGGACCAGGAGGGAAAGAACGTATTCCTCGCGGGAGGCATCGGTGTAACCCCGTTCATCTCCGCAATTCGACATCTCGAACGACGAGGGCGCTCGAACTACGTGCTGCACTGGACGAGCCGCGGACGACCGGTCCTGACAGACATGATCGCGCCGGCAATCGGAGCAGGCCGTGTCCGCCTCTACGATACGACCGCGCAGGCCAAGCCCGTCATCGCCGAAATTGTCGGGGAATTTGCCAGATCTGGCCTAGCGGCCTGCTGCGGACCCGCAGCGATGCTGAAGGCTTTCGAAAATGCCGTCTCGGCCTGGCCGGAAGAGCGCAAACACATCGAAATGTTCACCCCGCCCAAGGCCATCGCCCGAAGCGACGTGCCTCCCTACGAGCTGTATCTGTCGGCGAGCCAGAAGCTTGCAACTGTCACGCCAGATGTTGGTCTTCTCGGAACGCTCGATGCCCTCGGCGTCGACGTCCCCGTGTCCTGCGGCGGCGGCATCTGTGGCGCCTGCCGCACGCGCTGGACCGAGGGGCCGCCCATCCATCGCGATCGCGTGCTTTCGCCTGCTGAGCGGCAGAATGAGCTCATCGTCTGCGTGGGCGATTGCGCCGGACAACGGCTAGTGCTGGATCTGTGATCAGTCGGCACCCGTTCTAAGGTTGGAACTATCGGTGATTTGGTGCGAGATCGATGCGGGCAATAACTTGGGAAAGAGCCGAGCGCAATGACACTCAACCTCAAATTCCTTCGCGTGCAGAGCGGCATGACGCTGGAGCAGCTTGCCGCCGATTCCGGTTTGACCCGCAGCTATCTTTCCAAGCTGGAACGCGGGCTCTCCTCTCCGTCGATAGGCTCCGCCCTCAAGATCGCCGCGGCTCTCGGAACGACCTTAGACCGCTTCTACGGCCAGCCGGACGACCACGACCCGATCACGATTGTCCGCGCGAAGAACGGGAAGGCCGGCGACGTCCACACGCACCTGTCGCTAGTCGCCGGTCTGGCTCCCGACCGCACCATGCGCGCCTTTATCGTGCGACCGACCAAGACGGCGAAACGCGGTCGCATCATGAGTCACCACGAAGGTGAGGAAATCCTGTTCATTCTCTCCGGCCGGATCGAGCTCGTCATCGGAAAGCGCAAGGAGACATTGAAGCCGGGCGATTGCGTCCAGTTCGACTCCACGATTCCGCACAAACTGACGCAGGTGTCTTCCGAACCAGCCTCGGCGCTCGTCGTGATAGCGACCAAAACCAACTAGAGGTGCCGATATGCCGATGATGCTGCGGAAGAAGGACTTCTACGCCGGGCTGCTCATGGTGCTGCTGGGCGCCGGGATCGGCGTCAACTCAGCAACATATTCGCTCGGGACCTTCGCGCACGTGGGACCGGGCATGTTTCCGTTGATGCTCGGCCTCATGATGGTTCTCGTCGGAGCCCTGATCTTCGTCACCGGATTGGCGACGCCTCTCGAAGAGGGAGAGCGCGTCTTGCCCGCGGCGATGGAATGGCGTGGCTGGGCCTGCATCCTCGCGGGTCCTCTGATGTTCGTCCTCTTCGGCCTCTATTTCGGAATGGCCGCGGCCACCTTCATGTGCGTCTTCGTCTCCGCGCTCGGCGACAGGACCGCCACGCTGAAAGGATCAGCCGTCCTGGCCGCGGTCGTCGCGGTCGTCGGCTGCCTCCTCTTTTCCTACGTGCTCAAGGTTCCTTTCCCGCTGTACCGTTGGGGGTTTTAGATGTTCGCGAGCGCGCTTTCCGATCTCTGGTACGGCTTTGGTGTCGCTTTCGAGCCGCAGAATTTCATGTGGTGTTTTGTCGGCGTCCTCGTAGGTAACATGGTGGGCGTCCTGCCGGGAATGGGGCCACTCGCCACCATCTCGGTGCTGCTGCCGCTGACGTTCGGCATCAAGCCGGTCGGCGCCATCCTGATGCTGTCAGGAGTTTTCTATGGGGCCCAATACGGCGGCGCGATTTGTTCGATCCTGCTCAACTTACCGTGCCATCCGCCGCACGCGGTGACGTGCCTCGATGGGTTTCCGCTGACGAAGCAGGGCCGCGGCGGTGCGGCGCTCGGCATCACGGTCCTATCGTCGTTCGTCGGCGCTTCCTGGGGCATCCTGGAAAATGATCTTTCTGGCTCCGGTGCTGGTGAAGGTCGCGCTGGAGTTCGGTCCAACTGAAATATGCTCGCTGATGCTTCTGGGCCTGCTCGCCGGTTCGACGCTGGCGAAAGGCTCGCCTCTCAAAGGCATCGCCATGACGTTGCTCGGCCTGTTTCTAGGAATCGTGGGAACGGATGTCGAGACCGGCTCGGAGCGCTTCACCTTCGGCATCCCGAATCTACTTGACGGCATCGAACTCGTCGGACTCGCTCTCGGCCTATTTGGTATCGCCGAGTTCATGAAGAGCGTGAACCAATACTCCGAGGTGAACACGCGCTATTCGAAAGTCGGTTTGCGCGATCTGCGCCCATCACGCGACGAACTGCGCCGTTCCATCCCTGCGATGTTGCGGGGCACCGTCATCGGGAGCCTTTGCTCGCTCATTCCGGGAACAGGACCAACGATCGCTTCCTTTATCTCCTACGCAGCCGAGAAAAAGATTTCGAAGACGCCGGAGAAGTTCGGCACCGGCATGATCGAAGGCGTCGCCTGTCCAGAGGCGTCGACGCATTCGTCGGTACAGGGCGACTTCATTCCGACAATGAGCCTTGGTGTTCCCGGGGACGCAGTCATGGCGCTGATCCTGGGTGCGCTGATGATTCAGGGCATCGTACCCGGTCCCCAACTGATCAAAGAGCACCCCGACATCTTTTGGGGCCTGATCGCGAGCTTCTGGATCGGCAACGTCATGCTGGTCTTGCTCAACGTCCCGCTGATCGGGCTCTGGGTGAAGCTCCTCATGATTCCGTATAAATATCTCTATCCAAGCGCGCTGTTCTTCGTCGCGATCGGCGTCTACTCGACCAACAACGACATGTTCCAGGTCGGCGAGACCGTCGTCGTTGGATTGATCGGCTATCTACTCCTGCTGCTCGATTTCCACCCGGCCTCGATCCTGCTCGGCTTTGTCCTGGGGCCACGCTTGGAGGAGAACTTTCGCCGCTCGCTGCTGGTCTCGCGCGGCGACGCCATGATTTTCGTCGAGCGGCCGATCAGCGCGTTCTTTCTTTTTCTTTGCGTGACGCTTCTGGCGGCGCAGGTCTATGTGCGTTTGCGCAAGCCGAAGGCTCTTGCGGCGCACGACAATGCGGAGGGGAACGCCGTCTCGACCGCCCGGCCTGCCGAGTGAGCTTCATTCGTTCAAGAGCAGGTCGCTTCGCGGGCCAATAAAGACGACAGGCACTCCAGGCAACAAGAGCCCCAAGATGAGGCGTATCTCGACGAACGCGCTACCCGCGCGATGGCGCAGCATCGGCACGCCAGCAAACCCAAGGTGCAGGTGATGATCACGATCGGCGAAACAAAAGGAAGAGTAGTATCGCAGGCAAGAAACTGGTCCGGTAAAACTGCAGTCATCTGGCACTGTTGGATAGGCCAGCCTTGCCCTAAATCGAACTCGTGAATCCTGCCACAGGAATAGGGGAAGTTGTCATGAGCAACGAAACTGCTCACGTGAACACGGAAATCGCGGGCGATGCGCCTGTCTACAAGACCTGGATGTGTGCGCTGTGCGGGCTCATTTACAACGAGCGAGACGGATGGCCTGACGAGGGCATTCCGCCCGGCACCCGCTGGGAGGACGTGCCCGCAGATTGGATCTGCCCCGACTGTGGTGCTGGCAAGAGTGAATTCGAGATGACCGAGGTCTGAACCAAACCTGTTGATGCTGCGCGACCCAAGGGTGCACAGCGTCCTGCAATAGCCAAGGAGTTGTCATGTACGTCCCTCCGCACTTCGTTGAGGCTCGCGCCGAGGTGCTTCACGATCTCATTGAAAATAATCCGCTCGGCATCCTCTTTACGAACGGGAAGAGTGGACTCGACGCGAATCATATTCCGTTCGAACTGCATGCGCACGAAGGTCAGCAGGGCGTGCTTCATTCGCATGTAGCTCGTGCGAACCCTGTTTGGCAGGATCTCGCCACCGGTGATGAGGTTCTGATCGTCTTCCGCGCCGCGGATGCCTACATCGCGCCGAACTGGTATCCGAGCAAGGTCGAGTTCAAGAAGCAGGTCCCGTCGTGGAACTACATGGTTGCGCATGTGTACGGACGTGTCACGATCCGCGATGATGAGCGTTACGTCCGCGGCATGGTCGCGCGCCTGACGCGCATTCATGAGGCGAAACAGGCCAATCCTTGGAAGATGACCGACAGCCCCAAGGACTACATCGACACGATGCTCAAGATGATCGTCGGCATCGAGATCGAGATCACACGCCTGGTCGGCAAGTCGAAGCTCAGCCAGAACAAAGAGGTCCGGGATATCGTCGGCGCCGGCAATGCCCTGAAGGCACAGGGCAACATGATCGGCGACGCGATGCTGGCCGTTGCCGCCGTCAAGGCGGAGCAGGCCTCATAGCCAGAGATCTCAAAAAAAACCATCGCGGCGACGCCGATCGTCGATACCGCAACGATCTCCGATCGAAACACCTCGGTTGACCTGCTCATTTTGGCGGCCTTGCGCTCCAACTGCAAAGCAGAGTGCAGTTCTTAGCAGGCAATCAGTTAAGGGCTATCGAACTCTCAGCGGCCCTCGCATCGAATAGAGCGAGCGGAAGTGATCGGGGTTGTCGACCCAGTTCGATATAGGTCTCCATGACACGCCGCAGCTGGGCCTCGCTGTTGGAATGTCGCGCGCGCAAGCCAGTCAATGGCGGGCTCTCCCTGAGTTGCCCTTTAGCTTCTGTGGTCATTCTCGCTGCAATTGTCTGCTCGTCCCTATCCTGCCGCAGCGGCCAGGGCGGCAGTCGGTCGATTGGGCTTCGCAGCCAACGGCCGAGTAGCTCAACTTCATACGGGAGGTCGCCTGTTCCCCGTTCTCGGACATCGGGCAGCGATCGCGTCACGAGCTGACCTGCTAATGCACGGCTTCTGACGGTTGCCCTGGCCAGACCGTCTATTCCGGCACGTCAGCTCTCGGCCGCGGATGCACCCTCGCGTCAACCAAGACCTCGGTGATAGCGTCGCGGAGGCCGTCGCGATCCAGGATGCGGAGCAGCCAATCGACCGTGGTCTGCGCGTCGTCCTCGCGTGTCAGGTAGTTGGCCAGCGCGTTCATGGCGTCGTCATAGCTCTGCTCGAGGCGGCGGTCAGGGGCGCCATGCTCACACAGCTCCGCGCAGTGGAAGTGCTAGTTGGACAGCAAACGGCCGGGTAGCATTCGCTTCGATGAAGGCGCGCAGGGCTGGCGTGATCTCGGCGTTGCCCGCGGCGCGCTCACCAAGCTCATCTGCGACCTCGCTGGTGGCGTCGCGCGACCAGCCATCAACGGCGTTGAAAGCCACGATCCGGACCGGATAGGCGTACTGGCCCGTGATGAGGTCGCGGATGATCGTCTCGAAGTCGGTGTCCTGCTCGTCGGTCTCGCGCCATGAGCAGCCGGCCCGGGCACCGAAATCCTCCAGGACGAGGTAGATGTCCCGGTCGAGCCGATCCAGCGGCACGATGGGCGGCGCATAACGCATGACGCAACTCCTACTGCGAGAAAGGCAATCCTGCTGACGCTCGTTCGTTCCGGGATCGGCTCGGCCCTGAGGGTGGCATTGCTGCGAGTTGCAGCGTCAAGCCGACTATCTCGACTCGACCGCTGGCGAGCAGCCGTTCGACAACCGCGTCGCTGATCACCTTGTGCCGAAGCGCCAGCCACCGCGCGGGCGACGTTCAAATGGGCCATGTTCAAGCAGACGCAGAAGATAGCGCAGGTTCGTCCGATCCATCATTGAGGAGCCTCGCCCCAGTGCCGGCGGCGGAGATCGTCCTTTGACACGCGCCCAGAGTCAATCGTGGGCGGCACGATCATAGAGGTTGCAGCCGGAGTTTTGTCGCGGGCAGGCAAAACGTAGGTCTGCCATGTCACTGCGCGAATGGCCTCAAGAAGCCGCTTAACGTTCAGGTGCTTGATCGGCATCAAGGTCAGCCTGCCGATCCTGTACGGTGCGGCCTTGTAGCCGAACAACTCCTTTCCGGCTGCTGAGCGATCGGCCCGTCCTCCAGGGTACACCGGGCCCGTACTTTAAGGCCATTGATGGAACCTCTGGTTCCTCTGGAACTTGTCCTACCCCGGACGCCTTACCGCCGATTATTGTCCGGGATGGAATGGCGGCCCCAGCCTGCAGCCCCCCGCTGGGGCCGTTTTGTTGCCCGCTGGGCGGGCGGAGGGCACCGCAAGCTCCACGAACGCCATAAGAAAACGCCGCCCGCTTGAAATGAAGCGCAGGCGGCGGCGTTCCAGCCCCGAGAGGGATTAGCAAAATCCCGGACATTCATTCGTCTGAACGGTCAGCGTAAAGGTTCAGGTGGCGGAGCGCTGGCCAGCGCGGGACCACAGCTAGGGCGGCAACGCCATTTGGCCGGCTCTTAGCAAGCTCCGGCTTGCTATCGTGGGCATGGCCATAGCTGCTCTTGTACTGGGCTCAGCCAGTCTTGCAGATTAGCAGCAGACACGGGCTGGAGGCCGCTGGGGCAATGAGACAGGCACGCTGCCCCTTGTTGAGACGGGCGGCTCGATGAACCCCGGGAAGGGCGCGTTGCCGCCGATGGTGTTCTCCTCGCGCGACGACTGGACAACTTCTCGCCGATCACTGCAGCAGCGCGGTGCGCGCACTCCGGCGACGCGCAATGGCTGGGCCTGCGCAGCTGCAGCACGTCGAGAGCGCAAGCGTAGATATGGTGCGACGATCAAGGACGCGATGACGGCGCTGTGGGAGGCGTGGGATTGGGCGTGCGGCAAGCGGCTCAAGGCGATGATCCCGACCTTGCTGCCCGCGAGCAATATGGCCGATTGCAGCTTGGCCAGGCGGACCGTGATCGTGTTCTGGCCATCAACGCCGCGACCGTCGATCGCCTGCTCATCGAGGTGAAGATCGCGGCGAGCGGCGGCAGGCGGCGGCGTGCCCGACGCGTTCATTTCTTCAGCCTCAGATAGGTCTCGGTGTTGGACAGCCGAATGAAGCTGTGAGCCGCATGCGGTTGCCCGATAAGGCCTGCGGGAACGGTCGCCAAGACCCTTTCGGCCCCCGGGCCGCCCGGTAAGCGGAGGACGCCGAGCGGCCCTTTGGGCCGAGCCCGCGGCCGGCGAGCTTGGCGGGGCAGGCCTAATGCTTCGGTCTTGGCATTTGCAAGGTCGGTGCTGAGCGGGAGGAAAGCCCAGAATGCGGGTTCTCTTCCCAATTCGTTCTGGACAGCCGCATGGTCCGATGTAGGCTCATCATCATATTTTAATGATTTCGTTGCGGAGTGTGGCGTTGAGTTTTCAGCTCACTATCCTCAAGGTTCTGGACGGCCATCCCAGCGGCCGGGCGACGCTCGAAGAGCTGAAGCGCTATCTTGCCGTGCTCATGACCAGCGGGCCGGAATGGACGGCGCGGATGAAGCGCATGGAGACCCGTGCCGGCGGCAGCGTGGACATCTTCGGCAAGAAGCTGATTGTGCGCGAGCCTGGCGAGTGGCGCATAACCGACGCGGGCAGGGCCTTTCTCGCCGCGCTGGAGCGTCCACCAGCCGAGCACGAGCCGACACTTGATGACTTGATCGATGACGCGCCGTCGAGGGGTCCCCCGCCGCTTTCCAATACGCCGCAACGTCGCGTCAATGATCGCAAGGGGCGTCCCGGGAGGAGGGGGCGGACGCCACGAGAGCGCCGGTCGGCGTAGACCAGGAGGAGTGACGATGACCAACGTGCTTCCTTGGTACGCGGGACTTGTTGTCTGGATCATCATCATGGGCGTGGCAGTCGGTATTCTGGCAGCGGCCATGCATGATCGCCGCGTCAGGCGGTAAAAACGGAGACAGGTTGACGCGATCGACGCAAACCACGGATCGTGTTGGGCGACGTTGGCAAGGCTCGCCACGACGACGACCTGGCTGACAATTACCTCCGCGCCGGCGGCGTCGCGGCGATCTGGATCGACGGAGGCCGGGCACATCGGCGCGGCGGACGATGCGACCGTCGACGACCAGCCGGCCGCATCGTCTATTGCTGCATCCGCGGCGATCACTTCCGCCTCAGCTATCACCTGTACGATTGGAAGCACTCCGTCCAGGCAAGCCTCTTGTCATCGCGCGTAAGCTCGAGGAGATAATGGCCAGGCTCTCCAGAGGGCGCTCGCGCCGCGGTGGCGGCCTTTCACGCCGCCATCGAGAAGATGGAAGCCGTGCGGCGAACTATTCGACTTCAAGGCCGCGTTCAAGGCCGCCCGGAACGTGGACCCAACCATCCGCTACTAGGATTACCTGCGCGCCCGAAGGCGGCTATGCTGGATGGCGACCGAGGCGCAGCGGTAAGGCTGCCGTCAGGTTTTGCGCCTAATCACATACTAGCCGTCTTCTTCACCAAACGCCGTTGTGCCCATTCACTTTTCAGACGAAGCCCCTCTTGATCAAATTGACTTGCCGTCCCGTCTTCGCAATGCGCTCGAGATCGAGGGCGTCAAGACTGTCGGCGAGGTCCGGAACATGGCCGATGCCGATCTGCTGAGCTTCCAGAACCTCGGCGCCGCCTCCGTTCGCCATCTGCGTCAACTATTCGGAGATTCGCGAAGCGACCCACCTCGAAAAGGACGTGGCGGCGGCTGACCCGGGAGCGGCGCGCGAGGCGAACGCCGGGCCGCTCCTTCAGTGTCCTCGCCGAGAAGGCTGCGGGGCAGCCCACGCGCATATTGGCGCCTGGCCCTCGGGTTGCATGGCGGCGAGGGCGTCGAGCTCGGCTCCCTTGTCCGGCGACGTCCCGGCGACGCGGTCAAGGTCAGGCCCGAGTGCCTTGGCGCGGGTCGCGCCGCGAGCGAGGGCTGTCCGAGATTGTTTGCTTTTTGCGGCGTATCGTCGAAAGGCTTTCGATTTCAAACACGAACTTGGGATTTAGATCGGCGGTCGCCACCCCTCTTTGTCTCCGAATGGATCGCTTTGTAAGCCGCCTTCCGTTCACGATCAGCTTCGCCCGCTGCTTGGGTGTCAGGTACCTTCGCCAAGATCATCCGCGCGCTGTTTCATCTCGGTCTTTGCCACCTCGAGGACGTGATCGGCGGCTTCCTTGACGCCGGTGATCGCATTCGAAGCCGTGGTCGACCGCGCCGGCATAGATGAACTCGTCGCCCTTCTGCCGGCCGACATAGATGCCGTCCCAGCGGCTGCCGTCCAGGGCGAACCCAGCGACCTTTCATGAACTCCTTCATCGGCATCTCCGAGGCCCAACGTCACCGTCCAACTTTCCGTCGGCGCGACCGTCAGCACCGTGGTCGCCGCGCATGCGCCCGTTGCTATCGTTCCCGCCAGCACGCATCGCGACATCTTTCTCCATGCCCGAACTCCTCGATCGCCATTGTGCCCCCGAAGGGGAAAGACCGGCAAATGTTCCGAGCATGGAACGTCGCCGCTCGCTGCGCAGTTGAAGAATCAGGAGCTGCTCATGAGCCTTAAACGACGGGTCGAAAATCTTGGACCCTACCAATCGCTATTTCTGTTGGCGGTGCCGACGGCGACCGTAGAGCCGTTGAAATTGGTCGCGGTCGCCGTTGCCGGGGAAGGTCACTGGATCGCCGGGACGGCGATGATCGCAACGTGCTATCTTCTCAGTCTGTTCGTGGTCGAACGGCTCTTCGTCATCGTCAAGCCAAAACTGCTCACCATCCCGTGGTTTGCCAAGCTTTGGACTGCAATCCTCGCGGTGCGCACATGGTTCGTCGCGGCGTTCCGAAGGATGCGTACAAGGATGAGTTGAGTTGCCGCTTCGTCAGTGCATGTCGATCTCGAGGTGCCCCAAGGCGGCGTCGGTCCGGGCGATCCGCAGGAGCGGAACGCTACGGAGGTGATTTTCACGTCAACGATCCGCCCCGCAAACCATGACCGCGGGATCGCCAGGGTTGCCGGGGGCGGCGCGCCGACCGCAATGCTATCGATCTCTACGCCGGGCCTCGAGCTCGCCGGTTTGCGCGCTAACCGTCCTGACGACAAGTTGCATCGCAGCCGGTACGCTCTCGTCTCAAAGCGGGCGCAGGCGCTCGATTTGGCCTATCGGGAGCCCGGGTTGGTCCAAATTGGCCGGGTACGAAGCTTCGAACGACTTCTGGCCGCGCTCTATTAAATTAAAATTAAGGACGCCTGGACCGTTCAGCCCAATTTCCAATACATCGTCCGCGGCCGTGCCACGCTTCCGGGGCCCGCTCGCTGTAAGGGCCTGAGGAACTGCTCGGCTTCCGGCCTTAGGATCACCTTGGATTTTTGAGACGACGGGAAACTGCGCTAAGTTGAGCCTCGCTGCTGCTGAAGAGCTTGCAGTTGCAGCAAGCCATTAAGTCCCGGGATACCAAACGGCTTTACCCGTCGTTCGTCTCTCCCGCCTAAGTTCTGAAGGGGGCAGGACAATCTCGATGGATTTATTCGCGCGACTACGTGCCGCGTTCGCCGTGGGCGATACAACGGATCCGCTCGGTCGTTCGCTGGTCATCGAGCAATTCCGGATTTTGCGAAAGCAGGTTCCAGTTCTGTACGCTGTGCTGCTGGTCGATAGTATCAGTGTAGCCCTGGTCCTCCCCCTAACTGTATCGGCCTGGCTCAGATTCGGCCTGCCAACCGCTCTCCTCGCACTGTGCCTGCTCCGGCTGGTTCAGTGGCTCCGCTTGAAAACGGTCGATGTCACGCCGGAGCAGGCGCACGGTGAGCTCAGGCGAACTCGCGTTGTCGCGGGGCTACTCAATGCGGGCTTTGTTGTCTGGATTCTGGCCCTGTTCGCGACCGTAGATCCCGGTCTGCGCGCGCCCATCGCGTTGCTGGTCTTCATGGGGTGCATCGGCACGGCCTACTGCCTCGGCAGCTTTCCAGCGGCGTCCCTGCTGACCATGCTGATTGCCGGCACCCCAATCGCGACCGTGCTGCTCGTTTCGGGTGACGGGATCATGATCTCGCTCGGGATCAATTTGCTGTTGTTGCTCGTGCTGCTCGGCCGGATGATCAACACCAACTTTCGCTCGTTTGTCCAACTGATCCAAGCTCATAGCAGCCTGATCCAGGAAGGGGAGCGCGCAAGAGCCGCGGAGCAGACGGCGACCGCCGTGGCTGAACGGTTCGATCGGGCCCTTAACAACATGTCCCAGGGCCTATGCTTCTTCGACGATGATCAGCGTCTGATCGTCTGCAATCGGAGGTATCTGGAGATTTACGATCTGGATCCAGAAGCCGTGCCGCCGGGGATGAAGCTGAATGACATCGTCGACCTCAGGTACTCGGCCGGCAGCGCACCGAAGATCTCGAAGGAGCAGTATCTGGTCTGGCGCAATAGTGACCCGGTGATCGCCCAAAACTCAGATACGACCGTCGAGCTGACGAATGGACGGATTGTGCGCATCCGGCACCGCCCCATGGAGGGCAGAGGCTGGGTTGCCACGCACGAGGATATCACGGAGCGGCATCGAACCGAAATGGCTCTTGCCGAAGCGACGGCTGCGGCCGAACAGGCCGAAGCTGCCGCCCGCGCCGCTCACTCCCATCTCACCGAGGCGCTTGAGGTCGTTCCTGAAGGCCTCGCCGTCTTTGACAAGGATGATCGACTGGTCCTTTGGAATAGCCAATACGCGGATTTCTATGCGGCCAGCGAGGAAGCGCTGGCGACGGGAACACCGTTCGAAAGCATCCTGCGGGCTGGGCTGGCGCGGGGGCAATATCCCGAGGCAATTGGGCGGGAGGATGAATGGCTCACCGAACGCTTGGCACGCCATGCTCTGCCAAGATACTCGCACGAGCAGCATCTGCCCGACGATCGCTGGATCCGAGTGGAGGAACGACGCACGGCTGATGGAGGCAGCATCGGGGTCCGGATCGATATCACCGACCTGAAGCGTCGGGAGGCCTCGTTCCGGCTCCTTTTCGAGGAGAATCCACTGCCCATGTGGGTTGTCGATACAACAACGCGGCAATTACTCGCGGTGAACGCAGCGATGTGCCGGCACTACGGCTATCGGCGCGAGGATCTACTTCTGATGTCCGAGCAGCAGCTGGAGTGCGGACCATCCGATGACCTTGTGGACTTTGAACTGCACAGAACCGCTGGCGGGGATCTCATACAGGTCGCGATCGAGTCTCGTCCGCTCCAGTACGAGGGACGTTTAGCCCATGTTTGCGTGGCGTTCGACATTACCGAGCGCAACCGCGCCCAGGAGAGGATCAGCTATCTCGCCTCCCATGATGTTCTCACCGAGCTGCCCAATCGGACAGCCTTAAATCAGCACCTCTCGGCTGCGTTCGAGCGGGCCGAGGTCACCGGATCCGGCTTCGCCGTGCTGTGTATCGACCTCGATCACTTCAAGGAGATCAACGATCTATTCGGGCATGCGGTCGGAGATGCCGTGCTGCGCGAAGCCTCACGGCGCCTTCAGGAAGCCGCACAAGGCTGCTACGTAGCGCGGGTGGGCGGCGACGAGTTCATCGGCATTACAGAACAAGAGCCGATGTCGGCAAGCGCGGAACTCCTCGCGACCAAGATGCGGGCTGCATTCGAGGATCCGATCGTAGTCGATGGTCATGGTCTGAAGCTGGACCTCTGCGTCGGCGCGGCGCTGTTTCCCAGAGATGCGGATAACATCGTTTCTCTGCTCGCGAACGCGGATGCAGCGCTCTATCGCGCCAAGCACGAGGGCAGGGGCGCGATCCGGCTGTTCACGAGCGCGATGGACCAGCAGCTCCGGGAGCGCCGCGCGCTCGAGCATGACCTGCGGTTCGCCGTCGAACGCGGGGAGCTCTATTTGGATTATCAGCCTCAGCAGCACCGCGATGGGCACACTACCGGCTACGAGGCCCTCGTTCGCTGGCGGCATCCCGATCGCGGAATCATCCCTCCCGGAGAATTCATCCCAGTGGCCGAGCGGAGTGGCTCGATTGCCCAGATCGACGACTGGGTGCTGATGGAGGCCTGCCGTGAGGCCGCATCGTGGGACCAGCCCTTCAGGATCGCGGTCAACGTCTCGGCCGCGCAGTTCCGCAGGGAAAACCTCGATGCACAGGTCCGCAAGGCGCTGCGTGAAAGCGGGCTCGCGCCTGCGCGCCTGGAGGTCGAGATCACCGAAGGCGTCCTGATCGAGGACGTCTCGCGCGCCAAGAGGACGATGCAATCGCTCAAGAGCCTGGGCATCCTGATCGCGCTCGACGACTTCGGGACCGGGTATTCCTCGCTGTCCTATGTTGAGGCATTTCCTCTCGACAGGATCAAGGTCGACCGGTCCTTCGTCGCCTCGTTGGGACAGAGCGAGCGATCATTGGCCATCGTTCGCGCGATCATCGGGCTCGCCCATGGGCTGGGTGTGCCGGTCCTGGCGGAAGGGATCGAAACAAAGGACCAGATGTCATTGCTCATTTAGGAGGGCTGCGACGAGATGCAAGGCTACTTGATCGGACGCCCGCAACGATTTGCGGCCGAGAAAGCTCGTTCATGGCAGAACTCCAAGTCGCTCATTCTGTCGGCGTCATAGAACCTTGCGACATCGCTGCGGAGCCTTATCGGGCGACAATCTCGGTGCCACTGCATTCGGTTTGCATCAGCGTGCCGGGATCGGCGCAGCGCTGCCCGACAGTGCAAACGTAAGGGCAGTTCAGCGGCCACCTACCGGATGACGGTGTGATCTGCCAGTCTGCGGTTCGGTTTCGACCGTTAGGCTTAGAATGGACACAGTGCCATACTGCCATCACGGAGCCGGTGCGGCGGCTTGAAGTCTTCACAGGAGACGCCGGATTGTCGCCGCAGCAGTTGTTTGGCTCGCGACGTCAGTCGCGAGAAGCAGCAGCCGGTCATTCCGAAGCTGCCCAAGTAAAGGTTGTGCCGGCCGTGCTGGTCGCAGGGTACCGACCCAAGTGCTTACCGGGAGCGCAAAGCGGCGCGCGGGCAGATAGCGGGATCATCGAGATTGAGGTCGACGGAATCACGATCCGAGCCGGGCGTGGAGCGGATAGGGCGATGATTTCGTCGATTGCCCAGGCGCTGAAGGCGAGCCGGTGATCGCTCCGTCAGGGGCGGTCCGGGTGACGATGGCGACCAAGCTGTGAGGCGGCGCCCAGCGGTGCGCTGCGCTGACCTTTTGCAGGTCGGCCCGATTCAGGGAGACGGTCGTGAGAGATGTCGACGTCTGACGAGGCAGGTCACGCGGACATAAAGAAGGACGATGGTGAGCGCCGTAGGGCACACAGTAGGGGCCAAGCCGGCGACCGCGGTTGGCATAGAACAGACATGGCCAAAGTTGAGTCTCACAAACCGAGTTGTTGGCTCCGTGCGGCCGATCTAAAGGAAATTGATGATTGAAATTTTCGGCCAGGCGTCCGTCCGCCGCGCGGCTTCGATCTTCGCCGACCAAGCGTCAATGAGATTGCCGAGTACCAATCGGCCGTTGCCACGGATATCCGGCCATTTCATAGTTGGCGTTCCGAGCGGCAGTGAAATCACTCCATGCGCCGCGCAGAGCAGGGCCGTTGCCAGTCGTTGCGTTAGCATCGGCGTTGTCTCCACACCCAGCTCGGAGAGATACTCGCCGATCGAGGTCACAAAAATCCCAAATCCCCGCCGCGCAATGTCGGTCTGCCCGAAATAGACGCCATCAGGAAAGCGTCTGTCCTCGACCGTCCCAGCCATCGAATAGAGCGAGCGGAAGTGATCGGGGTTGTCGACCCAGTAGTCGATATAGGTCTCCATGACACGCCGCAGCCGGGCCTCGCTGTTGGAATGTCGCGCGCGGACGCGCTCGAGCCGATCCGCCATTTCCTCAAGATTCCGTTCTTTGACCGCCAGCAACAGAAGTATCTTGGTCGGGAAGTACTTGAGGACCGTGCCCTTCGAGTAGCCAAGCGCGTCAGCAATCTTCTGGATTGACACAGTTTCGAGGGTGCCCGTCGCGAATTCCCTGCGCGCAGTTTCAAGGATGCGTACCTGTAACGCCTGCTTGTCGGCTTCCTGGCGCGCGCGGCGCTGAAACCGCCGCGCGCTCTCGGGATTTCCTGACCGCTTGATCGACATTTTCCGAATCTCCGCCGGTCTCTCCTTGCCGCTACGTCACTGGAATCACAAGCAAAGAAAGATCGTTCATTCACGGCTTGCCACGCTTAAGATAAATGACTATGGTCAATTAACTAGAAACGCAGAGAGTAGGAGGAAGCAGTGGGGATGTTGGCGCTCGATCATGCCTGCAGTGACTTCGATCCGTTCGGCGCGGATACCCGCGCCGATCCATACCAGGCCTATGTCGAGCTTCGCGCCGCGGGGCCGATCATCCGTCTTGAGAAGTACGGCATCTTCGCCGTACCCAGGTTCGCCGAGGTCAAGGCAATCTTCGCCGATCATGTGAACTTCAGTAATGCCGGCGGTGCCGGACTAGCCAACTACTTCAAGGAAAAGCCCTGGCGCCCGCCGAGCATCGTCCTTGAGGCGGATCCGCCGCTGCATACGCGCACCCGTAAAGTGCTGGCGCGGATCATGTCGCCTGGCGCTATGCGGAAGTTGGAAGATGCGTTCAAGGCCAAGGCCGTCGCGCTGGTCGATGACCTCGTCGAGAAGGGGGCGTTCGATGCGATCCGCGATCTTGCAGAAGTGTTCCCGCTGACCGTGTTCCCGGACGCACTCGGCATCGACAATGAGGGCCGCGAAAACTTCCTGACCTATGGCGCGATGGTGTTTGCCGGCATGGGGCCGGAGAACGACTACTTCCGAAGCCTGATGGCCCATGCGCCCAAGGTGCTGCCCTGGGTCGCTGCGAAATGCCTGCGGCAGGCGTTGGCTCCCGGCAGTTTCGGGGCGCAGGTCTATGAGGCGGCGGATACCGGCGAAATCACAGAGGAAGAGGCACCGCTGCTGGTCCGATCCTTTCTCTCGGCCGGACTGGATACCACCATCAGTGCCATCGGCATGGCGCTCTACAGCCTTGCCCGTCATCCCCAGCAGTGGGCCATCCTGGCCGCCAATCCGTCGCTGGCGCGCGCGGCGTTCGACGAGACCCTGCGCTACGATTCGGCGGCGCCGTATGTATTCCGGACCACGCCGCACGAAACGGAAGTCGCTGGCGTGCCGATCGGCAAGCACGAGAAGGTGTTGCTGCTGACTGCATCGGCGAATCGCGACGACGTGCGGTGGGAGCGAGCCGATCAGTTCGACATCACCCGGCGCGTCGCCGGGCATATCGGGTTCGGCACCGGCATCCACGGCTGCGTCGGTCAGATGGTCGCACGGCTCGAAGGCGAAGCCGTACTGGCAGCTTTGGCTGGGCGTGTCGCATCGATTGAGATAGCAGGCGAGCCGCTCTACCGGGACAGCAGTGGATTGCGTGCGCTCAGCTCGTTACCAGTGCGCGTTGTCACGCAGTAGGCGCGGCCGGTCGCGCCGGGGCTCACGTTAGCGGCCGCCAAGCCCTAGGCGAAGTCCGCTAGAAACCGACCTAATTCCAACACCGGATCCGGTGGCACATGCTCTCGTCGCCTGCAACGAAGATGACGCGGGAACAAGGAATATTGAGAGGGGCAAAAGTCGCCGCTAGGTATAACTAGTTGATTTCAATGGCCTTTTCCATTCGCATAACATAGATTATGGAATATTTCGACGGATCCGCACGTTCGGATTTCAGATTTTGAAGCCCACAGGTGGAAATCCCATGTGGACACGCACATTCCGCTCTGGCGCCGACACACCAATACGGTTCAATCGCGACTCAGCGACGAATGAGATCAACGCGATGAGCTTCAAAGCGGCAGCCACGAATGGCGCATACGAGCCTACCTTACATTGTCCGAACTGCAATCACGAAATTCGACTGACGGAATCGCTTGCCGCGCCGCTGCTCGAGCAAACCCGCCGCCGCTTCCAGGAACAGCTCGCGGGAAAAGATGCTGAAGTCGCCCGCAAGACTGAGGCGCTCCGTCTGGAACGCGAACAGCTCACCAAGGACCGCGAGGCGGTCGAAGACCAGGTCGCGAAACGATTGACGGCCGAACGCGAGCGGATTGTCGCTTCTGAAGCCAAGAAGGCGCGCGAAGCCTCTGCCGCGGAACTATCAGCGAAAATTAATGAGGCTGCCGAGCTCCGTCAGCTTCTGGAGGCGAATAACGGCAAGCTTGCCGAAGCCCAGCAGGCTCAGGCTGAACTTATTCGCAAGCAGCGCGCGCTGGACGATGAGAAGCGTGAGTTGGACTTGACCATCGAAAAGCGCGTTCAGGCCTCCGTTGCAACGGTTCAGACCAAGGCCAGGCAGGAAGCCGACGACGCTGCCAGGCTTCGCGTTGCCGAAAAGGATCAAACGATCGAGTCGATGGCACGTACGATCGAGGAACTGAAGCGCAAGGCGGAGCAAGGTTCGCAACAGGCCCAAGGCGAAGTCCTCGAACTGGAACTCGAGGAGCTTTTGCGCAGCCGTTTCCCAACGGATATCATAGAACCGGTCGGCAAAGGCGAGCTTGGCGCCGACGTCATCCAGCAGGTCAACGGCGCCGTCGGGCAGCCGGCAGGCATAATCCTATGGGAGACGAAACGTACCAAATCGTGGAGCGACGGTTGGCTGGCGAAGCTCAGGGATGACCAACGGCGGTCGGGCGCCGACGTATCGCTCATCATCTCGCACGCGCTACCCAAACACATCGAACAATTCGATCTGATGGATGGCGTGTGGGTCGCTCATCCTCGGTGCGCCCTCCCCGTTGCGGTAGCGCTGCGTCAAGCGCTGCTCGACGTATGCGGCGCACGGCTCGTGCAACAAGGCCAGCAGACAAAGATGGAGCAGGTCTATGACTATCTGACCGGCACCAGATTCCGGCAACGTGTCGAAGCGGTCATCGAGAAATTCAATGACATGAGAGACGACCTGGACAAGGAACGCAAGTTTATGGGTCGCCAATGGGCGAAACGCGAAACGCAGATTGTATCTGTGATAGATTCGACCGTCGGGATGGTCGGCGACCTCCAAGCGATAGCCGGCAAGTCAATGCCTGAAATTCCCAGTTTGGCGCCGCCCTTGCTAGAAGCCGGTGATCCGCCCGAACGCAAAGCGAGCTAGTTTCACTAGACGATCGCCTCCCTTCCCTGCCGCGTCAGCATGACGATTGGGAACGGGCCTGTAGCTCAACGGTTAGAGCCGGCCGCTCATAACGGTCTGGTTGCAGGTTCGAGTCCTGCCGGGCCCACCAGCGTGATCAATCAATGTGCGTCCACTTTAAGAGCGACTCGATTGGACAATAAGAGCGACTCAATTCCGGACCGTAAGAACGACTCGATTTTGTAAGTGGCTGTTGGGCTTTCGAGAATCCGGGAACCCCAACATTAACGCCAAAAAGATTCGGCCGTGAGGTGAAAACCGCATACGGCAACGAATTCGGGGCCATCAGAACTGGCAGCCAGCACCAAGATGACTACCTTGTCTCAACGGTTGAAACCGCAGCCTGAAAGTTGCATTCGATTGGAGGCCGGTCATTGAGCATGGATGACAAGGAAGTTGCGGACGACTATCGCCGGCAACGCCAGGCGGCGTCGGCAAGGATCACCGGCTACAAGGCCCGGACGCCGGCGGAGCAACTCGAGTGGATCGACGAAAACAAGGAAACGCTTCTCAAACTCATGAGAGGAGCGGAACCTCCAAAACCCGATGACGAGGATCACCTGGAAGCCTACAGGCAGGCGATCAAGAGCGCTTCGGCAGGCTCGGAATTCGATGACGTCAATCTCCGCGCTACGCTAGACCGCTTGATGGGAGAAATCGAAGACGCGTGCCTAGAACACGGAGTTTCGACCCACGCCGGTGTTGCCTATGGAAATGACGCGGCGCTGGATCTCGGAATCGGTCAACTCCCCGTCCTCGAAACCGAAGCCAGCATCATCGACGTAAGCGTCCACTTCCTATCGTTCATCAACCAAATATCGAGGCTGCTCGGACGTACCGTCCCCCATGATCGAGTGGGCGAAGACCATGTCCTGATAGTGCGGGACATAAATCTTGCCCGTAAAATGCTGGAGCGCGACATCGACCTCGCTCACGACTGGAGCGAAGCGCTGACGTCTTTTGCGGTCACCGGCGTGCAAGCGCAAAGCCCCACGGTGCCTCTGAACGATCCGCAAAATGTGATACGGACGCTTTTGCTTCGAGCGATCGAGGTATTCGCGCTCGGGCATGAATATGGCCATCACTCGATGAAACATGGTCGGGTAACGACGTCCGATGAATCTGCGACCGACCCGTTTCAAGACGAATTCGACGCCGATCTGTTCGGGCGCAATTGCTGCATCGTCATCTGTTCGAAGGAGGACGAAGAAAACTTCTACGCAGTGTCGGGGGCTGGTGCCGTCGTCATCCTCGGCGCGCTGGATCTTATCAGGCGCGTAAGAGCGGTGCTAGAAACAGGCCGAGACGAGCCCCCACCGAGATCCCATCATCCACCCTATCCGGAGCGTGTCTCCAATCTGGCCAAAGTGGACGGCAACCTGCACGCAGATAATCGACAGCAAGCTGCAGACTATCGCCAATTCTTCTTCGATCTCATCGAAGTTGTCTGGGAACGTATTAAGCCGATCATCATCGACTATCGCGCATCCGGCATCCGTCCGAAGCCAGATACTGACGAAGCAACCGGATGGCTTCCGTCACGCTAAAGATCGGCCAGACGCGTCAGCGCCTGGTCGATCAACCGGTCGTCGGTCTCGGTCTGCGCACGCTGCACGTCGCAGTCCAACTGATAGACCAAGTCCGCCAAATCGTGGTCGTTCAGTGAAGGGACCAGATCGAACGCTTCGCCCTCGATCGCTAAAAGCGGGACGCCTTCTTCTCCATAGAGTTTGAACGCTTCCGTCATGTCCTTCGGCAGCCACCGTTCGTAATTCGAAAGCGGGACGCGGTACGCACCATCATATTTTCGGCCCGACAGACGCTTGGTCAGAAGGCCCTGATAATCTTCATCCCGCTTGGATCGAGCCCGTACCTGGCGAGATCGTTCGTAGATCGACCGCCTGGCCGCGCGAAGCGCATCCAATTCCGCCGCCGCCGCGTTGCTGGCGAATGCGAACTGTCCGCTTGCGGTGCAGGCAAAAAATCCTCGCCTTTCGGACAGGCGTCCCTTGTAGCCCTTCTTGACCGTGCAAGCCTGCCAGACATCGACGACTGTTCGGGACGACAAGCCTCTAAGAATTTGCGACGGTATCTTCTTTAGGCTCAACGGATGGTGATCCAAGATCGAGTGCATGCCGGCGGCATGGACGGCGGTCGGCCAAGTCCAGTGAACGCGCAAAACGTTTCGGTTGAACATCACGCAAGCGTCTTTGTGATCCGTGACCACTTGCACAGTCCACTCCTGCGCTCTCGGCGGCATCACCTGCCTTACCAAAGTCGCAAGTTTTCCATCCGCCAGTGCCGGCATTGAGCGCCACCCTTGTTAGGGCGGTTCTGCCTCGCTTTTCCTCCCGGAACTTTAAGCCGAAGCGCCCACGGCTATCCCGACGGACACGATTAGACTCTTCCTGAATGAATCCTTGGGAAATCGACACAGCCGATATTCCTAAGGTAACGGATTCTTTCCGATGACCGAGCCAGCGCCTGACCATCACACATCGGACGAGGCCCGCCACTCGATCTCCGCTGTCCGGGCGTCGGCAGGCTTGCAAGCGAGAAGCGGGCCGGACGCTTTTCGGCGGCCACCCGATATCTACCGACAACTGCAATCGGAGGCGCGCATCTCGCTTCCTTGGATGTAGTTGGCGGTATCAGAACCAGATCGCGTGCTTGACGACCCGAAGGCGTTCGCCGTCGATGCCCGCATCTCCCATGCGGTTGCGCATCCACTTTAGGTATCTCTGGCTTCCGTACTTTTCTGATAACGCGCTGATCAGGGCGACGAAGAAGTCGTCTCGTTCCGTGATCCTCACGAACGCCAGCGCGTCGATCCCGCGATCGAGATACATGCTGACGACGGTATGCCGAATCCTGACACACCTGTCCCAATCCTCCCACCAATACGATCGATCCAGTCTGCGATCGAGGATTCTCCAGGCGTCGTCCGGCAATATCCGCTTCTCGGCCGCATCGTAGACGACGTCGAACGTCGCTTGCACCAGGTCGACGCTCTGCAAGGTTCGCCTGCCGAGGCCCCGGATCAGCAGAAAGGACGCCAGATATGCGTTCTGCAGCGGCGCCGACAGACGTCTGATGGCGACGAGCCACGGATCGTCCCCGAACGCGTTCGGGATCGAGTCCGGCGACACCGAGCGCGCGATCGCTTCGAGCGTCTGCGCGTCGTCGAGCCACTCCTCGACAAGAACGCGCGCGACGGCGTCCGAATCCGAAGCGATCGCCGAAAGCCACTCCGCTCGGGTCCCGCCGTCAATTGCCAGGTCGCCGGAGCGCGCAAGCAGCCTACGCAGGACCCGGTCGCTTCCGAAAGCCGTCTGAGCCGCGCGAGCCAGCGACCCGCCCGAGGCGATCATCGCTTCGATCGTATCGTCGGCCCGGCCCGGAGAACTTCCAACGAGCCGGAGCACGTCTGATCCGGAGGCGCCCTGCAGCGACCAGAACGCCGGTTCGGTCGCAAGGTCGGGTCTCGCTTCCAGCAATTCGAACAGATGATCCGGCATCGAAGACACGCCCTCGATCAGCGCCGTCGGCGGTAAGGCCGCGATCGCGCGGTCGGCGATCGCGGCCTTCTCCGGGTCAGACCGGACGTTGAACAACGCTTTCGGATCGCGGTGCCAGATCGCGCTGCCGACGCGTTCGGCGGCTGCCTGCGCCTCGTTCGCGTCGATCAGGGCGAAGTTCCGCAGGACGAACTGCTGTCCTTCGGTCCCGATCCGGTCGGCCGCAGCCGCCGCAGCGCGGACGATCGACGAACGGGCCGCGTGCCCCTGATCGGTTGCCATCGTTTGCTCCAGCAGCGCAATCGCGCGCTCGACCGCGGCCGGGTCGGATTCGAACTGCAGCGAAAGCGCGTGCAATGCAGCCAAAGGCTCAAACGATTCGCGGCCGCCGACATCGCTGCCCGCAGCGCGCAGGAAATTGCGCAAGCTCCCCTGGAACCCCTGCCCAAGGTCGGCCACCGCGTCCTCCAACCAGGCCGTCGAGACGAAATCGCGACGGTCCGCATCGACGGCTCCCTTGAATTGCGTCGGTCTCACACGTCCGGCGGCCGGCAGGAATTGCAGATCGAACGTCGCGTTCGCGGACGACCTGTCGGCGAAAGACAACGTACAGAACCGGAAGGAGCGCCTCAGGCGCGGCCATTGCTGTCCCCAGATGGCCAGAACGAGGCCGTCGCGGACCGCGACTTCGGCGGCCATCGAAACGATCGGCTTGGCCGGCTCTTCGTAAAGAGCGGAGAGTATTCGGCGCGCGAGATCGTCGGGCACGCCGAAACGATCCGACGAATCGGACGACGCATGATCGATCGGGCTTCGATAGGAATTCTCGTCGCCCCTGGGTCGTCGGAACAGGCCCAACAGGCCTCCCGCGCTCGATAACGAGGGGATGTCGCTGAAATCGATGAGAATCGTGTGCGTCCACACACAGCCTGGTCGCGGCAACTCGGGCGCGGGCCACGTGCGGGCCAGCGCGTAGTGTCCGCTCTCGACCAGCGGAAAGCCGGTGAGATACCCATCCGCACCCATGGTCGCCGCAGGTCCCGAGGCATCGCTCATCATAAGCAGCGTCTTCGCATCCCGCGACGGCAAGTCGATGGACGACGCCAGCAGGCGATGGCCTTCCGAGTAACCGTGCAGCGTCTGCTGCAGCGGTACGCGCCCGCCTACTTCGTGAGCCATGCGATCGGCTCCGTGAGATCGTGCGACGGTTCGGACGATATCAGGGTTATGCGGCTCGACGCATCCTCCAACTTGCGGATGGCGGCGACCCTTTCGTTGCGGGCTTCGTCGTCGAGCTTTCCCTCCCGCTCGAAATCCCCGCCTTGCGCGCTGAGTCCGTAAGTCCGGACCGTCCAACCGCCGTCTCCATAGCGGAGGTATTGGTCGAGCAACGGCAGCTCGCGAGCGAGATACGCCTCCGGCCTGATGTCTGGCTCCTCCTCCATGACTTTATCCCAGGCGGACAAGACCACGGCCAAGCGGCGTGCCGGCACCTGCAGCGCCGGGCAGCGCATCAGCTGCAGCATCTCGACGAGTTGAACCGCGGTGGGAGCATCCTTCGGATGCCAGCCTACAGCGGTGCCGGCGCCGGCGCCGGAGGCGTCGAGCCCGCCGGCCTGACGGGTCGTTTCGGCCGCTCCCATCGGGTGTTTGATCTTGTCGGCGTGAACGAAGAGAAGAATGCCGGCACCATTGCGGAGAAGATCGGCGAGTTTCGGATCGCATTCCCGATCCTCCCACATCTGCTGGAAGGATTCGCCCGAGAGGTCCGGAAACGCCATCTGGATTCTACGTTCGGCGCCGTCTTTCAGATTCATCGAGACGGTCTTTCCCGAGGTGATCTCCGTGTGGATCTGTTCCTTCGCATGCTGCCATCGACGCATGATGGCGTTGAGGTGCGAGAAATCGACACCGCTCAAGGAGTCGAACTTGAGGAGCGCGTCCGGGTCGCGCTTCTCGAACACGACGTACCAAAGCGCTGCAAGAAACGTCGTCTTGCCGGATGCGGGCAGTCCGCAGATCACGACAGAGCTTTCGGATGCATCCGTCATTCGCTCGATCCCTGCAGTCGATGCATGTATCTCGTCGGCGACGGCACGAAAGGTGCCGGCTCGACGAGCTCGATCGGGGCGGCCTCCTCCCAATAGGCAAGCAACGCGTCCACCCCGTGTCCGAGCGGCAGCGTATCGTCCGAGGGACAGGCCGCAACCCTGAACGATCTGATTTCTCCGAAGCTGCCGCCATGCATTTGCCGGAACTTTTCGTCGAATCTTTCGAAGTCGCGCTCCACGCGCTCGCGGTCCTGCGACCGGAAGACGTCGTCCAACTTCGTGAGGACGAGGGCCACGCGCGGACGTCCCTGAATGGCACCTCCATCCGCCAGCGCCTGCGCGATCGCCAGAATTTCCGATCCGACGGAAATCCGCGTCACAGGATCGGCCAACTGCCGTCCGTCGACGAGAAACGTAATAGTATCTGCGCGTGTCACCTCGACGAAACCTTGTACCGTGCTCGCGTCGTCAGCCGCCGCCCGGTAATCCTCGCCGCCTCGATCGGCGACCAAAAGATCGATTCTAGGCAAATCCGGCCGTCGCATCGCAGTGTGGTAAAACCTCACCTCCGTCAGGATTGTGCGCTCCGTTTGCGGAACGGCGTTCTTTGACACGCCGCGCGAAGGATGGCAGGCACGCTCGAACGCGTACATCGATTGGGAGCCGCAGAATCGCAGGGGACCGACGGGCCCGCGGAGGAAAAGTTCGAAGACCGAAGAGATCAGGGTGGTCTTGCCCGCCTCCTTGGGTGCCACCACGGCGATGACGCGCGAGCTTCCCCGACGCAGGATCGAGGATGCCTCTTCAGGGTCCAAGAAGTCTCCCGACGGTAGGACTATCCCGCTCTTTCCGTTCGCCGCAGCCTTGACGGACTGCTCGACGACGAGAGGCTTGCCGTAATGCGTGCACTTGTCGAGAGGCAATCCCTCGACGCATCGGCCGTCCTGGCGCACCTTGCAGGCGGAGTTCGAACACAGGATTTCGGCGCTCTCGGCCAACCTAGCTCTCCAACCAGATGCCGAGACGTTCGCGATAGAACAGATTCCCAAGGTCGATGCCCGCGACGGCCAAGTCCGAATCGATGCCGGTGATGGCTGACCACGCGGCCGGCCACGACGTGTCGTCTCCGACTTCCAGCTTCCGCTGGATGGCGAAGTGAATAGGCTGCGTCACCGCGGACGGCTTCGCGCCATCGACCACGAGCGTGCGCAGAAAGCTGACGTCGCACGCGTTGATCGCCGTCGAGATCGCAGTCTTCTTGCATTCCTTGAGGCCGGCTCTCGAAAGAATCGGCTTGACCGACGACGGCCCGGGCGCCTTGCGCGTCGCGTCGGCGAGCTCGGCGGCGAAGATGATCGGCTGCGCATCGGCGGGGACGTCGACGAAGGGGCGATCGAGGGTCTTGCTGCGTGCGCCGAAGAGCCACCACAGCATCTGAAGCTCCTCGTCCTGAACAGCGACGAAATCATCGATGCCGGCGAGGGCCGCATTCGTCTTTCTGACGACGTCGGCCATCACGCTGTTCGTGTACTTCGTCAGATTGTCGATACCGGCCATCACGACCTCGATCGAAAATCCTTCCTTCGTCATCTTGTCGCGCGTGGCCTGGTCGAGGCCGGTCCGTCCTACGTCGGCAACCCGACCAATGGTCGGACGCGTGCGCCGCCCGTCGGCGATCCTCGCGATCGCGACTTCCGCGGCGGCGGCTAGATCGAACGGGAAGGTCGCCTTCCGGGAGCCCACGAAGAACGCACCCGACGTCTTCAACGACGCTTCGACAGCGATGTCGCCGTCTCCGTCGAGGATCGTTGCGAGCGCTGCGCCGCACAGGATCTCGAGTTCCCGGTCGTTGTCGGCCATGTCGAACAGGTCGTCCGCCGCCCTAAAATGTTCGCGCAGGACCGCCATCGCGGCGTCGCCGGGGCGCGATTTCGATTTGAGCAGTAGAGCCAGCATCGTTTCGATGCCAGCGGAGTCCGCCGCCTTTGCGAGCGACGCGACCCCCTTCCACCTGTTGTCCAGCCTGGCCCGATTTTCGCTGACGTCCACCGTGCGATACCAGCGCGGAAATTCCCCCCTCATCGGCGGAACGCTTTCCTCTGCCATCAGCGCCTCTCCCTCTTCGCGATTTCGCGATCCAGTTCTTCGAGCAGATTCTTCTGTCCCGCCCGGATCAACACCCTGCCGAACCGCTCGGACGGCGGGAGCCCGGCCTCCGCCGGATCGTTCAGCTTCAACGTGCGGGAAATCTCGCGGCGGTCGCTCATGTCCAACTGCCAGAAACGCAGCACAATGCTACGGGCGCGATCGTCTGACATGACTGCCTCCACGCCATCCGACGGCGGCTCGGCGACGGGCGACGCCGGCCCGACGACCGCGGCCGATGGCCTCGGATTTACGTTTCTCAATCTGACCTCGGCATGATGGATTTCGCAATCGTCGTCCTTAATCGCCTTGAATCCCTCGGGACTGGTCTGCCATTCGAGCAGATGGGCCGCGACCTCGAGCTGCGGCTGCCCGGTCTTATTCCGGCCCAGCGAGAGATCGATCATGTTGTATCCCGGTCTCCAATCCTTCGCCTGCCGTTCCGGATTCACCGCGCCGGCATAGAACGTGACGTACCTCGGGTCGCGCACGATGCGCTGGCGATGCTTGTGGCCGAAGAGATGGACCGTGCATCTGCTGGTCACGTCGTCGGCGACCCGATCACCATCGGTAAGCCAGTCCGGGGGGTGGTGGCACATAACCAGGTTGACGACATCGTCGACAGGATCGAGGGCGGTCTGCTGCGGCTCGACGTAGAGATCCCGTTCGACGTCATTCTGGCCTTCGGGAGTGCGCCAACCCGACAGGATGGTCGAGTTGAGACCGTGAATCCGCAGCGTGATCCCGTCCCGAAAGGGAAGATCTGCCTTCCAAGACAACCGTTCGGGGGCGAAGATATTGCCGGAAAAATTGAAGGCGAAGTCGTTGTAGGCGGCAATGGGCCTCAGAAGTGCCGGTCCCGTCTCGGCGTGCTGCAGCTGTCGTTCAATCTGCCATTCCTTGTCGTCGGCGCTCGCGGCGTTGACGATGGCACGCTGTGCGTTCTGAACCGACAGATCGGCGCGGATCACGTCACGATCCACGTCGTGGTTCCCGGGGATGACAAAGATGCGGTTCCGGGCGCACCCGCAAGCGTCGGCCAATTCATAGAGCCATTTTAGGGCCGCTACGTATTCCTGCGGTTTTCCGGCGAAAGCGATGTCGCCGCCGACGAGGATCGCATCGACCGATCCGAGCGACTTCACCCGGTCTCTCGCATCTTGGATTAAGCGCGTGCGGAAAGGCCGGTCTGGGTCGCGGTTCGTGTTGCAGATCGGATGACGAAAATGAATGTCCGATACGTGAAGTAAAAGCATTCCCGAAACAGCTCCCCATCGACGATTACCCAGCATTTACCTCAACTTATCCGGGAATCGCCGGTCTTCGGCCTGTGTGTTTTTTGAATTTCGCTTGGCTCTACAGCACCATAGATGGGCGAGAGCGCTGTTCCCGTCAACGAAGTCCTCTGAAAAACATCTTCTCGTACTCGACTCTTGTGTTCTTGATATGTTCTAATTCGGCATGACCGACCGCCCCGCCAGCTGGCGCATGCCCACCCGGAAGCAGATGGAAGCCATGGCCCGTGCCGTCGGCAGGAACGCCCCCCCGGTGCGCGGGCTGGCTCCGGACGACGACCTACCGCCAGAATACTGGCAGTCGCTCCTGGCGGACGCCGGCGCCGGCGGGGGCCCGGCGCCCGCTGTGTCCGGACGCCAGCTCCGGCTGGACCGGATTTCCAAGCACCTTCTGCGGGTCGGCTGCCGGCGCTGCGGGAGGACCGTCGAGATCCAGAAGGCCGATGCGATCCGGCTCTACGGTCCGGAGGCGGTTTGGCGGGACGTTGGCCAGCGCTTGCTCGATAACACCTGCAGCCAGCGGACCGGGCGCCATGAGGAAGACGGCTGCTGGCCGTCGTACGACTGACGGCTGCTGTCCATGGCGCCAAAACACCACGGGACCCCGCTCTCCGGGGGCGACCGCAAGGCGCTCGTCAAGGAACTCGGCAAGGCCCGCGCGATGATGACGATTCTCGCCGCCCAGTCGGCTGAGGCGCGGACCAAGGGTGAAGCGCTTATCGAGCAAGCCGACCGGCTCCTGTCCGAGTCCTGGAACGAGCGCATGTGGGCTGATGGCGGCCCGATCGACCCGTCGCCGACAATCGACCAGGCCATCAACGGAGGCTATAGCTGGTTGCAGATCGAATGCTCGCGGTGCAAGGCCGCGCGCGACGTCGATCTGGCGGCGCTGACGCACCCTTCGACCACCTACGTGCATGATCTCGCCAGCCGCCTGCGGTGCCGGAAGTGCGCGAAGGCCGGTAAGCGCCCGCCTGCCGCCCTGCTGCAGCTGGCCCAGAGGGCTCGGCATCCGGATCCGGAGACCTGAAAACTTGTGCAACCTCTACAGCATCACCACCAACCAGGCCGCCATCAGCGCGCTGTTCCGCGTCGTCAACCGCTACGTCGGCAATCTCGCGCCGATGCCAGGCGTCTTTCCCGACTACACGGCGCCGATCGTCCGCAATGGCGCTGCTGGTCGGGAGCTCGCCACCGCCCGATGGGGTATGCCGTCGTCGTCGAAGGCGCTCATGGACGCTACGAAGAAGCGGGCCGAGAAACTGCAGGCCAAGGGCAAGACGGTTGACTTCAAGGAGCTGCTGCGGATGGAGCCGGACAGCGGCACCACAAACATCCGGAACGTGAAGTCGAAGCACTGGACGCGCTGGCTCGGCGTCGAGAATAGATGCGTGGTGCCGTTCAACTCGTTCAGCGAGTTCAACAAGGCCGAGGGCGGCGACATCTGGTTTGCACTCGACGAGACCCGCCCGCTGCTCTGCTTCGCCGGCATCTGGACCAACTGGACATCGGTCCGGAAGGTCAAGGAAGGCGAGACCACCAACGACCTCTACGCATTTCTCACAACCGAGCCGAACGCCGAGGTCGGAGCGATTCATCCGAAGGCGATGCCGGTGATCCTCACGACGGCCGACGAGGTCGAGACCTGGATGACCGCGCCTACCGAAGAGGCCTTGAAGCTGCAGCGCCCCCTTCCGGACGGTACGCTCCGGATCGTGGCACGGGGCGTGAAGGAAGACGCCGCGCCGGCGGCTGCCGAAGTCCGCGGCTCTGGTCACCCGTAGCTCGTCGAGCGGCTTGACTTTGAGGACGGCACTCGAACAAAAATAGAACAAACGATTCTTGCCCCGAAGGTCCGCTTGGCCAAATTGCCGCAACTGCCCGTCTACTATTATCTCGACCACTTCGCCGAAATGTTGGGGTTCGTGGAGCGGACGTATGCCCCCGTGCTTGGTCCGGAGCATCGTGCCTTCATGGCTCGGTTCGGGCGCCTATCGAGAGATGCGCGATGCCTCCTGGTCCGCATGATCAACAGGCGCGGTGCCATCTTCAACCGATCCCTGTTCAACTACCCCGAGATCGATGACGTCGAGCGGGCGGCCGCCGATCTGACCGCGGCCGGTCAGGCCCGCGCGCTCGGCGAGGCGGACTATGCGGCCTTCGTCTTGTCCTTGCCGAAGGACGTCCTCGTCACCGGAGCGCAGGCGGCCGGGCGAGGAGACGTCCGCAAATCCTGGTCGAAGCCGAAGTTCGTCGACTATTATCTACAGAGCATCCCCTTTTCGGTCGCAGCGCAGCACTGTGGCGCCCGTAATTTCATCGCGCTCGAGGGGACGCAGCCGATCGAGTTCCTGCTCTACCTCTACTTCGGCAAGACCGAGGTGAACCTAAAAAACTTCGCGCTGCGCGATTTGGGGATCCTACGCACCAACCGAGAGACCTCGTTCAGCGCGCGCTTCACCGATGCCGAGGAGGCGCTCGCCTCGTTCCACTACAGCCAGATCCTCGACAGCCTGGAGGCCGGATCGGAGCCTGTCCATAGACGGGCCGCCGTCGACGTGCTCACCGGCCCAGCCTACACGTCCCAGTACGCCGGCGATCTCCGCAGCCGCGCCGCGCATCGGACGGGACTTTTCTTCGAAAAAGCGGGCGAGAGCGATCTAGCCCGTCAGCTCTACCGCGCGGGGTCTTCGCCGGACTGCAACGAGCGTCTAGTCCGACTGCTCTACAATGCCGGCGACAAGACAGAGGCCGAAGCACTGCTTCAGCGGATGATCGATGATCCCGCCAGCGATGAGGAACACCTCTTCGCCACCGACTTCTACGCCCGCAAGTTCGGCGGACGGCGCGCAGGTCTCCACACCGAACTTTTGCGGTCCGGCCGCACGATCACCGTCGATGACACCCATCGCGGCAATCCCGAGGCGGGCGTCGCCGGCGTGCTGCGGCGCGATGGTACGAAGGTCTTCTTCACTGAGAACGTGCTGTGGCACACCCTGTTCGGCCTGCTCTTCTGGGACGAGCTGTTCGAGAGCACCCGCATGCCCAGCGGGTTCGATTGGCTGCCTCATTGCCTGAAGGACCGCAGCTTCCGCCGGCTCTTCGCCGCGATAATCGACGAGAAGCTGGCGGCCATCGCGTCCGGATACGCCCTACCGTTGATCCTCCGCACCGTCGCAGCGAGATGGGGGCGCCCGAACGGGATCTTCAGCTGGGATCACGTGCAAGTGGAGGCGCTGCGCGCCCTGCTCGAAGGATCCGATACGGCCGGCATAGCCAGCATCGTCCGCGGCATGTGCGACGATTTCCGCGGGATGCGAGACGGCTTCCCCGACCTCATGTTGGTCCAGGACGGCAAGGCGTCCTTCATGGAGGTCAAGGCGGAAGGCGATGTGATCCGCCGCAACCAACTGACCCGCCTCCGTCAGCTCGGCGACGTTGGCATTGTGGCCGAGATCGGTCGGGTCGACTACCGCTTCGACCCCGAGCAGGATTACGTCGTGCTCGACATCGAGACCACCGGCTCATGGTCGAACGGCGACCGCATCACCGAGATCGGCGCTGTGAAGATCCGCAACCACCGGGTCGTCGACGAGTGGCACTCTCTCCTCAACCCGCAGCGTTCCATTCCGGCAAAGATCGTCCAGCTGACCGGCATCACGAACGAAATGGTTCGGGACGCGCCTTTGTTCGCCGAAGTCGCGGATTCCTTCATGCAGTTCATGGCCGACGGCATCTTCGTCGCCCATAACGTCAGCTTCGACTACGGTTTCATCACCTACGAATTCGAGCGGATCGGGCGACGCTTCAGATTTCCGAAGCTCTGCACATGTGTCGGAATGCGGCGGCGCTTTCCGGGACACAAATCCTACGGACTAGGGAAGCTCTGCGAGATCTACGGCATATCGCTCGACAATCACCACCGCGCCCTATGCGACGCGCGGGCCTCCGCCCAGTTGTTGAATCTCATCAACCAGAAGCGGAGTGAGGAGAGATACATCGGCGAAGCCGCCTAGCGGTTCGAGCCAATGGGTGACTTGGAAACGGCTCCGGAAAATTCCGATAAGACGAAATTTGTCTTGCTCCGTCGGGCAAAACAGTGGTTCATAAGGCGCTGGTCCTAGCGACACGAAGGAGCCAGCCCGATGGCGAATGACGTGGACACCTCCTCGGAATTGTCCAAGATCGCGAAACTGAACGGTGACTTCCGAAGGAATTACGGCACTCTCATCGGTGCGATTTTGTACCTCCGCACCGTGAGCGCCGCCCGCCGAAGCCCTTGGCTTTGGGCTGGCCTGATCTCGATCGCTTTTTCGGCAGTGCTGAGCTGGTTGGGGCGGCATGGGTGGTTTTTGCCAGCATTGCCTTGACCGCGCCGAACAATGCCCCCTTTTCCTTGTAGACCGCGCCCCGATGTCGACGAAGGGACTCGGAGGAAAGCCAGACGTACCGGCCCGCCCTCAGCGGGGCAGGCAACAGCACATAGTCCTCGATCGCCCGATTCGCCGCATCCAGCCGCATCACGGCAAGCAGGCCAGATGAGATCTGCCTTCGGTAAGCCTTGCACTGCGCGGCGTGGTCCTCTCCGCGATGCGCCAGTCGTCGCGCCACGAGAAATGAGACCAGGCGCTCGCCGCCGATTTGGAGAGCTATGCCATCAGGAAAAAAATCAGCCTGCAGGCCCAGCTCGGTTCTCAGCAACTCCGCGAGCTCGGCAGCATGCCTCGCCTGTTCGGCAGCCCAAAAATCCCGGGTCTCGATCCAGTCGCGGTTACGCGGCGACGTGTATCCGATCAGCGCGTAGGCCTTTCGCAACGACCCGAAGTGCTTCACGTACGAGGAGACATGATTGAGGCCCAGCGTTTCGTTGATGATGCGCGAATTGAGCTTACCGCGCCGACGGAGCGCGAGACGTAGGCGCACCAGCATCTCATCTTCCGGAATTTCTACGCGGCGCACGGCAAGCAGCTTCTGGGCGTGCACGAAGATGCCGGGGTCCACGATAGGCTCGATCGCCGCAGCGCCCCGGACCAGGTGTGATCCGGGTTTTTGACCAACTTCTGTCCCAAGCGCCGCGACGTGCGATTGTAGACGGTCTTGCCGATGTAATTCTCGTTCGCGAGGATGGTCGGTATCATGCCGTCGGTCCAGGCCCGGCCGTTGTGATTGGCAATTCCCGCCTCGTTCAGTTGACGCCTGATGTCGCTGTAAGATTTCCGGCCGTTGACGAACTGATGGCCCGGATCACGGCTGCCTCCTGCGTATTTCGGCGATGGTGAGCGGCGATTTCAGGCGATCGTGAGCAGCTGTTTCGCGCGATGATGAGCAGCGGCTTTGACCGACATGGGTGATTGGTT
>NZ_JADPIQ010000017.1:0-46508 GCF_023073015.1 Bradyrhizobium sp. 87
GCTGGTGATGATCACGGAATGCTCGATGGCCGACAATGTCCGCGCCGAGCTGCCCGATGTGGAGATGCTGCGCCCCTGCAACATCTGCCCGCACATGAAGCGCATCACGCTCGCCAACATTCTGGAGAGCCTGCTGACGCTTCGCGAAGAAGTGACGATCGATCCCGCGCTCGCGGACCGCGCAAGGCGCTCGGTCGAGCGGATGATCAATTTGAAGAACTGAGATAGAGCCATGACAAACAACATCAACACCCTCCCCCGCTCCGACGACGTCGTCATCGTCGGCGGCGGCCTTGCCGGATTGTTCTGCGCGCTCAAGCTCGCGCCGCGGCCGGTGACATTGATCTCGGCCGCGCCGCTCGGACAGGGCGCGTCGTCCGCATGGGCGCAAGGCGGGATCGCCGCAGCAATGGCAGAAGGCGATACGCCGGAAGCGCACGCCGCGGACACGGTTGCCGCTGGCGGCGGCATCGTCGACGAAGCTGTCGCACTGGGGATCGCGCGCGAGGCCGCACCGCGGATTCACGATCTTCTCGCCTATGGCGTGCCGTTCGACCGCGATCTCGAAGGCAGGCTCGCAGTCGGGCGCGAAGCCGCACATTCGGCGCGCCGCATCGTGCATGTGCGCGGTGATGGCGCCGGCGCCGCCATCATCGCGGCGCTGAGCGAAGCCGTGCGGCGCACGCCGTCGATCCGGCTGATCGAAGGTTTCGTCGCCGAAGCGCTGTTGACCGAGGACGGCGCGGTCGCCGGCCTACGATTGCGCGAAGCTGGCGACGCGGCAGCACGGCCGATCCTGCTCGCCGCGCGGATGGTGGTGCTCGCGACGGGCGGCATCGGCCATCTCTATGCCGTCACCACCAATCCGCGCGAGGCCGGCGGATCCGGCCTTGCGATCGCCGCACGCGCCGGCGCGGTGATTGCAGATCCCGAGTTCGTGCAATTTCATCCGACCGCCATCATGGTCGGCCGCGATCCCGCGCCGCTCGCCACGGAAGCCTTGCGCGGCGAAGGCGCGACACTGATCAACGGCCGTGGCGAGCGTTTCATGGCGGCGCGCCATCCGCTCGCCGAGCTCGCACCGCGCGACATCGTGGCCCGCGGCGTGTTCGCGGAGATCTCGGCCGGACGCGGCGCCTTCCTCGATGCGCGGCAGGCGCTGGGCGCACGTTTTGCCGACAGATTCCCGACCGTCCATGCAAGCTGCATCGCCGCTGGGATCGACCCCGCCACGCAGGCCATCCCGATCGCACCGGCGGCGCACTATCACATGGGCGGCATCGCGGTGGACGATCGCGGCCGCAGCTCGATCGACGGGCTCTGGGCCGGCGGCGAAGTGTCGTCCACCGGCGCGCATGGCGCAAACCGGCTTGCGTCGAATTCGCTGCTGGAGGCCGTGGTCTACGCCGCGCGCATCGCCGACGACATCGCCGGCCGCGCCATCCCCTCGCCCGCCCGGCTTCCCGATGCGCTGGTGCCGCCGCGCGGCGCCACGTCAGATGCTGCGGCCGTGAAGCGGCTGCGGATGCTGATGAGCACGCATGTCGGCGTGATCCGCAATGGTGACGGGCTTGCGGACGCGGTTCGCAGCTTCGCCGCGCTCGAACGCGAGGCCACGAGCATCGCGGTCCGCAACATGGCAACGGCAGCCCTGCTCGTGGCGGCGTCGGCCTGGAACCGGCGCGAGAGCCGCGGCGCGCATTTCCGCTCCGACCATGCCGCGGACGTACCGGCCCTCGCGCAACGCACGATGACGACGCTCGCAGCAGTGCGCGAGGTCGCGGACAGCCTGAGCGAACGCCTGACACCGCGCACCGCGGAACCCATGATCGCCTGACGGAGTCTGCCATGATCACCCCGACCTCTCTGCTCTATCCCGACGCCTTTCTCTCCCCGCTCGCGCTCGACGAGGCCGTGCTACGCGCGCTCGATGAGGATCTCGGCCGTGCCGGCGACATCACCTCGCTTGCGACGATCCCCGAAGCAACGAAGGCGCAAGCAATCCTGGTCGCACGGCAGTCCGGCGTGATCGCCGGCTTGCCGCTGGCGCTCGCCACCTTGCAAAAGCTTTCGCCCGACATCGAGATACGCGCACATGTTCGTGACGCCGCGCGCGTCGCCCGCGGACAGCAGGTGCTGACGATCTCGGGGCCGGCACGTGCCATCCTTACGGCGGAGCGGACCGCGCTGAATTTCGTCGGCCGCCTGTCGGGCGTTGCAACACTCACCGCAGACTACGTTGCGCGCACCGAAGGCACCAGGATGCGGGTCTGCTGCACGCGAAAAACCACCCCTGGACTGCGCGCCTTGGAGAAATACGCGGTACGCTGCGGCGGCGGCTTCAATCACCGCTTCGGCCTCGACGACGCGATCCTGATCAAGGACAACCACATCGCGGTCGCCGGCGGCATCCGCCCCGTGCTGGAGCGCGCCCGCGCCCATGCCGGCCATCTCGTCAAGATCGAGATCGAGGTCGACACGCTTCCGCAGTTGCGCGAGGTGCTCGACACCGGCCTTGCCGACGCCGTGCTGCTCGACAACATGGACATTGCGACGCTGCGCGAAGCCGTCAGGCTCAACGAGGGACGCCTCAAGCTGGAGGCATCCGGCGGTGTCACCCTGGACTCGATCGCAGCCATCGCGGCGACCGGCGTCGACTACGCCTCAGCCGGCGCGCTGACGCATTCGGCGCCGAATTTCGACTGTGCGCTGGATATCGAGGCCTGAGGAGGTCTTCTCCCTCTCCCCGTTCCTACGGGGCCGCAACGAGATTTGCTCGCGCCGAGAGGACTGGGGTGAGGGGCATCTCTCCACGTATTCGACTGTCGAAAGACCTGTACCACCTCGCCCGCATCGCAAGAGCGATCTTACGTCTCCCGCAAGCGGGGAGACGTAAGAAAGGTTACCGCCGTTCGCTCACGCCATCTCGGCCAAGGTCTTCGCTTCCTCGGCGAGTTCGGGGGGAGTGCGGCGGTCTGCGCGGGATGCCCAGTTTGGTTCCTCGCTGGCGTCGCCCCAGGCGCAAGGCCGGTAGAAGGTGTGGACGGCGCTCGTGTCATCTTCTTCATCTCGGCCACCCAGGACGGACGCACCCACTAGGCGTGCCTGCGTCGACTTGCCGACCTCGGGCCAGATCTGGTCACCAGCATCGCCTTCCAAAGTTTCTGGCGTGCTTCCGCCTGCTTCAGCGGTTCGAGCGGCTGAATCGTCAGCGAGCGCGCAGCGTCGCGGGCCTGCGACCGATTGGGGATTCGAGCGGCGGCGCGTGAACGGCTGAGGCGCCAGCGGAGAGGCGGTGTGCTAGTAGGCGGTCTCTCCAGGCATCAATGCGAAGATGCAGAGACCAGTGCCGAAGGACGCGAACCGCGCGCCCTTCGGACGGGTACGCAAACACACAAGTCGCTACGCGCACGCTACGCTTACGCCAGAAAAATCGAACCGCAGTACATCCGTGCGATTCGAGTCTTCTCGTGAGTATCTAATTTAGGTTAGGTTGCTGGGGCGTTAATCGGCGTTGCGCGTGCAGCGCACGCAAGCGAACACAGGTGGTTCCACGCAGTGACCGCGTGCACTGGTAAACGCCGCTCATGGAAACGATTGGACATCCGGTCAACGTGAGTGGTGAAGGACCCTTGCACGCCCGTGTCATAAGGGGATTCGCTGTGTTTCCCACTGTCTCACCATTGTGGTGCGGCCACTCCCTCGACCTCGCATCGGTGTTCGCCAGGAATTTATGAAGGGTACCCGGAAGCCCGATCGTGACCGGCAGGCCCTTCATGATCTCGAAGAAGCACCACGAAGTCGGCATGTGCCGCCGCGGTCCGAAGCATCTATAGCTTGCCTGCTCAACCGTAAACTCGGTGTCCCGCATGTCGCGCTAGTGCTTCTCGAGCGGCGTGTGTTTCCGCGTCAGCTCTTTCAATACCTGCGGCAGCGGCGATCCATCGACGCGTTGTGGGATCCCGTTTTCCGTGCTGCCTCACTGATGTTCTGCGGCGCACGAATGCTCGCCCATTACGCTCTTTGCACGGAATTCACGTTGCTTGCGGCTCGCGCTCTACAGGATGCCCCACGCGCGATAGCGTCCCCGGCCAGTCGTCTCGCGAAGGTCGAGTTCGGCGACGAGGTTTTGGGCCGCACGGGCCGTGATCCCAAGCTCCGCCGCGATCATGCCGGCCGAGACGATCGGCCGGGTCAGCACGTAGTCGAGGAGCGCCGGCAGTTTCGAAGTGGCGCGCCGGCCGGCGAGTTTTCGGGCGAGGAGGTTTCTGGTCATCAGCCAGCGGTCGTGGTCCTTTAGGCCGGCCTCGGCGGCGGCCGTCATCGCCTCGAGCTGCACAACCAGCCGCGCTGCGACGTCGCGTGCCCGCCGACGCTCACGCGAGATGCTTTTCAGCCCTCCATGCAGGCACAACAGATAGCAGCGTGTCTTGCCGCGGTCGCGCAACACGCTAGCTGCGAGCAGGCACCCTAGCCAAGGCGTGTGCTCGAGCGGTTCAATCGCGTCCCAGGCATCCGCGGCGATTGCAGCCGCCAGAGTCGGTGGCAGCTTGCGGGTCTCATCGACGACGGCGCGCCAGTCGTCGAGGCGGCCGTCCTCGTCCCAGTCCGGATCGTAGACGAGCGAGTCCCGCTCTGGCCACGACCGAAGCTCGTCGGCGAGTCTGCGCTCCGCCTTGGCGTTGGCGGCGTCGACCGCGGCGAAGGCTGCGGCCAGATGGAGATCGGTGTTCATGACGCCAAGCGGTCCGTCGAAACCCACCGCGTCCCGCTCTGCGTCCTCGTTGAGCCCGAGACGTTCCTCGACCTCCTCTCGCTCGCGCCGGCCCCGAAGGTCAGCCAGTCCGGAAACCGACAGCGCCCAATTGGGCTTCGCGTCGGCAATGCGCCGACGGGCGCGCAGCACGGCGTGAGCCCGGGTCAGCTCGTGGGTGGGGGCGCGGACGTCCATGCCGGCGTCGTGGAGCACGAGGTCATCGAGGTGGACAAGTTCGCCGTCAAGCCACAGAGTGGCGCAAGCCTCGGCGAAGTGCATTCGGCTGATCGCACCGTCACGGATTGGGCTTTTGGCCAGTCGCTCGTCGAGGCGGGCGGCGGCATCCTCGGCCGCGGCAAGCGGCCCCGCGAGCTGAGCCCAAGGCAGCGGATCGGCGATTTTGTAGCCGGAAGACAAGGCCTTGATAACCTTAAGAGGAAACGGCGAAACGGAACCTAACACACCTTTATGTTCCGTCATAGCGAGGCCTGTTCCCGCTCCCCTCTCGCTATCGATAAGCACGCCTTATCGATAGGGTGCGGTCGCAGTGCGATCAGCACTCGCAGCGCTGCAAATCACCAGCGCCAAGCTTCAGATCAACCACAAATCGCCACTCGTGCCAACCCTGCCCTGTTCCGGACCAGCCGCTCCGGTGACTGTGCCCTCCCCGGCAAAGCAGGCGCCCTCGAAAATCAGGCTGCGCGGAATGCAAGGTGAAGCGTAGGTAAAAACAGGTCCGGAAATTGACGCCCGCCGGACCGCCCTTAACCAAAGCGAGAAAGGCGTCGAGCGAGCCGTGCGGTCTCAGGCTGCACCGGGACTGCGGCAATGAGGATCAGGCTACCTAATCTTCGAGCGCCTCCGCGGTGGCGCTGACCGAAAGATTTGTGCTGGCGCCACGGCAACCGCCCTCCCCACGGCCTGCGGCGACGTCAGACGCGTTCCGATTTCCTGCAGGCGAGCCGATAGCTCGCGTGCCTCGTCTCAGTCGCTGATGAGCGCGATGAAGGGCGATGCGCCGATGAATCTCCTCATACGGGCCGTCGCGGAATCCTTTTGGTGGGCACCGCCGCGGAGTTGCCCTCTTTGGAGCATATCCGGGCAGAACTGGACGCCGCGGTCGAGGAAAAACGACCTCGGCTATCGAGCTCATGAGCGCGTGCCGGTGCACTGTTCGGGTGAGGCGGACCTTTTCCCAACACCGTCACTTTCCGCGCCATCGCTTCGGTCTGCGGATTCTCGATGTGCAAGGCGATGGCATGCTCCTCTAGACGCCACCTCCGGTCATTCGATACACGGAATACGGGAGCAGGTCGCTGTTAGTAGGACCGCCAAGGTCGCTGGCTTTCCAGTGACGGGCGGCCTCAGGTCGACGTGCGGCTCTTTGTGGTGCTGACTGGAACTTTATGGTTAACGGCCGATAAACGCCTCCCCTATTCCGCCATCCTTTCCGCTCCCCCTACCCTGCCCTTTCCGTCTCTGGACACGAGGCGCGCTTTGTTTCCATTGTTGCCGACCTAGCTGACCTCGATCCGTCCCGGACGACCACAACGTCGATGCCCTCGCCCGCGCCTGCGTGGTTTCAAGACAACCGGTCCGAGACCTGCTCGGACAAACCCTCGGCGTGGTGCGACCTGGATGGTGGCGGAAGGCACCAAGGAACAGCGTAAACTGGAAGCCTCCGCCGACTACATCCGCATTCGCCCTCGGCTGCGAGCGGGAAATGGGCTGCACCGTCGCATATCCGCATTGTGGCCCGTTCCGCGAAGATGAAGAGATGTCGTTCCTTCCGAACTGGATTGGCCGAGACCGGCATCGGCGACACTGATCGCCCGACCGGCTCCGGTCTACCTCTTGCCGGTCGCGCCGCCATCCCTGCTGCTTTCTTAGTCCCGCCAGTCGCGTGGAGCGTGGGACCCAGCAACCCGGGATGGCACGGCGGATGATCCGCATAGGACACCCGCGAGGGATAACAGGTCCTCAACCCCGTGCCTATGCTCGAACGCCTGCCGCGCGAGGTCCACTGCTTCCGGGGTGTTGTGCCGCTTGGGAGCCGACCGTCCGCCAAAGCCCTTGATCGTCACGCTATGCGGGCTGACGTCGCGGTCGTGCTGTGCGAGCGGGACATGTTCGCAGCCGACGATCATGCGGCTTCGAGGGTGGAACGGCGGCTGGGAGCGCGCCGGCTTTAGCGGAAAGAGGGCACTTTCCCTCGCTGCAGCGCTCGCTGCGCTGGACGACTTGCTCGTGACGGGTCGCGGGACTCTCGACCTGCCATCCTTCCGACCTGCCATCCTTCGCGTCTGCACGGTCTCGGCGCGGGCGCCGCGCAGCGGATGTTGCGTTGCGGCTGAGCGGAGCGCGCCAGGGCTCAACGCTGAATTTTAAGCCGAATGGGGCGGTGATAGAGTTCGAGCGCGAGTCGATTGTGGGAACTGCGTCGGGAGAAAGTTGACCGCGGTCAACTTCTGTTGAAGAGCGGCGCCTTCGGAACCGCAGCAGCCGCGCAGTTACGTGCCGAGAGTTGACCGCGGTCAACTTTAGACCACCCGTGGGCCGAGTCGGACCGTTAAGGATTGGTTTACCCTTTAACTGTTGCGAGACCGGCCAGAATCGGGCGTAATAGCCACGCTTTGCGCATGCCGTGTACCCGAAATTCGTAACTACGCGAGAAAGCCGTGGCCCTGAACGACCAACAAGCGATGGCGTCAATCACGCCTGGCGCGCCGCAGGCGATCCACGACACGATCGCGGCAGACGCGCGGGAACTGTCGGCGAAGCTGCACGCCCACCGAACGAAGCTGTTCCCGCCAAAAGCACGCAAGCATCTGCGCCGCTTTACATCTGGCGAAGTCGCTAAGCTCGTCGGCATTAATGACGGCTACCTCCGCCAATTGTCGCTGGAGGGCAGGGGCCCTCAGCCGGACACCAGCCCATCGGGTCGAAGGTCGTACACATTCGACGATATTCAAAGTCTTCGTGCTTATCTCGATGAATCCGGCAAGGGTGCGCGCCGATACCGACCGTATCGCGTCGCGGGCGAACAGTTGCAAGTCATTGGCGTCGTTAATTTCAAGGGAGGGTCGGGTAAGACCACGACCGCCGCGCATCTCGCCCAACATCTCACACTGCAGGGCTATCGAGTGCTCGCGATCGATCTGGATCCGCAGGCCTCGCTCTCCGCGCTGCATGGCTATCAGCCCGAGTTTGATGTCGAGGAAAACGGAACTCTGTACGGCGCCATCCGCTACGACGACGCGCGTCGCGAACTGAATGAGATCATTCGGCAGACTTACTTTTCGGGGCTCGACATCGTTCCCGGCAACATCGAACTGATGGAATTCGAACATGAAACCCCGAAAGCGCTAGCTGCGCGCCAGTCGGGTGACCCGCTGTTCTTCGCCCGCGTTGCCCGTGCCCTCGCCACGGTCCAGGACCGCTACGATATTGTCGTGATCGATTGTCCGCCTCAACTCGGATTTCTCACGCTTTCTGCGCTCTGCGCAGCAACGGCAATTCTGATCCCTGTGCATCCGCAAATGCTCGATGTCATGTCGATGTGCCAGTTTCTAATCATGACATCCGACCTCCTTGCCGTCGTGGCCAAAGCAGGCGGCAACATGAATTACGATTGGATGCGCTATCTCGTCACGCGTTATGAGCCCGGTGATGGACCGCAGGCCCAAATGGTCGGCTTTATGCGCTCGCTGTTTGGCGACCGCATGGTCACGAACATGATGCTGAAAAGTACGGCGATCTCGGATGCCGGCATCACGAAGCAAACGCTCTATGAGGTCAGCCGCGATCAGTTCACACGGGCTACCTACGACCGCGCCATGGAATCGCTGGACAGCGTCAATGGTGAAATCCAAAGCCTCATCCAGGCTGCGTGGGGGAGGGCCTAATGGGTCGAAAAAACCTGCTTGCGGACCTCATTGATGACAAGTTGACCGCGGTCAACGAACCCTCGTCAGGTGAGCCCAGCGACAATCGCAGACCAACCCAGCCAACACTTGGGTCGCGCGGAGCGGTCGGCGCCATGAGCCGTTCACTCGAGATGCTGTCCGCGGAGCGCGATGCCGCCAAGGCCTTGACCGAGCAACTCACCACCGGTCAAACCGTCGTCGAGATCGCCCCAGATTTGATCGACGCCTCGATCGTTCCCGATCGTATGACGAGCGTGGACGAGAAGCACTCTGCCCTCGTTGAATCGATCCGCGCCAATGGGCAGTTGGTTCCCATCCTCCTTCGCCCGCATCCTTCCAGCCCGGGCCGGTTTCAGATTGCCTATGGCCATCGTCGCGTTCGTGCGCTCGCCGAACTTGGCCGCCCTGCGCGGGCCGTGGTCCGCGATCTTAGCGACGAAGACCTGGTGGTGGCACAAGGCAAGGAGAATGGTGAGCGGGAGGATCTGTCCTTTATTGAGCGGGCAACTTACGCCGCCGCGCTCGAGGATCGTGGATTCAAGCGCGAGATCATCATGGCGGCGCTCAGCGTCGACAAGACGGAGCTCTCTCGCCTCATCACGGTCGCGCGAGCCCTTCCCCGCAGCCTACTCGATGCAATCGGGCCAGCGCCAAAAACCGGCCGCCGGCGCTGGATGGAGTTGGCAGAGCGGCTTGAAGGTCGCCACGACCAAAAGGTATTGGCCGACAGCGTTGCGAGCGATCGGTTTGTGCGCGCTACTTCCGATGAACGGTTCGCGATAGCTTTCGCCGCGCTCGCACCCCGCAAGCCCAAAGTTGCACGGCCGACAATCTGGGCGGACGACGGAGGCAAAAAGATCGTAAAGATTGAACGTCGCGCAGATCGCATCACGCTAGCTGTAGATGAAAAGGCCGCCCCTGCGTTTGGAGACTTTGTGATTTCGCGGCTGCCGGAACTCTACCGGGCATTTCTCGATGGAGGCACCGATGAGTGACATCGGGCGTCTTGCCGCTTTGGATATGGCGCTGCCTGGACCTCACACGGTCGGGCAGCGCGATGCGTACCCGCGTTTCCGTCCTCTCACCGTAGGAGCATAGCGGAAAAGAAAAAAGGCCCCCGGAACGTCTCCGTCCGAAAGCCTTCTCTCGTCACGTTTGGCGACTGACAGAGAATCACTTTCACGAATCGCAGTCAAGCGTCTTTAGCGACGGCACCGTTTTGGTGAGCGGATTTTCTTTGCCCGCATGAGGCAAAGACATGCAGTCACACTCCCCAACGACGCCCTTTGGGCGGCGATCGCTGACGCTTGCCCATGTGGCAAGCCAGATGGTCGCAACCGAACGTCCGCCCGAAAAGATCGTCCATAAGTGGAAGATCTTCCACGCCATCTGCACGGCACGGCCGCGCCTTGGCGTGTCGGAACGCTCGCTCTCGGTCTTGAACGCGCTCTTAACGTTCCATCCCGAGACCGCACTGACGGGGGCAGGCGATCTGATTGTCTTCCCGTCCAATCATCAACTCAGTCGGCGGGCGCACGGCATGCCGGCGTCAACGCTGCGACGTCACCTCTCCGTGCTGGTCGACGCGGGCCTGATCGTTCGGCGCGACAGTCCCAATGGCAAGCGGTATGCGCGGAAGGACAATGCCGGCGACATCGAGCTCGCCTTCGGCTTCGATCTGTCGCCGCTGGTCGTGCGCTCGGAGGAGTTCGAGAGCCTGGCAGCCGATATCGAAGCCGAGGCCCGCGCACTCAAGCTCGTACGAGAGCGCATCACGCTGTGCCGGCGCGACATTGCGAAGATGATTGCAACTGGCATCGAGGAAGCCGTTCCGACGCGAAGGGGAGGGCAGGGGCCTGCCGATTGGCAGGTTGTGCACGCCGCCTTCCGCGCGATCGTCGACCAGATTCCGCGCACGGCCACCCGCCAGCAGCTCGAGCCGATCGCCGACGAGTTGTCTCAGCTTGCCGACGACGTGCTCAATCTTCTGGAAGAACACATCAAATCCAAGAATCCGAGCGCCAATGAGTCCCACCCTGAGCGCCACATACAGACTTCAAATCCAGATACCCCAATTGATCTTGAACCTGTCTTCCGAGAAGGCAGGGCGGCGGGAGCTGAGCCTAAACCTCAACCGTCGCGAGTCGGGGAGGGGGCCTATCCGTTGGGAATGGTCCTGAGTGCGTGTCCCGACATCGTCGATTATGCGAAGGGTGGGGTTTCGAACTGGCGCGATTTCCTCGCTACCGCGGCCGTTGTGCGATCGATGCTGGGGATCAGTCCGAGCGCCTGGGAGGAGGCGCAAAAGGTTATGGGCGAGGTGCCCGCGGCCATCGTCGTCGCGTGTATCCTGCAGCGCGGGACGGCGATCAATTCCGCCGGCGGCTATCTGCGCGGTCTGACGCGAAAAGCTGAGGTCGGCGAATTTTCGCTTGGGCCGATCCTGATGGCGCAGATCAATTCTCGCCGCCGAGACAAGCAGCGGGCGTGAGGCGATGAGGCGCCGCCCAAACCTTACGTTTCTCGTGGATAGAGAGGCCAGTCCAACCGGCTGCTGCGGTGTCGACGCAAGCTGTTCGCAGAGATCGTCTTGGCAAATCACCACCTGAATCCTTAGTCTGTTTTTCCAGCCTCGTCATGGAGGCGCCGCTGAGCAGCGGATGCACGTGCACGGTTAGCGGACCCGGGGCCGAGCCCTGGGGACGCTACCCCGTTGGATGGGAGATGGTCGAGCACGCGGTTCTGCGACAACAGACATTCGCGTCTGGTGCAACTTAGATGGGCGCGTGCTAAGAGATGCCGCTCGAGTCAAAGAGGGGAAAGCCCCTTTCATAAGGACTTTTTCACGCGCTTCGCCGAATATTTCGTCTGCTCGCGGGTTCGCCCTGGTTCGAGCAAATCCTGAAATTAGAAGTCATCCGCCAGGCCGCAATTCCCTATATCGATCCTCTCGATAATCGCCAACACACGCCGTTCATGTGTGTCGAGCGAATTTACGGAATCGAACTGCTCGCCGATGCTCCGTTTGAAAGCTGGCTGCCTATTCGGCTTGACCTCGAAGTGAGAGGCCTTGGGCGGTGGCAGCGCGAACTGTCCATTTGTGTGCCCAAGGAGGAGGTGAAACGGCCGTCTTTGCAGGAATTGATGGCCGGTCCTCTAGATCCGATATAGTCCTGAGAAGTGGAGGCGCCTTGGCGATGATCAGTGTCGGGTACGAGCGAGCGGAGCGTGTTTAGCTAATTTTCCTTCTTTTCCACTGACGTACTGCGCGAAGGAATATGGCAGCCAGCGATTGCGAGACGCCGCAGCAATTGCCAACGTTGGAGGGAGCATTTCTGAATGACGGAAGCAGGCGGACCGGCGAACCAGGCCGGAATTTTCTTCCAGAACACGATAGCGGCCTTATATCTCGGCCGGATGGTGGACCTTCGGTCCCGTGCAAGACGGGATCGAGTCCTCCATGTGCGCGTGGAAGCACCTGAAGCCGTCGACGACATTGTGGTGCTACTTGGTGACGGATCGCGACGCTACATCCAGGCGAAGCGTTCGTTGGACGTTTCATCCGACGCCTGGGGCCGCGTATGGCAGCAGTTTTGCGAGCAATTGGCTCGGCCTACAACGGCACTTGAGGATCGCCTGCTTTTGGCTTTTGGAGAGCCGTCAAAAATAGCCGCGGACCTGGAAGAATGCTGCCGCCGAACAACCGACGCCGTAGACCACGAAGAATACATTACGAAGCGGCTCAACGAAGGGCAACGCTCGCTGTTCTCCAAGATCGAAACCGCACTCGCGGATTACGCCGTCACCGCCGACGACATTCGCGCGTTGCTTTCGCGCGTCGATGTGGAAGTCTATTCTCACGCCTCGATAGAGCGTGATCATGCACCGTTATGGATGCCGGATTCAAACCGGGATCCCTCGTCGCTGCTCGCTCTACTCCGCGACATGGTCGGCGGGGCTTCAATCGTGCGGGGAACCTTCGAGCCTGCGAGGCTCATGGAACGACTAACGAGCGAGGGAGTGGTGATCGGCGAACCCCACGGATGGGGAGCCGATAGCTACCGCGGCGTCTTGACGGGCAAGGCAGTGATCGAGGTTCCCGGTACCGGCGTCGTCAAGCCGATCGACGAGACGTTTATTTGGCCCCGCGCTCATCGGTACGATCGTTCGCACCGCGCAGACTTCGATGACGAGGTGCCGAATCCCTGGTTTGGCCTCCGGCCGGACTCCGTGGACTTGTCGAATTTTCCGTCGGCCGGGTTCGACCGCGTCGTGGTCGTATCAGGCCCAGGATTCGGCAAAAGCACTTTGTGCCTGTCGTTGGCCAAATCGGCGGCAGGGCGCGGACTGCTTCCCGCGATCATCTCCGTTCATGAACTGTCAAAGCAAGAAGGCGGCATCGGCCGTTTTCTTCAGGACCAACTCAATGCGGAGTTCGAAGTCTCCGTTGATTGGACTAGGGCCGCGGAAACGGGGCTATTGGTGCTCTTCTTCGACGGGCTAGATGAAGTCTCGATCGACCGTCGCGCCGTCATGCTCGAGCGTGTCAAGACTTTCTCGCTACGCTATCCGGCCGTGCCGTGGCTTCTGACTGTTCGCGATGCCGCGGCGCTAGCGGCGCCGACGGACGCAATGCTTGTTGAATTGGACGCGCTGGATACCAACGATATTGGCAGGTATATTTCCTTCTACCGCCCGAACGAGGCTGGTTTTAGAGAACGATTGCAGCAAGCATTCACGGCTCGTCCCGATCTGGAGCGGCTGACCCGCATCCCGCTTTTCCTCGCCATCCTGCTCTGTTCGGGACTTGAAGTGAGCGAACTTCCGTCGAAGCGGACCGAGTTGCTCGAGGTTTATCTTGGTCTGCTGTTCCGTCCGGAGCAGTTCAAGGGAACGATTAGTGCGGGGGTCGATCCGGCCGCGCTGCGGCCTATCGCAGAGTTAATCGCTTACGATTCTTTAGAGCGCGAAGAGATCGGCGTCGACGCGCGGCGTTTGGAAGCTTCGGTTCGAAACGCTCTCGGAGCAGGTCAGCCCGTGCAGCCCGCGCTAGACAGGCTGATCACATGCGGCGTGCTCCGCCCGAGTGGACCCGCTCGTTTCGTGTTTCCATTCCCTGTGGTCCAGGAATACCTCGCTGCGTGTTACATACTGGATTTTCGCATGGAAGGAATCTCCGGCCGTCTATCTTCGGCATCGAAGAGGCCGTGGGCACAGACGCTTCAGTTCGTACTCGAACGGCATCCGCATCCGATCCCGCTGGTCACAAACTTCCTGGCACAGGAAGACGACGCGTTCGGTACCGGGATGCGCCTCATGGCCCGCTGTGTCGCGAATGGTATGAGCGTCGCGCCGTCGCTGAAAACTGAACTCACGCGGCGATTGTGTCGACTATGGCCTTCAGCCGCTTGGCGGCTGCGTGGTCGGGTCGGAGCCCTGATTGCTGCCGCCTTCTGTGATCCAATGATTCATGAATTGCGCGCGTTGTTGTCCAACCGTTGGCTCCTGCACCATGGGGCCGGGACCATCGTCGCACAGATCAAAGCCCCAGATCTGACCCGTTCGATTCTCGCGGATTTTCTTACAGGAGATATCGATAATCTGCTTAATCTTGGCGAGATGCAGCCTGCAGTGAGCGCACTCGGTAATGAAGCTCTCGAGATGTATGTCACTCGTGCCCGTCGCGACGGTGCGTCCGAAAAGGACCTAGAGGCTATATCTTCGCTCATCGGACATTTAGATCCGACACAGCTGTCCGATGAGTGTCTGCTGGCTGTCGCGCTTGACGAGCGCTTGCCGATCTACATGCGTCTGGAAGCCTTCGGCCTTCGTTCCACACCGGTGGACCCTCGAGCGATGCCGCTCGTCCAGACCGCACTGGGAATGCCGGGATATCACACACGCTCCGTCGCCGTCGAAGTCATCATGAAACTGAAGGATCCCGGCTCGTCTCTAAGGGACGCCTTGATGCGGTCCGACCTGGAGATGAAGGAGAAACTTGAGCTTTTAGGCTATCTGCCGCGTAGACTTCTCCCGGCACGAAAGGCCGAAATCTGTCGAACTCTCGCTCAAGAAGACGGCATCCCTGGCGAATTACGCCGGCGACTATCGATCTTTGCAGCACGATATGGCGACGCGGATTCGATGTGCGGCTTGGTCGCGGCAGCGGACCGGCTCCCGATCAAGGATCTCCGCGCGACGATTGCTATCTTCGGTCATCATCGGTCCCGATCGCTGGTCGAGACCTTGATACGACGCCTCAAGGAACGCACTTTCTCTCCATCGGATAGGGCGGGATTGACCAGCAGCATCGTGCTTGGAATGACAGGCCTTTTTCAAATGGACATGTTCGAGGGAGGAGTGATCGATGCTGCGCCGCTGCACCCCGGCGCTGACCTCTTCCTACCGCTGCTGGAGGAGTGGACGGCCATGGAAGACTATGAACCGATCGACGGGCTAAACTTGGCCGAGGGATTCGCGCGATTTGGATCCGAGGACGCCTTGTCGGCGATCGAGCGGAGATTGAAGCAGGTGCTTGGTTCGAACGATATCGATCTTCTAGATTCGGACACGGCAGCACACGTTGGGCATGCACTGACGACGTTGCGTGAAAGACAGCATCTTCTGCCGCTTCCATTTCTCGAGAGAGTGGTCGCCCGATGTTCCTACAACGGGGCATCCGGAGCCGTCTCTATGATCGCCGCGCACGGCACGCAAACCGCGCTAGATGTATTGCTGGAAATCCACACGGGCGCCACCATCTCGCTCAAGGGAGCGGTTATGGATTCGTTAGAAGCGCTGGCGGGCCGGTTGGGCGTGCGAATTCGGCTGAGAAGCAAGGGCAGACTTGAAGTAGCAACAATTTGAAGTAGCGAGAAATCGAAAATACGACTAGGAAGTGGGATGAACCTCCGGCGTTAGTGCGCGCCACAAAGCAGTACGTTCTAATCTCGATCCGAAGACTCCCTTTGTGGGTCCTGTCCTTGGTCCTAGGACAGCGGACGAGGGCGAATCTGTGTGAAAAGTCAAGACCTCTTATATTGCTGAAGCTCGTGAGCCTTGAGCAGGCCAAAAATGAGGGCGACGCGCATCTTGGGGAGGCTGCGCATAACGATGACCCGTACTCAGTACGCAGCCTGGAATCAGCCCTTGGTATCAGCAAGACAGAGGTCAATGCGTCGATTAACCGGAGCATTTCGTCGGGACTTGCGGTCAAAGATCGGGAAACCGGCCAGGCAAAGCCCAACCGCCGCAATCTCTATAATTTCGTGGTGCACGGATTGAAGTTCGTTTTCCCGGCTAAACCGGGTGCGATGACCCGGGGCATCCCCACCGCCTTTGCGGCCGCCCCGCTTAAAAATCTTCTGATCAGCGCAGGAGAGTACATTTACGTCTGGCCGTACGCCAAAGGCAAGGACATGGGGCAGGCGGTAGACCCGCTGTTTAAAAGCGTACCCCAGGCCACTCAAAAAGACGATCGCCTGTACGAGTATCTGGCCCTTATCGATGGTGTCAGGCTTGGAAATCAAAGGGAGGCTGGGCTCGCGGCCGAGCGTTTATCGGAAAGGCTTCTCAGAAAACGACCACCGTTAAAGGCCAATTGCTTCATATGTGCAAACGGTCGCGCCGTCTTTGGGAGATGAACTGCGCGAGCGGCTGGTGTTTGTTGGCGGTTGCACAACAGCCCTTTTCATTACGGACGAGATCGTTCTCGAAGGCGTTCGGGCAACCGACGACGTGGATCTGATCGTTGATCTCGTCGGACATGCGCAATGGGCTCAACTGCAAGACCAGTTGCGTCAGAAGGGGTTCGTGGAATCTCCGGAAGACGAGGTCATTTGCCGCATGCGGCTCGGCGACCTCAAAGTCGATTTCATGCCGGATGATGAAAGCATTCTCGGCTTTAGCAATCGCTGGTACGCCAAAGGCATCGAGACGGCGGTCACGTGTCACCTGAACGAGACATTGAACATCAAGCGCCTCACGCCGGAACTGTTCGTGGCGACAAAGTTGGAAGCATATCTCGGCCGCGGCAACGACGATCTCCTAGGCAGCCGTGACATCGAGGACATCCTTCTCGTCGTTGACGGGCGAGAGGAACTCGTGGCTGAAATCCAAAACGCAGACGATGATGTTCGCTGCTACATTGCAGAGAAGTTCAAAGCGCTCTTAGGTCATGAGGATTTTGATCATTTTCTCGACGGCAATATCAAGGGACCTGAAGGCCGGGTCGATAGGTCGATATTGTACGAGAGCGCTTTGTCGCCATAAGCCAGAGCGATGCTGGCGAGCAAGAGGGGAATGGAGATCAATAGGCGCAGTGAGCAAGGAAAGAGGACGCGCGATAACCGCGATTGCGGCGGAGTCGGAGTGCGCGCCGATGCCGTGTTATGTCTCCTTCTCGACGGTTCAACCTCTGCCCCAACAAGCGGTGACCTTGCCCGCCAGATTATCCGCGATGTCATAGACTGGTACGTCGCCACAGACGAAGCCGCAATGGCAGAAAGCCTCAGCCGGCAATTGCGCCGCACTCATCGCAGTTCGGCGATTTCCGCGAGACAGCGTGAGCTACGTGCTCGCCCAACGTGGTGAACCAACGCCTGCGACTCGCCTCGGTTTCGCCCGCGCTGCTCGAGGTCTATGCCGACGAGGGCATGTCGCTCGAGCAGTTGATGGCCTTCGCCGTCACCGCGGATCACGGCCGCCAGGAGCAGGTCTAGCAGACCATCTCCGGCTCTTGGTAGAAAGAGCCTTATCAGATCCGCCGCATGCTGACGGAGAAGTCGGTGCGCGCCTCCGACCGTCGCGCCATGTTTGTTGGCCTAGATGCCTACGAGGCAGCCGGTGGCGTGGTGCTGCGCAACCCGTTCCAGTCCGACGACGGCGGCTGGCTCGAGGACGTCGCTCTGCTCGACGGTCTGGTCGCTGAGAAGCGAAAGGCAGAGGCGAAAACGATCGCCGCCGAAGGCTGGAAGTGGATCGAGCTCCCAGGGTGCGAAGCTCATCGGCCAGTACGACAGCTCAGCGCTTTGTCGCTGGGTGGCATCCGACCGCTCGCCTGGACCTGCGCGGCAACACGCGCTTAGCCCTACGTATCTTGCGGCCGAGAAGTCGATTGGATGACTCCAGTTCTCATGTGATCCATCGTGAAATCCGAACCTGCCATCGGATTACTTGATCTCCGTCACCAAACGATTGCGTCCCAACGATACTGCGTCGGCCGCACAAATGCTGACCTCCAGTGGATAGGGACAATGACACTCTCAGAAACGAACTTTCGCTTACTTCGAACAAGCAAGAATGTTGTTTTGACTCTTGCGGCGGCGTCTCTCGCGTCGAGTGGGGCACAAGCTGCTGACCTGCCAATTAAAGCCAGAGCAGTGGAGTACGTGAAGGTCTGCTCACTGTACGGCGCCGGCTTCTACTACATCCCTGGCTCGGACACTTGCATCAAGCTTGGCGGATATCTGCGCACTGACTTTGTCGCGAATAGCAACAGCGATTTTGACCCGGCCGCCAATGGCGTAGCGGGAGCACGCAACCGTTTAGGCAACAGCTACACTTGGCGCGCTCGTGAAGGACTGAGCATCGACACGCGCACCGCGACTGAGTACGGCCTCCTTCGCACCTATTTCTCGGGCGTGTTCACCTGGACGTCGGGCGGCTATACTGGCGCCGGCACGAGCGCCGTCAATGGGGCGACCGCTTACACAACGTCGACCGCTTCACAGGTCGCTGGTGGTTCGCTCGGCGTCTACTCCGCCTTTATCCAGTTCGCAGGCTTTACGATGGGTAAGGCCGTCTCACAGTTCTCGGCGCCCTGGACCAACTATCCAGGCAACGAGTTCGATGATCTTCCGGGCGGCGGCGGATGGGTCACCGGCGTGAACCAGTTCACCTATACCGCTGACTTTGGACAAGGCATCACGGCCGCTTTCTCAGCCCAGGATCAGGTCGCCTACGGCACGACCAATATCTGGAATGTAAGTGGAGCAACGGCGGCTGCCCTCGCGACCGGTGCGTACGGTACTAACAACATCGGCGGTTCATCGTCTCCAGACCTCATCGCGATGGTTCGTATTGACCAGGGCTGGGGTCTCTTCCAGGCGTCGTTCGCGGCGCACGACAACCATGCTGGGTACTACGGTGGCGACGAAGCGACCGGGCATCCGAACGACAAGTGGGGCTGGGCTGCTGCTTTGGCCTTGTCAATCAAGAACATCCCGACTGGAGCCGGTGACACGATCAACGTGTCAGGCGCTTATACCAACGGCGCGACCCGCTACAACTTCAACGATTTGATGCCAACCACCTACGCGATGTACGGCGGCGCGGGGCTGGCAGGTGCTTATCAAAGCGTCGGCCTGGCGGGCTTGTCTGACTCCGTGTTCGTTGCCGGTGCGGGCCAGGAGCTAACCAGGACGTACGGCTTCCATGCTGGTTACACACACAACTGGGATCCTCATTGGAATAGTGCCATCTACGGCGGCTGGGGCGCCGTTCGGTATAACAGCGCAGCGAAGGGCTACATCTGCGGTGCATTCGTAGCCAACCTTGCGCTGTCGAGCGGCAATGCTGGCTGTAATCCTGATTTCAACTATGGGGTTGTCGGCGTCGTCACGCGCTGGACACCGGTCAAGAACCTGACCTTCACGGCAGATCTCGCCTACACCATGCTCGACCAAAAGTACGCGAGCGGAAGTACAGTGACACTGCCTGTGCAGTCTGCGGTCGCCAAGCCGGCGGCTCTCTACGAATTGAAAGATCAGAGCACGCTGACCCTGCTCTTGCGAGCTCAGCGGAACTGGTGAGGCTCTGTCTAAACCAGCGGAAGGAGAAAAGAGGGCTCAAAAAACGAAGTTAACCTCCAAGGAGGCCTCCGGCATGCCCGCCGGGGGCCTTCTGCAAATAGTATCTAAATCAGAGCTGAGCATACGGCGGCTTTCAAACGGCGTTGAAGGACCCTTTTTCTTGGTCCAGACGAAGGGCCGAGCGTCGTCGTTGTGGGCTTTGCTCTCACGTTCAAGAAAAGCGGGTGCTAGGTGAGATCTTCAGCAAGCTGGAATGCTGCTACGACAATCTTATGCCGTCTCCGCAAGGGCGGTCTTCTTACAAAGACGAACGAGCCACCGGCAAAAAGCGCGAGACATTTCGGGATTATCGCCTCGGTCGACAGCATAGGCGCGATACTGCATGCCGCTGGGAGTGCGCGATCGTGGAATCACATTGAGAGCTCCACCACGTACCAGGTCACTTACAATGATTTCGGGCGCGACGAGAAGACATTTGCCCGTCATCACCGCCGGCAGGGCCAGGTAATTGTGATCATATCGCGCTCCCGATTTTATATCTTTTGGGGTCAGGTTCATGGCCCGAAGCCATGTCGGCATTATGTCAGGCCGGGATGTGATGTTCAGGATGGGTACTGTGCGAACAACCGGGAGGCTCTTGCCATCGACGTGATTTGGTGAGCCCACACATACGAGTTGCTCGTTGTAGATTTCCCAATCATCTGCCGGCTCGATGACGGAAAGATCCCGTGTGATCAAAATGTCGTAATCGTCGGACGACGTCGGTTGCGAAAGTGAGCTAATCACATCCACAACTACGCCGCCCATTTCATTAGAAAAAGCTTGGAGATTTGGAATCAGAAAGGCGTAAGCGAAAGTCGAGAGTGACGTGCGGACTACAATCCGATTGGTGTCCCGACGATTCCGTCGGCGCATTCTCTTGGCGGTGAAGCAAACGGTATCTAGCGGTTCTGCAACCGTGTTCGCAAAAAGCCGCCCGAATTCCGTCAATTCGCTACGCCGGCCGCGACGCTGCATGAGGTCACTGCCCAGATACTCCTGCAGCACGGCGAGGTAGCGGCTGACCGAACTCTGGGTCATTCTCAAGGCGCTAGCCGCGCGGGTTACGCTTCCCTCGCGCGCAATTGTGACGAATACCCGGATCGCATTGAGTGGCACTTCATCCGTTTCGGTAGCCATTTTGTGCTCCGGAATTTCGGGCATGCCCGTCAGTTCTCGCAGGAGGGCATTGCCAGAAATCAATCGTCCATCACATTATTCGATGATCGTAGCCGGGTTACTAGATACCAACTGCAGGTCGCGCGCGAAAGCGATTTCGCTCGGACGCGGTGCAATCCGTGCGAACGAGCTCACTTCTAGGTGCGCACATTGGTTTCCAAAGGCGCGACGAAATCGTGCCGTTAAATCGGCTGGCGTGATCGTTCTTTGCGCAGTCATTCTTCTGGAGGAGAGTGGCGTTTACAGCAATTGTCGAACAGCAAAAACTGCGACCGAGCAGAGCTCAGACGCAATGACGCCGTCTTGGACAAGAGATCTAGCGAAGGAAGCGAGCTTCGGCCGCCTTGACGCTATCCACGTTCTGGAGGTCGAAAATCTCTTCGACCGGCAGAATATCCTTGTGGACGTTCTGGACGCCGCCATCGGCAATGATTCGGCGGAAGGTTTTTCTCATCGCAGTTGCAGCAGCGCGGATACCGTAATTGCCGTAGATCATTACGCGGATATTCCCGAGTGCTTTGACCCGCTCGGCGTCGAGATCCGGGTAGGCGTTCGGCACGATTGCTAGCGGCACCGATCCGCCCCAGGCGTGCGAAAAGCTTTCGATCTCTGATGCATCCTTCTTTTTCGAATGGATCAGCACCATTTCGGCGCCGGCCTCTTCGTAAGCTTTTGCTCGGTGCAGAGCTTCCGTTTCGCCGAGACCCGCAATCAGGGCTTCGGTGCGGGCGATCACGAGAAAATTGGGGTCTCGTCTTGTCGCAACAGCGGCCTCGATCTTGCCCTGGAACTCCTCGATGCGGAGCAGTTCCTGGCGTCCGCCAGCCATAAGGCTTGTCACTTTCGGAAAGGTTTTGTCTTCGATTACCACAGCGCTGGCGCCAGCTCGCTCGTATTCGTGAACGGCGTGGATCACGTTGATTGCATTGCCATAACCGGTGTCAATGTCAGCGATGATCGGCAGCGTCGTGCGTCCAGCGATCGAGCGCAGCATGTCGAGATGCTGGGTCATCGAGATCAGGCTCATATCGGGCAGACCGTAAAGCGCGGAGAGTTCGAAGCCCGATGCCCATAAAGCATCGAACCCGGCCTCTTCGGCCAGCAGAGCCGAAAGAGGGCTATGGGCGGCCATGACATGGATGAGACCGGTCTCGTCCAGGCGAGTACGAAGGCGTTTGACGGAGGACATCGGAAAATCCTTCTTTCGCGGATACGGCTCGCCATCACTGGGCGCGGTCACCTCAGGCACTCTGATCGCGCAATTGGGCCGCGCCAGCGGTCATGATCTTAGCTTTTTGGGGGGCGGACGACATCTGAGTCGGTCTTAAACGAGAGACAAGAGTCAGCACCTAAGTGAAAAGCGGAAATCTTGCCGGTTTCTAATTGCTCTTAAGCGGGCCGACCAATGGTGTGATCGCATTCTTGCGATCTAATGATCAACCATCTCGATGATGGCGTCGTGTCTCGTTGCACCTCAGAGCTGGTCAAGAAGCTAGGGGGGACATCGTTTCCGCGCGACACTTGATCACTCGAGACCATGTTGGTTGCGCTAACAGTGAGAGCGCTGATGACGTTTTAGTTGGGCAGCGTCCTCAGCCCAACCGGGAGCGACCCAGTTCCGAGGAGGCACCGTTCTCTGCCCGGAAGCCTCATGTCATCTCATCTGCTCACGTGAACATCGACTTAGTCGATGAATGTCATCGCAGCGTAGCATTTCGCGGCTCTAACGTCGGACACGTTTGGCAAGCACGAGATCAGCGATGCTAGCTTTCGACCGCTGCGAGGATCTGCTGATCGCCGCAAGGTCAAGGCTATGCGTTCCGTACTGATTGAAGCGAATTCCGGGAGACGGTGATGACCCGCAGCCATCTGACACGGCGAGAGGCTTTGACTGGTGCGGTCGCAGCAGGTTTGTTGCCGACCGCGAGCGCCGTCTGGGCTGAGAGCGACGGCAAGAAACCAGCCCGGCGGCGATTAAGAGTTGGCATGTCCGGCTTTCCCCGCACGTTTGACCCAGTCATCGCAACCGACACCGCCATTCGGCGGATCATGCCACAGCTGTTCGATAGCCTCATTGCCTTTGACCACACCAATGGGATGGCGCTGCGGCCGGCATTGGCCGAACGTTGGGAGCGAGTCGATGCGCAGTCGCTGCGGCTGTTCCTGCGCAAAGGCGTGGCGTTCCATGATGGAAGCCCGCTGACTGCCGAAGATGTCGCCTTTAGCCTGGGGCCCGACCACCTGTTGGGACCGGGCCGCAGCGGAATGTCCGATGCGCTGCAGTCGCTGGACCGGCTCGACAGAGTGGATATCGTCGATCCCTATACGGTCATTGTCCACGCCAAAGGGAACGACGCGCTGCTTGAGCAGCGTCTGGCCTCCTGGGGAGCGGAGATCGTCAGCAAGCGCGCGTTCATCGCCGCGGGCTCGTGGGAGCGCTGGACGGCAGCTCCTGTAGGGAGCGGCCCGTACAAGCTCCTCAATCACAAGCTCGACATCCATGTCACGTTGACTGCGCACGATGCATATTGGGGCGGACGGCCACCATTTGAGGGCGTCGAATATCGCATTATTCCCGAGCTTTCCGCGCGCGTGAACGGCCTTCTTGCCAACGAGCTCGACATCATCACTGACATCCCACCCGATCAATTCGAGCGTATCGAGAAGCGCGCCGATCTCCAGATCTCGGGCGGGCCAGTACAGAATATCCGCTCGCTCGTGCTCGACCAGAACGATCCAGTGCTGAAAGATGTGCGGATCCGCCGTGCGATGAGCCTTGCGCTCGATCGCAAGCTCTTGATCGAGAGCCTGTGGGCAAACCGTCTGCCGATTCCGAATGGCTATCAACTCGCGAGCTATGGCCACGGCTACATCGAGGATTTCCCCGCGCTGCTTTATGATCCCGATAAGGCCAAGGAGCTGGTCGCTGCGGCGGGCTACAAAGGAGAGCCGATCATTTATCGGCTCCTCAACAACTACTACCCCAATCAGATCTCTGGCGCGCAAACCATGATCGAGATGTGGCGTGCAGTCGGCCTGAACGTCAAAATCGAGATGATGGAAAACTTTGCCCAAGTTCAGCGCCAGCCGGTGCGGGCGATCTTCGACACCTCCAACACGGCGTTGTTTCTGGATCATCTCGGCCATCCCTGGCGTGAATACGGCCCCAGCGGCGCCCTGCCGAAGTCGGTCGGGGTCTGGAGGAACGAGGAATATTTCGCCTTGGGCGCGCAGCTCCAGGAGACCGCTGAGCCCGAGCAGCGCCGTCCAATCGTGCGCCGCATGCTCGAGATCATCAATGAGGTCGATCCGCCCTGTGTGATTTTGCATGTGTCCGGCCAGTTCTATGGCAAGCGGCGCGACATACCCTGGTTGCCGGGGCTGACGCTCGATCTCAATTTCGGCCCATTCAACAGCGCCTTGATCCGGACCTGATTCAGGATGAATGACGCGTTCCTTCGCTTGCGCGCAGCTCCACCACGTGGGCTGCCCGGCTCCCGCAATCCCTACGACGCCGCCCGCGAGGAGCAGCCGCGTCGACGCTGGCAAGACAGGGAGATCAGATGACACCACTTCTTGAGATCACAGGGCTGCAGGTCGCCTTCGACCAGGTGCCGGTGCTGCGTGGAATAAATCTTGGCCTCCGCCGTGGCGAAACGCTCGGCATGGTCGGCGAAAGTGGTTGCGGAAAGTCGGTGACTTGGCTTGCGGCGCTTGGTCTGTTGGGGTCGCGCGCCCGGACGGCAGGCAGCGTACGCTTTGCTGGCGAAGACCTTCTCCATGCTCCCGCCCGTCATCTGGAACAGGTGCGTGGTCGCCGAATTGCAATGATCTTTCAGGATCCGACCAGCGCGCTCAATCCCGTGCGTACCGTGGGCGATCAGATCGGCGAAGCTCTGCAGCTCCATCGTGCGATGGACAGGCGCAGCGCGCTGAACGAAGCGCGTCGTCTGCTGGATCAGGTCGGCATTCCCGATGCGGCGCGACGGCTTGGCGGCTATCCGCACGAGTTTTCCGGTGGGCAGAATCAGCGGGTCATGATTGCCATGGCGCTTGCGGGACAGCCCGACATCCTCATCGCCGATGAACCCACCACCGCCTTGGACGTCACTATTCAGGCGCAGATCCTTGAGCTTCTGCAAGAGATTCAGCGCGAACGAGGCATGGCGCTGGTCCTGATCTCACATGATCTGGGCGTTGTCGCCGAGATCTGCGAGCGCGTGCTGGTGCTTTACGCCGGGCACATCATTGAAGAAGCACCCGCCGTGCGTCTGTTCGACCATCCCACTCATCCATATACACGCGGGCTTGTTGGGGCCCTCCCGAATCTAGACGGGCCTCGGCAGCGCCTCGCCGCCATTCCCGGTGTCGTTCCGAGCCCGGCGGACCTTCCGCCAGGATGTCCCTTCGCGCCACGCTGCGACCTGCGCACGGACCGGTGTGGTGAATGCACTGTCGAATTGACTTCTGTGGAGGATAATGCCGACCACAGAATTGCCTGCCTGCATGTCACCGGCCAGCGGTGCCAGGACGAGACCGTCGCCGCATGACGATGACGGTCGCACCGCTTCTCCAAGCCGATGGGCTTGTCCGACGATATTCCTTGCGCCAGGGCCTGTTTCGGGGCCACTCGACGGTCCACGCCGTCAATGGACTGTCGCTGTCTCTGGCCAGCGGCGAGACGCTCGGACTTGTTGGCGAATCGGGCTGCGGAAAATCCACCGCGGGCCGGCTTCTCATTGGCCTGGAACGACCGGATGCGGGCACCGTCAGCTTCGGCGGACAAGAGTTGCCGCCGATGGGCGATATCCGTTGGCGGCATCTCAGGATGCGAATCCAAATGGTATTTCAGGACCCGCTGGGGGCGCTCGATCGCCGGTTGACGATCGGGGCGCAAATCGCAGAACCGCTCGAAATTCATCGGATCGGCAGCAAGTCCGAAAGAGCGGACCTGATCAATAGGCTCCTCGCTGACGTTGGCCTCAGAACCGATCACGGGGCGCGCTATCCTCATGAACTCTCAGGTGGCCAACGCCAGCGTGCGGTGTTGGCACGAGCACTCGCGACCGATCCGGACCTCATCGTGTGCGACGAGCCGGTGTCCGCGCTCGACGTCTCGATCCAGGCTCAAGTCGTCAATCTTCTGCGTGACCTGCAGGAGCGGCGGCGCATGGCGATGATCTTCATCAGCCATGACCTGCGCGTCGTTCGGCAGATCAGTGATCGCATCGCCGTGATGTATCTCGGCTCGATCGTCGAAGAAGGCTCGCCCGATGCAGTTCTGCGCGCCCCCTTGCATCCGTATTCAAAAGCGCTGGTTTCTGCCGTACCCAAGCCTGGACGGCGTAACGAGCGCACGATCCTGCAAGGTGATCCGCCCAATCCATCGGCGCGGCCCGCCGGCTGCGCCTTCCATCCACGTTGTCCGGCGGCTCTTCCGGCCTGCGCACGGATTGTGCCAGAGCTCACATCCGTAGGCCCAGGACGCAGGGTCGCTTGCCATCTGATCAACAGGGATGGTCTTCAACTTGGGAGCGTCGCCTGATGACCCGCTTCATCATGACTCGGGTGGCTCGCGCCGTGCTCACCATAGCGATGGTCGTCACATTCGCCTTCGTGGTTCTGCGAGCCTCTGGCGATCCCGCTCGCGCGATGCTGTCGCCGGAAACGTCGGCCGACGCAGTCGAGGCGTTTCGCAAGGCTTGGGGGCTCGATGCACCACTCTGGGTCCAATACCTAAAATATCTTCTTGCAGTCGTCCACGGAGATCTCGGCCAATCCATGCGGGACGGGCGTACTGCCGCCACGGTTGTTGCCGAACGCATCCCGGTCACGCTGATGCTCACTGCTCCGGCACTCGCCCTCAATCTTCTCCTAGGCATTCCGGCCGGCATCTATGCAGCCCTCAAGCGCGACAGTTTCACCGACCGTCTGGTGATGATGGTGACGGTAGCGGGCTTCACCGTGCCTTCATTCGTGCTCGGCCTCGTACTCGTGCTCGCCTTTGCGGTCGAGCTTCCCTGGTTTCCTTCAGGGGGCGCCGGCAGCGTGCGCCATATGGTCCTTCCGGTGGTCACGCTTGGCCTTGGCGGCGCGGCCGTTCTGGCTCGTTTCACCCGCAGCGCCATGCTCGAGGTGCTCGGGCAAGCCTATATCCGCACGGCGAGTGCCAAGGGTGTGCCATGGCGCAGAGTCGTGACGGGTCATGCCCTGCCCAATGCCGCCATACCAGTGTTGACCATCGTGGGTTTGATGGTAGGCAACTTAATCGCGGGGACGGTGCTCGTCGAAAGCGTCTTTTCCTGGCCGGGAATCGGCAGTCTGCTCGTCGTCTCCGTCGTAAGTCGCGATTTGGCTGTGGTCCAATGCATCTTGCTGCTGGTGGCAGCCGCCATGATCGCGACGAACCTCGCAGTCGATCTCCTTTACGGTATGTTCGATCCGCGTCTGCGCGATACGCGCTCTGCTGGAGGAGCGTAGATGGCGGAAATGTCTGCCGGACAGATGTCGTTTGCTCACGTTAAGAAGAAGAGAGTACTTCGTTGGCGCAATGTTGCTGTGCAAGGCGCCATCGCTTGGCTCGCGCTCATGCTCGGCATCGCGATCCTGGCAGATCGTCTCGCTCCCTATGATTATGCCGCACTTGATCTTCGGCATCGTCTCGCCGCGCCTATTGGCTTCGGGGGGCACGTATCGCATCTGTTCGGCACCGACGAGCTTGGCAGGGATCTGCTGGCGCGCTTACTGATATCGATCCGGATGAGCCTTTTCATTGCTTTTGGAGCCACGTTGATAGGCGCATGCCTGGGTACCACGCTCGGCTTTCTCGCCGCCCATTTCCGCGGCTGGGTCGAACAGGTCATCCTCGCATGTGTCGATTTCCAGGCCAGCATGCCGTTTCTCGTTCTAGCGCTCGCGGTACTTGCATTCGTGGGTAACTCTCTGCTGCTCTTCGTGGCCCTCCTTGGCCTTCATGGCTGGGAGCGCTACGCGCGCGTCACGCGCGCGCTCGCGATGAGCGCGAACACGCAAGGCTATGTGGTCGCCGTACGCCAGTTGGGCGCAGGACCTTGCCGCCTTTACCTGCGCCACATCCTACCGAACATCGCCTCAACCTTGATCGTCACCATGACTCTTGCCTTTCCGGATATTATTCTGCTCGAGAGTGGTCTGAGCTTCCTTGGTCTGGGCGTGCAGCCCCCGCTCACCTCCCTCGGCAATATGGTCGGCTATGGTCGTGACTATCTGACCCGCGCGCCCTGGATACTCGTCCCCTCTTCGCTGATCATCTCGCTCACCACACTGTCCATCTCGCTGGTGGGGGACTGGCTGCGCGACCGCATGGACAAGACATTATCGTGAAGGCCTCTGTAACTTCCCCTGCTACCCGCCGCGTCATCCTTGTCAGTTTCGATGGGCTCCGTCCCGATCTTATAAATGCTACAGCGACTCCTCATCTTCACAGGCTGCAGCGCCAGGGCGTGACCCTCGGCCGGAATGTCACCGTCTATCCGAGCGAAACGCGGGCGGCGATGCCTAGTCTTGTTACCGGCGCATCACCCGGGCGCCATGGCATGGTCGGGAACCAATACCTCGACCGCGCAGCGGTGCCGTCCCGCTACGTCGACACGGCCGATGACCAGCTGGTCGAAACCCTGGATACGTTGAGCGGCGGGCGTCTCATGGGCGTGCCATCGCTCGGCGAGGTTCTTGCCGCCCACGGCAAGACGCTCGCGGTGCTCGCGTCGAATTCTGCCGGGACGACCCGCTTGTTCAACCACAAGGCGCGCACGCTCGGCCATCCCACAATCTCGGGGCACTTCGCGCGGCTCGCGACTTCCCGATCTCTTCTCGAGGCGCTGAATGCTCGAATCGGTCCTCCCCCGGCGCCCCCGCCTGCAGGAACGCCCGACCTCGCAGCCCAGAGCTATCTGACGGCGGCTTTGCTCGACATCGTCTGGCCACAGCTTCGGCCTGACGTCACCATTCTCTCCTTTGGCGAACCGGACAGCTCGTCTCATTACTGCGGCACGGCAGGGGTACGGACCTTGGAAGCGCTCGCCTGGGCCGACCAGCAATTCGGTCGCGTTCTGGACTGGTGGGAGGCTGAAGGGCGGGGGCGGGACGTTCACATCATTGCCGTCTCCGATCATGGGCACGTGAGCGTCCATGCGCAGGCTGACGTTCACCAAGTGCTCAGAGATGCCGGATTCCGTTGCGGCTCGGCGCCCGGACAAGACGTAGATGCAATACTCGTTCCCGGCCAGGTCGGAGCCATTTATCTGGCAGACCCCTCGGAGCTGAAGATCCGGCGGGCCGTCGCAGCAATGACCAAAGCGCCGTGGTGCGGACCGATCTTCACCGCTGGACGAAATGACGTCGACGGCATCGCGCCGGGCAGTTTTGCGCGCCAACTTGTGATGGCAGATCATGCCCGTTCCAGCGACATCCTGTTCTCCTATCGTGCCGATAGTGAAGTCGATCCATTCGGCCTCATCGGCCGAACCTGGAGCAACGACGCGCTGATCGGACTGGGAGTACACGGCGGCTTGCATCCTAAAGAGATGGCGGCGGTCGGCATTCTCGCCGGACCTGCCTTCCGCTCGGGCAGCCTTTCAGAAGTTCCGTCGGGGATCTGCGACATCGCGCCGACCATTCTGCATCTTCTGGGAATTGTCGCCCCTAGCCAAATGGATGGGCGCGTCCTCAACGAGACGTTTGCGACATTCCCCCAGGCTGCACCCGCTTCAGTCGTAGAGACCGTCTATGAAGCAAGCTCCTCCACTTACCACCAGGTCTTGCGCCTCATACAGGTAGGAGCCGTAGGCTATATCGAAGGCGGCTTTGCAGAAAGCGCCGCGTGAGCCTGGTGGCTTTCCGCCTCGTACATTTTGCAGAATTTAGCCGTTCTATGCCATCGGCTCCTTCTCACCCGTCTGCCCATCCGGGCTTACGGCCAGCGAAGACCAATTCACTAAGCCCGATGGTCCAATCTCGCTCGGGGGCGCGGCGCTCATTCCTGAGCAGGGCGCCGACCAGCGTTGATATAGACGACAACTTTGTGGATGGGTTTGATAGTTGTGGCGCTCCCGGCCCGCGAGTCCTGGCCGAGGCTCGATTGATGATTCTGTGCGTCTAAAGCGCGAAAAGAATATCTGCACCGGGGCGACATCGGTAGTGATGCCTCATTCTCAGTCGCTATCCATACGCCCGCTGGCTCAGCCTTCTCGGTAGGTCGAAGATGAGAGGCGCGGGTCTCAACGACCGGTCCGGATCGTCTTGAGAATTGGTGTGGGTGAGTCCTGGCAGCTCCGTCAGGAAGCCATGGACCCCGCTTCTGATCCGTTCTGGGGATTCCTGGAAATCCCGATGGGCAGACGTTGTGCTCCGCGTGTTGCGAGAACGAGTGTCAGGAGGTACTGCAACTGAATTATATCCGGAATCGACTGCCCGCTACTTGCGGTGGCGAGCTTCTTTGCGGGGCGGGTGACGGCGATTCGCGCAAAGAAAGCGCGTTTTCGGACAAGTTGCGACGAGAAACGGCGTCTCAAGATAGATAAGAGCCCCCGGAGATCCTCCGCGGTATGCAGAATGCTCTGCGCGCGGCTTCAGCGGGCCGTCTGAGGCGCCGCGGGAGCGGCGCCGTATGGGGTCGAATTCCTCGTTCGATATTGGCGTTTTCAGGTTGGGAGGCCAAACGGGGAGCTGACTGATGCGAGATTTCCGTATCCCAATGCAACGCCACTCATCTGAGATTCAGGACTGACGTGTTTCTCGGCACCACTAGAAAGAGTCCATTTCGGTATCTCTGTGACCAGAATCATTGCCTGGAAACCCTCAGGCCAAGCTCTTGGAGACGGAAACGTGGCTGACTATTTTGAGGTCGATTTTTTAGATGTCGAAGCAAAGAGCAGCGGTGACGCCATTTGCGTTCGCTATGAGTTGAATAATCAGACCTTCATTCATGTCGTCGATGGAGGCTATCAATCAACCGGCGAGAAGGTCGTCAACTTTCTTAACAAATACTACGGGAAGCCGAGGCGGATCGATCATGTCGTGGCGACTCACAACGATGGCGATCATGCGGGAGGCCTGCAGCGCGTCCTGGAGGATTTTGAGGTCGGCGCGCTTTGGATGTTGCGACCCTGGCGTTTTGCTGCAGAGCTTCTTCCTAGGTTCAAACGCTTCACGACCTCTCAAGGGCTGGAGACAGCCTTGAGGGAGGCTTATTCCAATCTAGTTGCTCTTGAAGAGATCGCCCTCCGAAAGAACATCCCGATATATGAACCATTTCAGGGTAGCACCATTGGTGCTTTCCGCGTGATGGCTCCGATCCGTTCGCGCTTTCTGGATCTGGTTGTCTCCTCCGACAAAACCCCCGAGGAGAAAGGGTTGCTCGAGATCGCGCGCGATGCGGTTATTCGTGTGGCGAAGGAGGCCGCCGCGCTCGTCAAGGCAGCTTGGGGTGACGAATATTTTCCCGCGGGCGAGACGAGCAACGAAAACGAGATGAGCGTGGTTCAGTATGCCTATCTCAATGGTTGCAAAATCTTGCTTACCGGCGATACTGGACGCACTGGGCTCAAAGAAGTCATCGACTATGCACCTTTGATCGGATTGACGTTGCCCGGCATTGATCGATTCCAGGTTCCTCACCACGGCGGGCGCCACAACGTTTCGACCGAACTGCTGGATCAACTCTTGGGTGAAAGGAAGGCGGCCCAGGGCGGTAAGACAACCTTCACCGCGGTAATTAGCTCGGCTAAAGCCGATGAGAATCATCCGCGCAAATCCGTTGTTCGAGCTATGCACCATCGTGGGGCGCATGTCATCTCAACCGAAGGGTCAGACAAGCGAACTGCCAAAGACGCTCCGGAACGCGATGACTACAGCCTCGCCGAATGCTTGCCATATCCCGACAGACAGGAAGACTGAGACTTGCGTTCGCATCTCAGGGTGTCCCGGCGATCCATCTTTTTGTCGAATGGCGTTCGTGTTGGCCGAAGGATAGCGAGCCGGTTCTCTCGCTCTTTGCCGCGGTGCGAGCCCCCAGATAGGCAAGAACAATGACTAAGAAGGGCTCGAAAGAGAGATCTCTCAAGGATCAGAACACTACTTCCTTAATCACCATCCTGGTCGTCAACATCGCTATTTTCGCGATTGCGCTTAAGACTGATCAGCTTGTTGCAGCCGATTATCAGGAGATGCTGAAGCATTGGCAGGCGCTTATACCTGCTGGATTGGGGGCCGTGCTCATCGGAGTGATTAACGGTTTGCTTGATATCCAAACCAAGGCCAGATTGGTGTTTTGGCGTTGGCACGATCCCCTGCCTGGATGTCGGGCGTTTTCTTACTATCTTCATCGCGATGCGAGAATCGATATCGGGACACTCAAGACTAACGTGGGGCCGTTTCCCACCACGTCGAGCGAGCAAAATGCTCTTTGGTATAAGCTCTACAAGTCGGTAGAGGACGATCCGCGCGTGCTGCAGGTCCATCGCATGTTCCTGCTGACGCGCGACTATGCCGGCATTGCGTTCATGCTGCTGATGGTCTTTGGCGGAATCGGCGTAGTGACCATGCAGACATATAAGACTGCGCTCGTATTTGCGGCCGCGCTCCTCGCGCAATTTGTCCTCAGCGCAATAGCGGCAAGGAATTATGGTGTGCGTTTTGTAAATACCGTACTCGCTTTAAAGGCGGCAAGCCGCCGGCCAATCTAGCGGCGAGCTGCGAAAGCTTCGGGATCAGAACGCCGCATTCGTTGGCACGGGCAGTAACCACGCGACGATGCGCGTTGGCTGTTGCTCATCAGTGGATGCCCATCTTGCGAAATATTCAACCGCAATGTAAGGTCGTTTAATTTATAATATCAACTGTTTGTTGGCGGCCGGTTTTCGGGCTGATGGTGGGGGGACTTCATGCGCGCGTTTTGCTTGTCCATAATCTTCGTGACCTTCGTTTCAGGCGAGGCGTTTGCCTGGCGTTGCGGTGAGCCAGGAGCGCCGAAATGCCCAGGGGGCCTATGCGTTCACGACCTGACATTGGCGAGCGACTACTGCGCTCGAGGTCTCATCATCGCCGACAGCCCATCGGGACCGACTATAGAGGTCGCTTCACCCAAGGCCAGTGCACTGCTGCGCCGTTTGCGGGCCAAACCGATCGTAGGCAACGAATAAAGTTCCGATTGTGGGGGCGACCATGTTGGAGCGATCGTTTATTCTTGTCGCGCTGGGCTGTACGCTGACAGGCTGCGGACTCTCCTATTCGCGGCTACCAGAAGTGTGGGATCAGGCGGGAGACCCCAACGCTACGCGGGATATGGAACGCCAGGTCAAGAACGCCATCTACTGCGAACTGAAGTTCGGCCGGGACGAAATCCGCAGACTTCCGGTACCCGTACGGTTAGTTAACGGGAAGCAGGTCTCCACCGCGGAGGACGCCTACATGCCGGGCTCCTGGGGCGTCCTCATTCAACTTACGCTGCAGGCAGACGAGAAGAGTTCGGTGACACCAGGCGCGTCGTACAAGATGCCGCTCGCCAATTCGCAGACTTTCACCTTCGGTTTGGGTGGACAGCTTTCGTCCGAAAATCTGCACTCGCATAAGTATAATTTCTACTACTCCGCAAATGATCTGGCTGAGCCGATGATAGGCAGCAGCTGCGCTCCAGGCTTCCCTCTCGGGCCTCGGTCGACCAGCTCGCCGTTCGTGGATGCCTCAAACCTCGGTATCCGGGAGTGGCTCGTTGACGCGGTCCAGGTGATCGATTTCCATCGGTCGTCACGCGCGACCGCGAATGGTGAGGGGCCGCCGCTTGGGGTTGCCGGCACACAGTCGGATTCGTCGCAATACGACAACAAGTTCATCATCACGACGGATGCGAGTATGGCCGCGACATGGAGTCTTGTTCGGCTGTCGACGCCGTCCAGTCCCTTGCTCGATGCTAGCCGCACCAGGACGCACGAGCTCCTTATGACGCTGGCGCCCGGAGCCTCGTCTTTCCAAGCGGTCACCGATAAGCGAGGGAAGGTGGTCGGGAGGATCGTGAACGGCCCATCGCAAGCGGCCGTCGATGCGCACAACGCGGCTCTGATCGGCAGCGCGGTCGCGAACGCGCTGAGACCTCAGTGAGCGCGAAGGATCTGTGCCACCCACCTGGGCTCGTACCTACAGGGTTCAATCAGATCCCCTGACCCGCGATCGAGTCGCGGAGAAGGTCATAGAATTGATCAGCAAGCGTGGAGCTGCTTATGAAGATTTGGCGAATTTTTGAACGGCTCGCGCACTGGGTGGCCCTTCTCTTGGGTATTGTCGCAATCGTCGCGATCGGTGTGATTATCGGCCACCCTGCGGAGAAAAGCGGCAACCAGCCGAACTTCGCCGGTGCTGAGCAGCAACAGAAGCGTCTGGCGGTCTTTCTCGATGGGACGTGGAATAGTGTCGATAGCAACACGAATGTCTGGCGGATGCGGGCCCTGTGCGCCTCGAAAGGGAGAGACGGAAAGCCGCAGCTCGTCTACTACTCGGTCGGAGTGAACGGTTTTCTCGGTGGGGTGTTCGGACAAGGGCTCGATGAGAACATCCGGCTCGCCTACGAGTGGCTCATAGAAAATTACAACGACGGCGACGAGATCTACATTTTCGGCTTCAGCCGCGGCGCATACACCGCAAGAGCCTTGGCTGGATTGATCGCCATCGACGGCATCCTCAAGGCTGGGTCGCCCATAGGCGTCAGCGAGCTCTTCGAGCGCTATAGGAAAGGTGACGAGGAAAGTATTTGGACTTTGAAGGATAAGGAAGCGGCTGGCGACGTCGCCAAGCTGACCGAGCAGGAGAGATGGCTACTCAAGTATGCCCAACCCACGAAAATCAAGGTGATTGGCGTCTGGGACACCGTCGGGTCTGTCGGCTTGGCGGCAGGGAATATCCCCGGCATCAGCCGTTCGTCTTTCGATTATCTTCAGACCGGACTGCGTCTTCCCATCCTGAACGGATATCACGCGCTGGCTATCGATGAGCATCGGAACGACTTTGTTCCCACCCTCTGGGATGTCCACCATCCAAAAGATCCGAAGGCCATCATCGCGCAGCCGCGACCGCTCTCCGGCGTCGAGCAACGCTGGTTTGTGGGCGCCCACGCCAACGTAGGTGGCGGCTACGAGACCGACCTTCTCGCCCAGGCACCACTGCGCTGGATGATGAAAAAGGCAGAATCGCAGGGACTTTCGTTTCGATCAGAGGTCGACTTGGAGGGAAATTCGGTGGTGGCGCCGATCACCGATTCCTACAAGCTCTTCGGCTACGGGATGTACGCCAGGTTCACGCGACCGCTCTACCGGTCGATTGGCCAAGAGCCGGATGTCCGCGACGACGGGAGGCACATCAACATAAACGAGACGATCGACGGCAGCGTGTTTGGGCGCTGGCGCGCCGATCCCGGGTATCGTCCGACCAATCTTGTCGAATGGGCACAACGCAAGAAAGTAGACCCGGCGCAGCTGCAGACGTCCGTGCGGGCCGACGATCCTCATTCAGCCGTGCCCGACCAATAGTCGCACTGGATTTTGATGAGTCCCGACGGTCAAGCGGAGAGAAGCGAACATGCTAGCCCTCGAACCTAACTGTGCCACCGCGTCTTGTCGCATGTACCGACGTTGCTGATAGACCTATTGTTGCCTGAACTATTGTGCTCCCTGACCAGGGGAGCGATGAGGCCGGTCGTACAATCAATAGGAATTGGCGAGCGCGCCGATATCGCGCGCGGTCTTCGGCTGTGGCCCTGGTTGCTCGGCGAAAGGGGCCCATCGGGGCCGTGCTGGACGAAAAGGGGTGCCCTGGATAGCGCCTGTCCTGAACAAGGCGCGGTCAATCGAGGCTCACGTCTACTACCCGCTGGCTATTCAGATCGTATTTGCAGGTAACCACGATGTGCACGATTGTGCCGGATGCGTTCTGGAACTCCGCGTCGGGCTCGACCAACGTCGCCTGTCCGGTCCTCACGAAGTCGTTGCCGCTGTTGAAGTTGCTGAACGAAAAGAAGGGGAACGACGGGGCGCCGTACTTCGCGAGCTTCTTTGCCGCATACTGGCACGACAACGAACTGCGGCTGCTGTCCTTGAAATTGTTCATAAGGTCAGCGTTATCGGAGCACTGGCGCCAGTCGGAGTTGCAGGAGCCGTTCCGCGAGTCGGCGGCCGGCACCGGCTCCGGCTTCTTCGGATGTCCCCCTTCCTCGGCTATCTGCTTGGTCAGGACTGCCTCGCAATCCCGGATCGCGCCGGGCGCCTGGCAAACCTCTTCAGCCAGTTCGGCGGGCGACTTCGACGTAGGGGCGATGGCGTGCTCTTGACGCGCCAAGGCCTGTTCCTTTGCGCCATCGATGGCGGTCACCGGCAGGAACGTAACCACCGAGACTGTCAGCACGATTGCCGCCATTCGGCGGTCGCGGATGTACAGGAAGCGGAGTGGAAAGGCAACGGAGACCAGCCCGATCATGATGCCGAAGAAAGGACAGGTTGCTTGCTACTGTCATCATGGGAAAGGTGCCGAACTGAAGGGAAGGCGGCAAGCTTAGGTTAAAGCGATGAAAGCCATCTTCCGGAATTTGCTAAATGTCTCTCTACCGTAGCCCCGCGCGGGCGCTTGGCAGAGTGTGCCGATGGAACTTGGCCCGATGGCTGCTGACCATGACGACGCGGCGTCCCTACGAGGTGTACACCATGGCCGCCTTCCACGCATTCATCGCGGCGAGGCTCGGCAAGCCGGGGCCAACGGCCGCGGAGCAAGCCGATCTTGCCGGGCCCGACAGCTAACGCCCCGGTGCGACTTGGCTGCCCACCTGCAGTGCCGGTGCAAGCTCGGACCTTAAAGGCGGACCCCGGAGGTTTCGCGGCGGAGCGCCGCCATCTGCGCTGAGATCGCGATCAACCGGCCGGACCCGACAGTGTGTGGTGCCGGGACAGGCCTGCTACCACTGTGCGCTTGATGGATGGCCAGGAGGGATGGTGCCAGGCCGTCTTTGGCTGCGAGCCCCAATCTCTCGCGGGGGCGCTCGCGAAAGGGCGACGTCGAATATCTCGCCGCCGCCCCGTCGATCAGTTTGCTTGTTTTCTCGCGAGCTGGAGGTGTTCGTCTACTCGGAGGGAATTAGGAGTGGGAATGGTCGGCTTACCTCGTCGGCTTGTGCAGCTCGTGAGGACTGGGATTGGGCCTGAAAACCTGATTGTGGAACTCTTGAAATGGCCGGATCGGCCCTATGTTTTGACAAGTAATTGATTTTCCAAGGGAAACCTTTTCTCACGGCGACACTTGTAGGGTGTCAGAAGTTCTCCTATGTTTCTGACAGTGGAGTGAGTGCCATGACCACCCTGAGCACCCGGATTTTGGAAGTCACAAAAGAACTGCCCGAAGGCGCGCCCATCGCTGCCAAGGCACTTTTGCAACTTGGAAAGCGTGCTGCCGTCGATCAGGCCCTTTCGCGTCTTGCCGAGCGAGGAAAGCTCTTGCGCGCGAGGCGAGGGGTATATCTACGTCCGGTCGAAAGCCGCTTCGGGACTAGAGCTCCGTCGGTCGAAAAAGTCATTGAGGAGACCAAGGCGCGCAGCGGTGAAATTATCGTTTCCAGCGGCGCTGCGGCGGCCAACCACCTCGGTTTGACGACGCAGGTACCTGTTCGGCAGGTCTTTCTGACCTCCGGTCCTTCCCGCCAGCTCCATCTTGGCAAGCAAGTTGTGGAATTCAAGCATGCACCGCGTTGGCAGCTTATCCTGGCCAACCGTCGAGCAGGTGAGGTCGTGCGCGCGCTTGCCTGGGTCGGTCCAGAGACTGCAAGACAAGCCTTGCAATCGGTCAGTCAAAAACTGACTCCGATTGAAGCGAACGAACTGAGGTCTGCCGCACCTTCATTGCCGACTTGGCTTGCCAAGCCGGTAAGCGAACTGCGCGTTGGATAAATTTCTAAATCTATCGAATGCCGATCGCCGAGAGGCGCTCGGCGTTGCTGCTTCAAACTCAGGACTACCTGCACATCTTCTCGAGAAGGATGTTTGGGTCGTTTGGTGCCTGAATGCGCTTTTTTCCTCGCCAATGGGCGACCATCTGGTCTTCAAGGGCGGAACGTCCCTTTCGAAGGCTTACGGCGCAATCCGCCGTTTCTCGGAAGACGTCGATCTCACCTACGACATCCGCGCGATAGCTCCGGACCTGGTGAGCGCAAGTGAGGACAATCCGGTCCCTCAGAGCCGCAGTCAAAGCAAAAAGTGGAGCGACAAGGCACGAGAACGCCTCCCAGTCTGGGTCAAGGAAAAGGCGTTGCCCGTAATCAATAAGCGCTTGCAACATGACAAGCTGAGCGCCAAGGCTGAAGCCAAGGACGACAAGATTTTCGTCACGTACGATCCCTTGGAGACTGGTAGCGGCTATGTGAGCCCCGCCGTGATGCTCGAATTCGGCGCACGATCGACAGGGGAGCCGAGCGAACTTCATGACGTCGTTTGCGACGCTGCCCAGTACCTTGAAACTCTCGAATTCCCGACCGCTAAGCCCAAGACCATGAAAGCGGAGCGAACCTTCTGGGAGAAGGCGACTGCGATCCATGTCTTTTGCGTTCAAGGGAAACTGAAAGGCGAACGCTTCGCTCGCCACTGGTATGACCTTGTGAGATTGGACGATGCAGGGATTGCGGAATCGGCAATGAAGGACCGAAAACTTGCTGTAACCGTTGCGGAGCACAAGTCGTGGTTCTTCTCAGAAAAGGATTCTGCCGGGGCGGTCATCGAATACAACTCGGCCGTCGGTGGCGCCTTAAAGCTCGTCCCAGAGGGACAATCGCGAGTCGTCTTGGAACGAGATTACAAGCACATGATCGCGGACGGACTCTTGCTCGACGAGCCCGAGACATTTGATGAACTGATGCGTCGGTGCGCGGACCTCGAGAAATGGGCGAACAAGGTTATTTGAACCAACGTGCGCATCGGTGGATGCAGCCCAGCCATACCGCCATGTTTTGCGTCGGAAGTAAGGTCACGCACGAACGTGCAGCTAGCTGTCGCGCAGGAAAGTGCGGTCACCCAGTCGCGCGACGGTAAACACCGGCCAGCATTACAAAATCTAAATCCCGATTTTGCCTCCAAGCAAGTACGAACATGATAGAAGTGAATGAGCTCCGCAAGTTCGACATTGCACTGAATGAACTGACTGGAGCCGACGCGACCTACACGATGTATTACGACGAGACGAACAATATTCGCCGCCTGCACACCCGTGCGGATGGACTCAATGTGAGGGAGCCAAAATACTTCGTGATCGCCGGCATCGCCTATCGCGGGCCGCCGCGCGAGTTGAATATCGATGACTTGCGACAGCGTTGTCGCATCCAAAAAACCACGAAGGATATTAAGCTTGAACACATAGCCAAGGGCGACTTCTTGCAGCTGTTGGCCGCTCAGAAGCTGGAGTCTTTCCTGCGATGGGTCATCGAGAAGGGCTTCGCTGTTCATTACTCCGTGATGGACCCGCTCTACTGGTCCACCATCGATATTATCGATTCAATTTTGACGGAGTATGAGAAGCATCAACTCCTTCCATTTCATGGTCAGCTCAAGGACGCGCTTTATACGATTCTGCGCTTCAACCTGGCGGACACGGTTGATCTGTTTCGGCGATATTCCTATCCTGATGTCGGAAGCCAACGCCGAAACGACTTTATTTCCGAGCTTCGCGGGCGTCTAGAAGAGCGCGAGCCGCTGCTCGGTCATTTCGAATACATGATGCTCAAGGGCGTTCTTCAGATCGCCGAGAAGCTGGATGCGCTCCCGTACCTTGAGGACGAGCAGGCCAACGTGCTGGTCGAGAGTTTCGGTCCTTTCTATGTTGGGCGGATCTGCTTGTTCAAGAATTCGCACCACATCCTGGATGTGGAAAAGGTGATCGAGGAGTATCTCGGCGCGGAAGTGTTCATGGACGGCGATCGGCGACTCGAAAATTTCCGTTTTGTCGTATCCCATGACGAGCCGGGCGTGCAGGCGTCTGATGTCATTGCCGGGTTGTTGGGCAAGTTCTTTGCTCTGGTTCAAGTGACCGACCGGGATCAGCTCTGCAGCATACGCGAGAACCTGAGCAACCAGCAGAAGACAAACCTCGGTCTGCTCAAGCAATTGCTCGATGGATCGATCGCGGAGAACAAGGCGTTTGCTCACCGAGTCCTGAGCTTCGAGGACCAGCAGCGCGCTGCAATCCTGCTTGGCTGACGACTGTCCTAAAGTTCATATCCGGGCGCCGTCGGTTGCATGAGGCAAGAGACTGCCAGGAAAGCCAATGAACCAACCAACATGATGGACAATGCGACCAGCGCGCCGTCCGTCCACTACAAGACGTACTCGTTTACGCCGGAGATAGGACGTGAGCGTGGTGCTGAGGCCCTTCAGATTGTTTGTGCGCAGTCTTGTGAGCGCCGCTAGAAGGGGCATCTTCTGCAAGGGTGCTCACAATGGACGACCATTCGGACGACATAAGACGACCATCCCCGCGTATCGAAGTGTATGCTGGCGCAGGTCGAAAGCGCTGGCCAGACGATCTGAAGGCACGGATTGCCGCGGAAAGCTTCGAGCCGGGCACGATTGTCACAGATGTCGCCCGCCGCCATGGCTGCCGGCCCCAGCAGGTGAATGACTGGCGGCGTCGAGCGCGTTTGGGCCAGTTGGTGCTGCCGGCTTCGGCTGATAACTTATCGTTTGTGCCTTTGGTGTCGGAATCGACGCTACCGGCGGCTGCGGAGCCCTCTATATCGGCGGAAGCAGCTGTTGTTATGGTCGAGTTCCAGGGGGCACGGATAGAGGTACGCGGGACGCCTGGCCTTGCGGTACTAAGTGACCTGGTCACGGCTCTGCGACGGACACGTTCATGCTGACGCCATCCACGGGCCTCACGATTTATGTTGCGACCCAACCTGTGGACTTCAGAAAGGGTGCGGATGGCTTGCCGCTCTTGGCGAAGGAGACGCTTGGCCAAGACCCGATGAAGGGTGTGGCGATGGTCTTCCGTGCGAAGCGCGCCGATCGCGTGAAGACTGTCGTCTGGGATGGTACCGGCCTGGTGATGTACTGGAAGCGGCTCGATAGCAGCGGCTTCAAATGGCCTCCCACCGTGGCCGGCATGATGCGGATGATTGCCGCGCAGTTGTCTGCGCTTCTGGCCGGCATGGATTGGACGCGCATGCACGCACCTCAAATCCCGCAACCGAAAGCACTTGCGTAGGGAATAAAATCTTCGCTGCATCAAGGCGCGAAGCATGGCAGACTCGGGCCAATGAGTGATTTGCCTGATGAGCTGCCGAGCGATCCAGCCGAGTTGCGTGCCTTTGCCGCGGCTCTGCTGGATCGCTGCGCCAGGCTCGAACGGTTGCTCAAGCTTGCGAAAGATGCGCAGTTCGGTCGATCGTCGGAAAAGCTGGACGCTGATCAGCTACAGCTTGTTCTGGAGGACATCGAAGAGACCGTCGCGGCTCTCGAAGCAGCCGAGGATCGCTCCAATCCCAGAGCCTGCGAGAAGAGAAATACCGAGCGCAGAGCCAACCGTGGTCAGCTTCCGGAGCATTTGCCGCGCATCGTCGAAACCCTGATGCCGGCTGAAACCTGTTGCCCGTCTTGCAAAGGCGATCTCTTTGAGATTGGTCGCGATGAGAGTCAGAGGCTCGACGTCGTTCCGGTGCAATACCGGGTGATTGTGACCCGCCGACCCAAACTGGCCTGCCGCGCCTGTCATGGCGTCGTCCTCCAGCACGCTGCTCCCGAGCGACTGATCAGGGGAGGACTGCCCACCGAGCGGCTCGTCGCGCAAGTGATCGACGCCAAGTATCATTGGCATTTGCCGCTTTACCGCCAGGCGCAGATGCTGGCGACGCACGGTATCGCCATCGACCGTTCGACGCTCGCCTTCTGGGTCGGCTATGCCGCCCAGGAATTGAAGCCCTTGTGGCATCGTCTGCGCCAGCTTCTGCTCGCCTCTCCGATATCGTTCAGAGACAGGCGCCAAGGCGATCCATTATCTCTATGACTTCGGCGACAGCTGGATCCATGTGATCAAACTCGAAAAATGGTTCGACAACACGACGATAGAGGGACTTCTCCTCCTGCTCGAGGCCGCCGGTCGTTGTCCTCCGGAGGACGTCGGCGGTGCGCCAGCCTCTGCCGAATACCTCGACGCCATCAGCGACCCCACCCATCCGGAGCACGAACACATGCGCCTCTGGGGGCCCGAACACTTCGATCCCAACGTCATCGACAGCAAGGCCCTCGAGGCCGCCGTCAACGCTTTGTCCGAAATTTGGAAGCCGCGGCGCCGCGTCACGCGCTCAAAATAGGCGTCAAGCACCAATCAAAAAGGGGAGCTACGCTTACGATAGGACTATGGGGATGTGAATCGGCGCAGGGGTCAGGCTGTTGCAGATATCGGCAGTAACGCTGTGAAGGAATTAAGAAAAGCCAGTGGAAATGGGGTCAGCATCGGCGCCGATCGTGACCCCATCCCGACGCAGATTCCTTTGTTCGCCAAAAGGAATTGCTGGCGTTAGTTCAAGTGGTTCAGTTCGGCCCCGATTCACAGGCCGGGCGTTTGACGCCCAGGCTGGTCATCCGTACCCGGCGAATCCGTAGTTCTGGACGACTTCTCCAAATTTTGGACGGCGCTTTTGATAGTCTCCGCAGGCCTGTTCCTGCGGAGCGGATAACACATTGGAAGAACTATTGAAAATGGCGCTTCCCGAGCCGCTTCGTTACTGGTGCGTTGCGGTTTGATGAAATAACCATTGGTGTTGGATGAAGCGTCAAAGAGGTTTTTCCAAACTGCAAACCCGATGGGGATAGTCGTGGTGCGTTGTTGGCGGTTGACGCCTCGGGGATGGTCGTACGGTACGAGCCGGGAAGCATCCCGGAGGCTCACTTTCGGAGACGGGCATGGCTAAAGCCACGCAAAAGCGAGAACCGAACCTGGCGAGGATCGCCGTAGGGATGGGCGGAATCCTATCTCAGTCCGAGACCGTTGTTCGAGCCTTTGGCCGGGAGCGGGGGTTTGTCCTCATGCTGCTCGCGGTCCTGGCTGGCGTCTTGGTCTCCCTCTGTACGCTTCTTTTTCTTACCAATGGCATCGTCAGACATTTCGGTTGAGTAGTGGGGATTACGGTTGTGAGAACCTACCTGCCGCAACCGGTTTTGATAGATTGGCGTCCCGGTGATTTGCTGCACCCCATGGATATCCGATGGTCAAGCCCACAGAGGTGAAGCTCCGCGAGTTTTTGAAGAACAGCAACCTGGCCGTACCGAAGAGTCCGCCGTGGATACACAGCACCGCTTCGAGCAACCTGATTCCGATCTTGAATGAAGAGAAGCTTCTCGCGGTGAAGTGCAACGTCTTCCAGGGCGAAAAGCTCTGCTATCTGTTCGTCGGTCGTGCTGCCTATAAGGGCAAGGATGCGCTGAACCCGGAACCGTGGCAGCTGCCGACCGTGTTCGTGATGCGCTTCAGCAATCCGCCACCCTTGAAGCGGATACATCCCTTCGATACGGGCGCCTTCGAGCGGGGAAGGATGCCGGATTACCTGACGACCTTCAAACTGGAGGACTTCAACGTCGGCACCGATCAAGACCAGATCGGCCGGCTTATCTCCCTGTATTTCGAAACACCGCGCCGGTACGTCGATCGGGACGCGAACGATCAGAAGAAGCTCAAGGAGGAGCATCTTCTCAACATGAGCCATTCCAGGGTGCTCGCGGTTTCTAAGCTGTACAAGGAGGGGTCGACTAAGGATTGTGACGATCGCGCCGCGGTGATCGAACTTCAGGTGGAAGCGGATATCCCGCTGAAGAAAGAGAACTTGCTGGGCGTCGTCGTCCCAGAAGAATTCCAGCGGACGCCTGGTGTCACTGAGGCCCTGAAGGAACTGACAAACGTAATCGAAACCTATCGGTTGCTGCCACTGAATGTCAGCCAACACTGCGGACTGATTTATGAGTGCGTGGAGCAGGTCTACAAGCGGGCAGGGATCAACCTTTGACGCCTGACGCCCTGGCAGTCTCCGCTGCAATTCGACTGTCGCCGGTCGACTCAATCGGCGTGCCGATCTTTTGGGCCGGGAACTCGATGTATCTTCCCGAGATGGATGCTGACTTCAACATCAGTGCCTTCTTGCACTTCGATAACGCCGACGGGTACGAGTTGACCGGGCTGATTCCGGACACCTACCGGCAACGGCTTTTCCGGATTGGAGATCCTGCGCCCATCATCTTTTGGGTAGACCAGGCCCCGTACATTGTTGAAGGCGATGCCGAGAAAGCAAAGTTAGAGGAAATCTTCGGCACCCGGGCGCGAACCCACCCGGTCCTGAAGGACCTCGGGGGGATGTTGCACGATGCCCGGACGGGAGTGTTCAAACGCCAGCAGGAGGAGTGGCTGGCGCGGGAGTTGGAGGTTGCCTATGGCGATGTGTTCCTGGAGCCGCCAAGCCGGACGAAGTATTGGATACACCGCTACAGGGTAGCCCTCGAAAACGCCCGAAAGCTCACGCAGCCTCCCCACCCCATTGATGTGCGGTTGCGGCGCGCCTCAACGGAATGGTTGGAGAAGTTCGCCACCAAGACCGAACTGCCTATGATCTCGGCCCTTCTGGGCGAAGCATCCCAAGGCGTTTATTCGGTGCGCCAGATTGCCGAGATCATGTTTGCTTACCTGAGCAACAAGTTATCAGCGGCCCGTCCGGTCGAGATCAATAAGATCACCAGCGACCAGACCGTCCGAGCACTGTTTCCTCACGGCATGTACGACTTCTATATCCAGGACGGGTGGCCCCATGCGCCGTTTCAGTATGGCAAGCTCGACTTTGTCGATCTGATGAAGGAACGGCTGGTGCAGGGGAGCGAAAGCTGGACGTGGGCGCCAGCTCTGCAGCTCGCCAAGCTCCTGTTCGGCGATAAAGACGTTCCTCCCGAAGTCGAGGATGTCGCGATGATCTACATGCGGCCGATCCTCACAGACTACAAAAGGTTGCTGGATGAACTTGCTAACCAGTACACATACAAGGGTGAACCGATCTCCAGCGAAGGCATTCTAGAGCGCTCAAACGAAGTCCTTGACCTGTTCGACCGCATTCAGGAGTTGGGCCGCGTAATCGTTGGTGCTGACCGCGATAAGGCTCAAATGATGGACGGACGCTTTCAGGTTAGTGAGAGCCAGGTCAGGTGGTACCGGGCATTTTTGGAAAGCTGATCGAGACATGAAGGTCTTCTGGGCTTGGCAATCTGACCATCCGGGCGAAATCTCTCGTGATGTTATGCCCACCGCGGTTGAGGTGAACCGCCCCGGGTTTGCCGGAGGCCATTTGGTTTAAGTTATGCCGCCATGGCGGGTTGTTCCAGCATGGCGTAGTAGCGTTGCTCGGCTTCGGCCGGCGGTATGTTGCCGATGGGCTCGAGGAGCCTTCGGTTGTTGAACCAGTCCACCCATTCCAGCGTCGCGAACTCGACGGCTTCGAAGCTGCGCCATGGTCCGCGCCGATGGATCACTTCGGCCTTGTAAAGGCCGTTGATGGTTTCGGCGAGAGCGTTGTCATAGGAATCTCCGACGCTGCCGACAGAAGGCTCGACACCAGCTTCAGCCAAGCGCTCGGTGTACTTAATGGAGACGTATTGGGCGGCCTCTGTCGCTGTGGTGCACGAGCCCGCCACGATCGGCCGGCCGTCGATCATGCAGTGCCTGCTCCAGCGCATCGAGCACGAAGCCTGCGTGCGCCGTGCGCGAGGCTCGCCAGCCCACGATCCTGCGGGCATAGGCGTCGATCACAAAGGCGACGTAGACAAAGCCCGTCCAGGTCGCGACATATGTGAAGTCGGAGAGCCAGAGAACGTTCGGCCTTGGTGCCTTGAACTGGCGATTGACGTGATCCAGCGGGCATGGCGCGGCCTTGTCGCTGATCGTGGTCTTGACCGGTTTGCCGCGGATAACCCCTTGCAAACCCATGTCCCGCATCAGTCGCGACACCGTGCAACGGGCGACATCGAAGCCTTCGCGCTTGAGCTGGCGCCAGACCTTGCGCACGCCGTACACGGAGAAGTTTTGATCGAAGACGCGCCGAACCTCGATCTTCAGCGCGGCGTCCTGCCTAGCGCGCGCCGACAGCTTGGCGGGATCGCGCCGCTTGGCCACATGGGCGTGGTAGGTCGAGGGGGCGATCGGCAACACCTTGCAGATCGGCTCGACCCCATGCGCCCCACGATGATCGTCGATGAAGGCGATCATGGCTTGGACCGGCGGTCGAGCTCCGCCATCGCAAAATAGGCGCTTGCCTTGCGCAGGATCTCGTTGGCTTGCCTAAGCTCGCGGTTCTCCCGTTCGAGCGCCTTCAGCTTCTCGGCCGTGTCGGTCGGAACGCCGGCCCGCTGCCCGCTATCGACCTCGGCCTTCTTGACCCAGTCATGCAGCGTCTGCGGTGTGCAGCCGATCTTGGCAGCAATCGATGTCACCGCCGCCCAGCGGGACGGATGCTCGCTGGCGTGCCTGGGATATCGCGTCGGCGCTCCCGTTGGCTACGGCCTCCGCCGCATGATGGTCGACGAAAGCGAGCATCCGAAGGGCTTCCTTGAGAAGGGCCAGTTCAAGGCTCTGCAATCGGATCGCGTTCGACTGCAGCACGGCTCCGCCGAGGAGGCATGCGCGTTTCGCGGCATCGTGAGCACGGATTTCAGCGCATCGTGAGCAACGATTTCAGAGGATCGTGAGCAGCGATTTCAGGCGATCGTGAGCAACGTT